>JAJYLG010000114.1 GCA_021787985.1 Chloroflexota bacterium
GGGGTCGCGGGCGGCGCTGGCCTGGGCGTCGGCGCCGCCCTGGGTGGGTGCCGGCCGGGCGGCCGAGGTGGTGGTGAACGGGCTGCTTCCCGCGGCGCTGGCCGTCGCCCTGCACGCCGGGGACGCGGCGGCCGCCACTGCCGCCCGTCGCTGCTACGCGGAGCTGCCCGGCGCCGCGTACGGCCGCACCGCCCACCTGGCCGCCGCCCTGCGCGCCGGCGGCCTCCGGCCACGGGCCGCCGAGAGCCAGGGGATGCTGTGGCTCGCCTCGGGCCGCTGCGAGCAGGGCCGCTGCGCGGGCTGCGCCCTGGGGTGAGCCGCCGGAGCGATACTGAGGGCGGCGGCCGCGGCTCCGATGCCGCGCGCGACGGGCGGCGTCCGTCATATAGGTGAAACAAGGCGATGGTACACTCGGGCGTTCGTGGTCGAGGGAGGACGGGGTTGCAGCACGTCGTGCTGGTGGCCATGCCGGTGGCCGATGCCCAGATGGCGCCGCTCGCCGCGGCGCTCGAGTACGCGGGCTTCCGCGTCACGCGCGAGGCGCCGCGCGCCGATACGCCCGGCCGCGTCGAGGCCGCGCGCGCCGATCTGGTGATCGTGCACGTCGCCTCCCCCGTGGACGCCGAGGTCCTGTCCGCTATCGCCCGGCAGGACGGTGCGCCGCACCAGGGGCTGATCGCCCTGCTCGGCCCGGCCTGGACGACGCGGTTCGACCCGACGACCCCGGTGGACGACTTCGCCGTGCTCCCCGTGGAGCCGGACGAGCTGCTGTTGCGCGTGCGGGCGGTGCTCTGGCGGCGCGCCGGCGTGGACTCGCAGGACCTGCTGCGGCTCGATGACCTGGTGATCGACCTGGCGAACTACCGCGTGACCCTCGCCGGCGAGCCGGTGGACCTGACCTACAAGGAGTACGAGCTGCTGCGCTTCCTGGCCACCAATCGCGGCAAGGTCTTCAGCCGCGAGACGCTGCTCAACCGCGTCTGGGGGTACGACTACTACGGCGGCGCCCGCACCGTCGACGTCCACATCCGCCGGTTGCGCAGCAAGATCGAGGACGCCGACCACGCCTTCATCGAGACGATCCGCAACGTCGGCTACCGCTTCGCCGCGCCCACGGTCGGGGCGCCCGCCCGCCGTCCCGAGAACGAGCTCGAACCCAGCGAAACACGCCTGTAACCGAACCGCAACACGTCCGAAACCGGCGCGAAATCCCCGCGAAACCGGCCGCCCCGAGCCTGAGAGATGTTGCGTGGCGCATGGGCGCCACGCTCCGGGGGGATACCGGAGGACGGCTCATGGTCAACTCGGGCGATACCGCGTGGGTTCTCGTCGCGTCGGCGCTTGTCATGCTGATGACGCCGGGGCTGGCCTTCTTCTACGGCGGCCTGGTCCGCAACAAGAACGTGCTCAGCACGATCATGCAGAGCCTGACGGTCATCGGGGTGGTGACCGTGATCTGGGTGCTGGTCGGCTACAGCCTGGCCTTCGGGCCGGACCACGGCGGGTTCATCGGCGGGCTGGACTGGTTCGGGCTGCGGGGCGTGGGCCAGGCGCCGAACCCGGAGTACGCCGCCACCATCCCCCAGCAGGCGTTCATGCTCTTCCAGATGATGTTCGCGATCATCACTCCGGCCCTGATCACGGGCGCCTTCGCCGAGCGCGCGAAGTTCGGCACCTTCGTCGTCTTCACGGCGCTCTGGTCGGTGCTGGTATACGCCCCGGTGGCGCACTGGGTCTGGTCGCCGCACGGCTGGCTGCACTCCCTCGGCGCGCTGGACTTCGCCGGCGGCACGGTCGTGCACGTCAACGCCGGCGCGGCGGCGCTGGCCGCGGCGATCTTCTACGGCCGGCGGATCGGCTACGGGCGCGACCCGATGGAGCCGCACGACATCACGATGGTCGTGCTGGGCGCGGCGCTGCTCTGGTTCGGCTGGTTCGGATTCAACGCCGGCAGCGCGCTCACCTCCGGCGGGCTGGCCACCAGCGCCTTCGTCGCGACGCACGTGGCTGCGGCCGCCGCGGCGCTGAGCTGGACGCTGCTGAGCCGGATCGTGCTCGGCAAATCGAGCATCGTGGGCGCGGCGTCCGGCGCCGTCGCCGGGCTGGTGGCGATCACGCCCGCCTCTGGCTTCGTCGGCCCGATGGCCGCGCTGGCGATCGGTGCCGGGGCCGGGGCGATCTGCTTCGCCGCCGTGCGCGTGCGCGCCCGCTTCGCGGTGGACGACTCGCTCGACGTGGTCGGCGTGCACGGGGTGGGTGGCGCCTGGGGTGCGCTGGCCACCGGCCTGTTCGCGACGGTCGCCGTCAACGCGGCCGGCGGCAACGGCCTCTTCCACGGCAACCCCGGCCAGCTCTGGACGCAACTGCTGGCCGTGCTGGCCACGGGCGGCTACTCCTTCGTCGTCACCGCCGGCCTGCTGAAGCTGCTCGACTTGGCGCTCGGCCTGCGCGTGAGCCGGGAGGAGGAGGCGATCGGCGTCGACGTCGCGCTCCACGGCGAGCGGGCCTACAACCTCGATGACCTCGCCGTGGGCGCTCCGGCAGCGCCCGCGCTCGCCCACGTCCGGCCCAGCGAGCACGGGCGGCCAGCCGAGGCGAGCGGCGAGCTGAGCGCCTCCGTTGGGGCGCGCCTGTGAAGATGGTGATGGCGATCATCCGGCCCGAGCGGCTGGAGCAGGTCAAGGACGCCCTGGCGGCCGCCGGCTTCCACGGGATGACCGTCGAGCACGTGCTCGGCCGCGGGGGGCAACGCGGCGTCGTGCACGTCGGTCGCGGGGGCGAGTCCGTCACCGTGGACATGCTGCCCAAGGTGAAGATCGAGGCGGTCGTACAGGACGAGGCGGTGCAGCGCGCCGTGGAGGCGATCGTCGCGGCGGCCCGCACCGGACACATCGGCGACGGCAAGATCTTCGTGCTGCCGGTGGAGCAGGTGATCCGCGTGCGGACCGGCGAGCGCGACTCGGCGGCTGTCTGACACGGCGAGTGTTCACATAGTTGTAACGTAGCCCCCTGCCGGAGCCTGCCGCTCGGCCCCTAGCATGACGGTAGAGCGGCGGGCGCGGGCGCGCGCGGGCGGCGGTTGGTCTTGCTCCGCGCGGACGCACCGTGGCGGGTATCCAGGAGGTTGGAAGGCGTGACCCCGAAGGAATTCGTTGACTTCATCAAGGCCAAGGGCGTCCAGGTCATGGACCTGCGCTTCGTCGACCTGCCGGGAACGTGGCAGCACTTCTCCATGCACGTCGGCGAGTGGGAGGGCCAGGACAACCCCGAGCGTGGCGTCTGGAAGGACGGCCTTGGCTTCGACGGTTCCAGCATCCGCGGGTTCCAGCAGATCCAGGAGTCGGACATGGTCCTCATCCCGGATCCGGATACCGTCCGCATCGACCCGTTCGCCGAGCACCCGACCGCGTACATGATCTGCGACGTCGTCGACCCGGTGAAAAAGGAGCGCTACACGCGCGACCCGCGCTACATCGCGCAGAAGGCCGAGCGCTACGTGCGCACCAACGGCGTCGCCGACACCGCCTACTTCGGCCCCGAGGCCGAGTTCTTCGTCTTCGATGACATCCGCTTCGACCTCAACCAGCGGGCCGCCTTCTACTACATCGACTCGGCCGAGGGCCAGTGGAACACCGGCCGCGAGGAAGGCCCGAACCTGGGCTACAAGCCGCGCTTCAAGGAAGGCTACTTCCCCGTCCCGCCGCACGACAGCCTGCAGGACCTGCGCAGCGAGATGATCCTGACCATGGTCGACCTCGGCATCCCGGTGGAGGTCCACCACCACGAGGTGGCGACCGGCGGCCAGTGCGAGATCGACATGCGTTTCGACACGCTGACGCGCATGGCCGACAAGGTGATGACCTACAAGTACGTGGTGCGCAACGTCGCCCGCAAGCACAACCAGGTGGCGACCTTCATGCCGAAGCCGCTATTCGGTGACAACGGCTCGGGCATGCACACCCACCAGAGCCTCTGGAAGGGCGGCGACCCGCTCTTCTTCCAGGCCGACACCTACGCCCAGGTCAGCCAGCTCTGCCGCTGGTACATCGGCGGCCTGCTCCGCCACGGCCGCGCGCTGGCCGCCTTCTGCAACCCGACCACCAACAGCTACAAGCGGCTGGTGCCCGGCTACGAGGCGCCGACCAACCTGGTCTACTCCGCCCGCAACCGCTCGGCCGCCTGCCGCATCCCGATGCTGGGCGACAACCCGAAGACCAAGCGCATCGAGTTCCGCCCGCCGGACCCGACGGCGAACCCCTACCTGGCCTTCGCCGCCCTGCTGATGGCCGGCCTCGACGGCATCGAGAACGAGATCGACCCCGGCCAACCGATGGACGTCAACGTCTTCGAGCTGGAGGGCCCCCTGGCGGCCGAGGTCCCGCAGATGCCCGGCAGCCTCGACGACGCCCTCGACGCGCTGGAGGAGGACCATGAGTTCCTGCTCAAGGGCGGCGTCTTCACCACCGACGTGCTCGACACCTGGGTACGCATGAAGCGTGACGAGGGACAGGAGCTGCGGCTGCGACCGCACCCGTTCGAGTTCCTGACCACCTTCGACGCCTAGGAGCCACCGTCCGTCAAACGATCACGAGGCCGCCCGACGGGCGGCCTCGCGCTCTCGCGCGCGCAGGGGGCTCGCCGCGAAGGATGGCGCGGTGGCGCAGGCTGGGGGGCCGCGTAATGCAGCCGTAATCGGCACGCGCTACCCTGTCGCTGCATCACGGTGACCGCACACCGCGCCGGGGCCATCCGGCGCGTGGAGGCGTCTATGGTCGGCAACCGCGAGGACACCGAGTTCGTCCTGCAGACGGCGCGCGAGCGCAACGTCAAGTTCATCCGTCTCTGGTTCACCGACATCGTCGGCTCGCTCAAGTCGATCGCCATCACGGTCGAGGAGTTGGAGAACGCCCTGGAGGACGGCATGGTGTTCGACGGGTCCTCGATCGAGGGCTTCGCCCGCACCGACGAGTCGGACATGGTGGCGCTGCCGGACCCCGCCACGTTCCAGGTGATCCCCTGGCGCCCGCAGGAGATGTCGGTCGCCCGCATGTTCTGCGACATCGTCCTGCCCGACGGCCGCCCGTTCGACGGCGACCCGCGTTACGTCCTGCGACGCAACATCGAGCGCGCCGCGAGCTTGGGCTACACCTTCTACGTCGAGCCGGAGCTGGAGTTCTTCTACTTCCGCGACGGCGAGAGCACCGTGCCGCTGGACGAGGGCGGCTACCTCGACCTCACCCCCCACGACGTCGCCTCCGACCTGCGCCGCGAGACGGTGCTCACGCTCGAGCAGATGGGCGTGGGCGTCGAGTACTCCCACCACGAGGTCGCGCCCAGCCAGCACGAGATCGGCCTGCGCTACACCGACGCGCTGACGATGGCCGACGCCGCCATGACCTATCGCATGGTGGTCAAGGAGATCGCCATCCGCCATGGCGTGTACGCCACCTTCATGCCCAAGCCCATCCCGGGCGTCAACGGCTCGGGCATGCACACCCACCAGTCGCTCTTCCACGGCGAGCGGAACAGCTTCTTCGACCCGGACGGACCGTATCACCTCTCGGCCGTGGCGCGCGGCTACATCGCCGGGCTGCTGCGGCACGCACGCGAGATCACGCTGGTCACCAACCAGTGGGTGAACTCGTACAAGCGGCTGCTACCGGGATTCGAGGCGCCCGTCTACGTCTGCTGGGCGCCACAGCGCAACTGGAGCACCCTGGTGCGCGTGCCCGAGTACCGCCCCGGCCGCGAGGACGAGGTGCGCGTCGAGTACCGCGCGCCCGACCCGGCCTGTAACCCATACCTGGCGTTCGCGGTCATGCTGGCGGCCGGGCTGGAGGGCGTGGAGCGGGAGTACGAGCTGCCCGAGCCGGTGGCCGGGAACGTCTTCGCCATGAACGACGAGGAGCGAGCCGCGCGCGGCATTCACACGCTGCCGGGGTCGCTCTACGAGGCGATCGAGGCGGCGGAGGGGAGCGAGCTGCTGCGCCGCTGCCTGGGCGACCACCTGTTCGAGTCGTTCCTGCGCAACAAGCGGCTCGAGTGGGACGCCTACCGCGCGCACATCACCGACTTCGAGCTGAAGCGTTACCTGCCCGTCCTGTAGCGAAGCGCGGAGAAATCCGTCTCCACCATCCGGCCGCCCCGTCCTGGCCAGGACGGGGGTGAGCTCGGTATCCGGCGGACACCCCCAGGCCCCCCGCCAGTTCGCGCGGGCAGGACTGCCTGGACCCCGCTTTGTCAGCCACCTACCCTCCGCCTCACCCGCTTGACGACGAGCGCGGCATCCACCCGGCGCCTCGGCGAAACGCTGGCGGCTAACGCCGGCGGCTGGTGCAATGGCTTCGGGGGTGGAGCGCGGTGCCGCAGAGCAAGCTCATGAGCCTCGCCGACGCCATCGACCGCTGTGTCCCCGACGGCTGCTCGGTCGTCATGGGGACGTGCCTGGAGTCGATGATCCCGTTCGCCGCCGGCCACGAGATCATCCGCCAGCGCAAGCGTGACCTCACCCTCGTCGGGCCCATCTCGGACATCCTCTTCGACCAGATCATCGGCGCCGGCGGCGCGGCGCGGGTCCAGGCCGCCTGGGTGGGCAATGTCAGCGCCGGGCTCGCCCACGCCTACCGGCG
>JAJYLG010000115.1 GCA_021787985.1 Chloroflexota bacterium
CACCCGGCGCCGCCCGCGGATTCCGCGCCGCCGCAGCCGACCCCACGCCGTGAGGATCGCCGTCACCGGGGCCGGCGGCAGGCTCGGCAGCGCGCTGGTCGCGGCGCTCATGCGCGAGCGGCCCCTGAGCCGCGCGGTGTCGGTCGAGGGGTGGTCGCGGCCCGCGCTCGACCTGGACCGGCCCGAGTCCCTTGTCCGCTTGGTCCGGGCCCGACGCCCCGACCTGGTGATCCACGCGGCGGCCTGGACCGACGTCGACGGCTGCGCCCGCGACCCGGACGCTGCCATGCGCCGCAACGGCGAGGCCACCGCGGCGCTGGCGGAGGCGTGCCGGGAGGCCGGCGCAGACCTGCTGTACGTCTCGACCAACGAGGTGTTCGACGGGCGGCGGACCGACCGGCGGCCGTATACCGAGGACGACCCGGTGGCGCCGGCGAACCCCTACGGGCGGAGCAAGCGGGCGGGCGAGGAGGCGGTGCTCGCCGGGGTCGGCCTGATCGAGGGCGCACGAGTCCCAGCCGGCCGGACGATCGGGGAAAGCGGAACCACGTCGGGGGCCGGCGAGCAGGGGCTCGCGGAGACTCACGGCCATGCGGCGGCGGGCGACGAGCCCCGTCGCTGGGTCGTGCGGACAGCGTGGCTGTACGGCCCTCCCGGCGCGGACTTCCCGGCCCGCATCATCGCCGCCGCCGTCCGTGCCGCGGCCGATGGCACCACCCTGCGCCTCGTTTCCGACGAGATCGGGTCGCCCACGCGCGCGGCCGACCTCGCCTCCGGCATCGTGGCGCTGGTTCGCGCGCGGCCCGAGAGCGGCATCTATCACCTGGTGAACGCCGGTCGCACGTCCCGGGCAGAGTGGGCGGAGGCCGTGCTCCGCGAGGTCGGGGTCCGCGTCCGCACAGAACGCGTACCGGGCGCCACCTGGCAGCGGGCCTCGACGCCGCCGGCGTGGGGCCTGCTGGGCACCGGCCGCGCGGCGCAACTCGGCATCATGCTCCGCGACTGGCGCGCCGCACTCTTCGACGAGCTGCCGCGTTATCGGGCGCTGGCGGCCGAGGCGCAGGCCGCCGAGGGACGGTCAGCCGGCCCAGGCGGGGCAGAATCTCGCTAACGCACGCCCGGTGAGCCTTGCGTGCCCTCCGGCGCGTTGCTGGGGCTTCCCGGCGCCCGATGTGATTCGGAGATCGCGGCCGCACGCCAGACGTGCCGCGAATATCGCACGGCAAGGGGCCTACAGGCGGGCCGTCTCGGTACCTGCGCCGCCGGGTCGCCACGTAAGGCTTCAGTGGCGAGCATTAGCTACATTCAGCGATGATCGAACTCCGGCTCCTTCTTCCACTGAGGGATGAATGAGTCAGGAGTCCACGAAGAGTGGAGCTTCTCGGGACCGGATGGGTGGGCGACGTTCGAGTGGATCGAGATCGAAGGCGAGCTCGCCGTGCGGTGGCGGCGGATCGGCAGGCACGACATCCTCAGAAACCCGTAGGCTCCCTCCGACGACCCGATGCTCCGCCCTCCGGTGTCAGCGCCTGACGCCGGAACCCGAAGCGATGCGGTGCCCGTCGCGGAGCGCGGACGGTGTCGAAAGGAGGGCGGAATGACCACGGGACCTGGCGGCGAATCCGGGGCGCTGGAGGGCGTTGCCTGGGGCCGGCTCACCTCCCATGCTGACGAGCGCGGTGCGTTTCGTGAGCTCTGGCGGGCCAGCTGGTCGGACGAGCGGTTCGTGCAGGCCAACCTCTCGACCAGCCAGTCTCGCGTCCTGCGCGGCCTCCACTACCACCGCCGCCAGCTCGATCGCTGGACCGTCGCGCGGGGCCGCGCCTTCGTGGCCCTCGTCGACGTGCGTCCGCTCCTCGCCGGCATGGTCGCAGGGGCTGGGGCAGGGACCACGGCTGATGGGCAACTTGCCGCGCCGCTGGTCGAGACGCGCGTGCTCGGCCCCGATGAGTGGGTCGTGATCCCTGCCGGCGTCGCTCACGGCTTCTACGCCATCGAGCCCACCGACCTCCTGTACTTCGTCACCAACGAGTACGACGGCACCGACGAACTGGGCTTCGCCTGGGACGACCCCGAGATAGGCGTCCCCTGGCCCGACCGCGATCCGATCCTCTCGCCTCGCGACCGCTCGAACCCGCCGCTCCGGGAGCTGGTGCGCTCGCTGGGCTGAGCGCGGAGCGAGCAGCATGGCGCCCCCCGGCGACAGTGCCGTGATCGACGACGCACTCCGGCGCGAGTTCGGCCTGGACCTGCTGCAGGGACCGTGGAAGCACAACCAGGTTGCCCGAGCAGGAGTCCAGCGCGCTCGCCGTGGAAGCGCAGCACGCGACCCGACCGCAGCGCTGGCCGGTGCGCGCAGTCCTGGACCCGAACGTCATCATCTCCGCCCTCCTCTCGCCGATCGGCGCGTCGGCGCGCCTCCTGCTGGCATGGCAGGACGGCAGGTTCGAGATCGTGGTCTCGGCTGCCCTGCTCACTGAGCTCGAGGGAGCGCGCGCGTACCCGAAGCTGCGCCGCTACATCGCTGCGGACGAGGCGGAGCAGGTGATTGCGTGGCTCGCGCGGACGGCGACGGTCGCCCAGGATCCTGACGGCCCTCCCGTAATCCGCTCGGCAGACCCCGGGGACGATTGCCTCCTCGCCCTGGCTGCCACCCAGGACGCGTTCCTCGGGTCCGGAGACGGGCATCTCCTCGCGCTGCGGGAGGCATTGCCCATTCACGCGCCGGCGGACTTCCTCGAGCTGCTCCAGGTCCGGACGCGAGGGCCGTCCGCCGCAATCTGAGGAGTTGCGGGCGGGTCGATGACTCGGCGGTCGGCATGCCGTTCGAGCAGGCCTGGTAGACGAGCGTGATCTACCTTGTGGGGACCGGTTAGGCTGCGCGGTGATGCTCGATCGGGGTCGCGTCTCGCTGCTCGGTCGCGCGGCCGCGGCAACCGGCGGGATTCGCTGGCGTCGGGTGGCGCTGGCCGGCATCCTGACGATCGGCGCGATCTGGTGGCTGATCGAGCTGACCGGCAACCTGTACTGGGCGCCGGCGAACCTGTCGAATGACTTCTGGACCTATCGGCAAGCCGGCAGCAACGTCCTGGCCGGTCACCCTGTCTACTCGGCAGCCGAGCTGGCCCGACCGTTCATCCTTCCGTCGGCCGCCTGGGGCAAGGGGTTCGTCTATCCACCGCCCGCCGCACTCGCGAGCATCCCCCTCGCATTGCTGCCACCCGTCGTCGGGTACCTGATCTTCACGATCCTCACGGCCGTGGCACTGGTGACGGTGACGGTGTGCATCGGACGGCGTGAGGGCCTCACGGGACGGCGATGGGGCATGGTCATTGCCCTGCTGACACTGGTCAACGGTCCGGCGATCGGCGCGCTGGCATCCGCGAATCTCAACGGCCTGGTGGCGGCCGCGCTCGGACTGATGTGGCTGGCGCCCCGCCAGTCAGGGTACGTGGCGGTGGCGGGCGGCCTCGTGAAGTTGTTTCCCGGGGCCGGACTGGCCTGGACGTGGCGAAAGCGGGGACAGTTGGCCGGCCCGATCGCCCTCGGCTTGGTGCTGCTCGCCGCCACGCTGCTGCTGCTGGGCCTGCAGCCATGGCTTGACTTCATCACCGTCATGCACAACGCTCGGCCCTCGTCCCCGTACTACGTGCAGTCGATCACGCGCGTGTTCGGACCCGCGGTCGGATACGCGTCTGCGGTCGTCCTCCTCGGGTTCGTCCTCCTGGTCCGCGACGACGCCGCGGCGTTCGCGCTGCTGTCGATCGCCATGATTGCGCCGGCACCGGACCTGGTGCCCCACTACATGCTGATCCCGATGATGGGCCTGCTGCCGCTCGTCTCACGGTCCATCGCGCGCGCGACAGGTCGCGCGCCCGCGGCCGCTCCGCCCCGGAACGCGAGGATCACCGCGCCCGGACCGTCATAGATGACGCGGAACGCCGGTGACCCGAGCAGCCGCCCCCGAATCGCCGCGGAAGGGTCCGCTCCGGAGGCGTAGGCGCTGCCGTTGGCCGGGACATAGACCGCGGCATCCTGTCCGCCGTGCACGTCCAGCCACCGAGTGACACACCCGAGGGCGGATGGCTGGCACGTCCGGAGATCGACCTCCGCGGCGGCCATCGAGAGCCGCAGGGCGGGCGCCAACCACTCAGATCCCTCTCCGGTGTCGAGCGTCGAACGCGCCGTGAGGGCTGGGAACCACTCGCTCAGGTCGTCCGAGCCCCATGTGTCCGTAGCCAGAACCAGGAACCGCCGGTCCGCTGGCTGTGTCGCGCGGACCCACGCCATCGCGGCACGATCCGGCGCGGCGAGCGCGACGTGGGGCGCCAGGAAGACCGACGGCGTCAGCAGGCTCGCGACCACGAGCCCGGCGGATGCCACGCCGGCCAAGAACGCCCCGGCGAGCGCTCCGCGGCGTTCGCGTACCCCGGTCCGGAGTGCCGGAACAAGCACACCGAAGAGCCCGTCGGCGGCGAGCACGCTGAGCGGCACCACCGCCGCGACGAGTGCAAAGCGAAGGTCGAGAAAGCAGACCGCCAGGCGCCAGAGCACCAGGTACGGTCGCCGGCCCACGATCGCGCGCACCTGGCCGAGCAGATCGAGCACGGCCGCCAGCGGCAGCGGACTCGCCAGGAAGAACCCGAACACGTACACCACAGCGCTTGCCACCGGGTCCCGCCCCACACCGCCGGCGGCGTCCGCGAGTGGCGCGAGACCGTGGCGCACCGCGACGACCGCGATCCACGGGCCCGCGACCACGACCGCCACGAGCGCCGCGAGGACGAGGTCGCGCAGGTACCGCCACGAGTGCTCCACGACCACCCGTGCGCCGAGCCCAAGCAGGACGAAGACGGCGGCCTCGGGATGGCTGAGTGCGGCCAGGCCGGCCAGCAACCCGGTGGCGACGATCGCGATTGAGCGCCCGCGCCGCAGCAGCACCAGCCCCTGCCAGGTCGCGAGCAGGGCGAAGAACATCCCCACCGATCGCGTGAGGCCGCTTCCCAGCGTCAGCCACTCCCAAGCCAGGGGGAAGGTCGCGTAGACCAGGGTCGCGAACAGGGCCCGCGGCCCCCCCCGCACCGCCGGGCTCGCCGACGCCCGCGCGCTCCCCCGCGGGTCCCCGTCCCGCTGCAGCTCGAGCGCGACCAGGTACACAGCGGGGATGCACAGGGTGCTGAAGGTCAGCGGAACCAGCCGGAAGACGTCCGAGCGTGCCATCCCGGTGACCGACTCGAGCACCGCCGCCAGCTCCAGGGCGAGCGGCGGATACGCGAACGGGATCCCCTCGTGGTTGTACGAGGTGAACCAGGGCAGCGCGAGGCCGTTTGCCCGCAGCTCGCCGACCATCGTGTAGAACAGGCCGCCGTCCCCGACCGGCCACGGGTTGCCCAGCACGGGGACGGCGCGCAGTACGAAGCCGACCGCGATGATCGCGAGCAGGGCGGCGAACGTGACGGCGCGCGGCGATCTCATCGCGCGGCCATTCTCGCCGGTTGGGCCCACAGCCGGTTGGCCTACAGGTTGAACGCCCAGTAGACCAGCCCCAGGTTCACCAGCATGCTCCAGGCGATGCCGAGCCGCCAGACCCAGCCCACGCCCCGCCGGGACGCCCAGATCGCGCAGAGCACGAGCCAGAAGGGGACCGAGTCGAGCAGGTAGCGGTAGCCGAACTGCACCCAGCCACCCCCGTAGTACAGCAGGGTGGGCAGCAGGACCAGCAGCCCAGCGAATGCCACCACCCGCGCCTCGGATGAGCGCACGAGCGACCGCAGGCCCACCAGCAGCGCCGGGCTCGTGAGCAACACCGACATCCCGAGCGTGCTGGGCACGAAGAAGGGCGGCGTCGAGATCAGCTGCTGCGGGCCCTTCAGGAACAGGTAGTCCAGGTTCATCGGCAGGTGGACGATCGAGAAGAGCCCCTGCGCCCGCAGCGCCTCCAGGAACGGCGGAAGCGAGGCCAGCTCGTAGCCGGTCTCGAGCGGCGCGCCGAAGCGCGCCCAGTCGTACCAGAAGAAGACCAGCCCGAAGGGCACCGACGCGATCGCCACCTGCAGCGCCGGGACCAGCCCCTCGCGCAGGGCCCGCCGCAGCCCGGGCAGGTTGGTCGGGCGCCCCGCCACTACCCAGGCGTAGTACGGCAATGCGAACAGCAGCGTCGAGCGGGTGAGGAACGCCGCTCCGCCCAGGACCCCCAGCAGCCACGGCCGTGGCCGTTCCCGGCGCGTCTCGATCAGCGCCCACAACGTCAGCCCCACGGCGATGATCTCGGCCGTGTGCCAGACCCCGCCGCGCACGGTCACGTTCCAGAGCACCGTGCCGAACCCGAACAGCACCGTCAGCCAGAGCCGGTCCGCCCAGCGCCGCACCCCGAAGGCGCCCAGCATCCCCCAGGCGAGCGCCACGTCCACCCCGGCCAGGAAGGCGTTGATCAGCGGCTCGTACGCGATCGCCTGCCCCACCCCGATCAGCGCCACCAGCGGCACGAACAGGAACGCCGGGAACGGGGCGAACGGGACGTAGACGCGCCCGTCCAGCACGATGATGTCGTTGATCGGCGGCC
>JAJYLG010000001.1 GCA_021787985.1 Chloroflexota bacterium
AGACACCCTAATCCTACCGGGAGCTCCCCTTCCCCTTCCCCTTCCCACCATCCGTGAGGCCGGAAGCGATCCCAATTGCTTGCATCGCTGCTCCCTGCTCTCCACTGTCTCGGACGTCTTCGGACCTGATCACAGCCTGGGCAATTCTCGCACGCCGTTACGCTGCGCGCGAAGTCGCCCGGCCCCCGGCCGTCGCGCTCGGTCACCGTGGCGCGTGCCTATCGGCACCCCGACGGGACGGATTGCGTGCCCTCTCCGGCCGGCGCGTTATGTCGCGCACGCTCCCCTACGCGCGGTGGCAGGCCACCCAGTGGCCTGCAGATGCCTCCCGCCACTCCGGCATCCGCATCCGGCATTCCTCGATCGCGATCGGGCAGCGGGTGTGGAACACGCAGCCGGGCGGAGGCCGCAAGGGAGAGGGCACGTCACCGGCCAGGATGATGCGCTCGCGCTTCGCCTCCACCTTCGGGTCCGGGACCGGGACGGCCGAGAGCAGCGCCTTCGTGTACGGGTGGAGTGGGTCAACGTACAGCTCGGTGCGATCGGCGAGCTCGCAGACATGGCCCAGGTACATCACGGCCACGCGGGTGCTGATGTGGCGCACCACGCTCAGGTCATGGGCGATGAACAGGTACGTTAGTCCGAACTGTCCCTGTAGGTCCTCGAGCAGGTTGATGATCTGCGCCTGAATCGAGACGTCGAGCGCCGAGACGGGCTCGTCGCAGACGATGAACTCGGGCTCGACGGCGAGGGCGCGGGCGATGCCGATGCGTTGCCGCTGGCCGCCGGAAAACTCGTGCGGGTAGCGGTTGGCGAAGTACGGGTTGAGCCCCACGATCCGGAGAAGCTGCTGCACACGCTCCTTGCGGTCGCGGCCGCGCGCCAGGTTGTGGATGGCCAGTGGCTCGCCGATAATCGCGCCCACGCTCATGCGCGGGTTGAGCGAAGCGTAGGGGTCCTGGAAGATCATCTGCATGCGGCGGCGGAAGCGGCGCAGATCGCCGCCCTTGAGACGGGTGAGCTCGGTGCCGCCGAACTTCACCGAGCCGGAGGTGGGGCGGTAGAGCTGCAGGATGGCGCGCCCGGTCGTGGACTTTCCGCAGCCCGACTCGCCCACCAGCCCGAGCGTCTCGCCCCTGCGGATGGTGAAGCTGACACCGTCCACCGCCTTGACATCGGCCACCTTGCGCTGGATCAGCAGGCCCGCGGTGACTGGGAAGTACATCTTGAGGTCAGCGACATCGATCAGCGCGTCGCCGCGGTTCACCTGGCCGTTGCCCTGGGGGCCGCTCGCCGTCTCCTGGCCGGCCGCCACCCGAGTCTCGCTGGTCACTGCGCACCTCCGCCCACCGACTCCACCGGACGCCCGGCGCGCACCGCATCATCGGTCAGCTCGTTCCAGAACCAGCACGCGCTCATGTGGCCCTCGCCCACCATCGCCAGGGGCGGCCCCTGCTCGAGGCAGATCTGCTGCCGCCACTTGCAGCGCGGGGCGAAGCTACAACCCTTGGGCAGGTTCGCCAGGTCCGGCGGGACGCCCTCGATGGGCTCCAGGCGGTCCTTGCGCGCCTGGTCGAGCCGCGGAACAGAGCGCAGCAGCCCCACCGTGTACGGGTGGCGCGGGTGCCCGTAGACCTCCAGCGCGCTGGCCGACTCGACGATCTTGCCGGCGTACATCACGTTCACCCGGTCGGCGTAGCGGGCGACGACGCCCAGGTTGTGCGTGATGATGACGACCGCCGTGCCGAGCTCACGTGACAGACGAGCCATGATCTCGAGGATCTGCGCCTGAATGGTCACATCGAGCGCCGTGGTTGGCTCGTCGGCCAGCAGCAGCTTCGGGTTGCAGCTCAGCGCCATCGCGATCATCACGCGCTGGCGCATGCCACCCGAGAACTGGTGAGGGTAATCGTTCAGCCGCTTGGCCGCGTCGGGGATGCCGACCATATCGAGCAGCTCCGCCGCCCGCCGCCGAGCGGCGTCCTTGTCGAGCTTCAGGTGCAGCTCGAGCGCCTCGGTGATCTGGCGTCCGATCGTCAGCACGGGGTTGAGCGACGTCATCGGCTCCTGGAAGACCATCGCGATCCGATTGCCACGGATGTGGCGGATCTCGTCCTCGTCGACCTTCAGAAGGTCTTGGCCGTCGAACCAGACCTCGCCGCCGACGATCTTGCCCGGCGGGTGTGGGATCAGCCGCAGAATGGACAGCGCGCTGACGCTCTTGCCGCAGCCGGACTCGCCGACCAGACCGAGGGTCTCGCCCTCTTCGACGTCGTACGATACGCCGTCCACCGCTTTGACGACGCCGTCCTCGGTGAAGAAGTAGGTCTTCAGGTCCTTGACCCGCAACAGCGGAGCCATGCGCACCTCCCCTGGGCTCCCCCGCCCGGCATGCGTATGTCTGCCATCATACGTGAACCAGTGCGCAACGGCTTGGCCGTGGTGGGGAAGGGGAGGCTCGAACTCCCACGCCTTGCGGCACGTGGTTCTAAGCCACGCTCGTCTGCCAATTCCGACACTTCCCCACGCGCCCGCGCACGAGTGGCCGCGTTGCGCGCTTGCCCTCATAGTACCCATCGATTCGCGACGGGCAACGCTCCCACGGCCCGATGATCCTGGCCATCGACACGCCTGCCGAACGCGGTTGTCCGCGCGCAATGGCGAACGTACCATATCCGCGATGAAAGGCCTGCGCATCGGCCTGCATGTCGTCGCGCCGGACGCGCCCGCCGCGGTCGAGGCGATCGCCGAGGCCGAGCGGCTCGGCATCGACGCGGCGTGGCTGACCCTGGGTGGGACCGCCCCCGACTCCCTGGCGATCTTCGCCGCGGCTGCCGTGCGGACGCGGCAGATCCTGTTGGGCACATCGATCGTACCGACGTTCCCGCGCCATCCATTCGCCGTCGCGCAGGCTGCGAAGGCCGTGGCGCAGCTCGCTCCCGGCCGGTTCAGGCTGGGCGTCGGGCCAAGTCACAAGCCCACGATCGAGGGGATCTGGGGCATCCCGTTCGAGCATCCGCTCCCCCACTTGCGCGAGTACGTCCAGATCCTGTGCGCCGCGCTTCAGCAGGGCGGCCGCGTGGACCACGAGGGGCGGTTCTTTCGGGTGCACGGTGATTGGGGTGCGCCTGTGGACGTGCCCGTGCTGGCGTCGGGCCTGCGGAGGCGTGCCTTCGAGCTGATCGGCGAGGTTGCGGACGGGGCGATCACCTGGGTGGTGCCGCTGGAGCACGTTCGGCGTGTCGCCATCCCGGCGCTGGACGTGGGCGCAGCGCGCGTGGGGCGGTCGCGGCCGGCCGTGGTGATGCACTTGGGCGTCGTGGCGCATGAGGACCGGGCGGCCGTCCGCGAGGCCGGCATGAAACAGCTCGGGGCCTACGCGCGCATCCCCTTCTACCGCGCCATGTTCGTTGACGGCGGCTTCCCGGAGGCGGCCGACGGGACCACCAGCGCGCGGATGCTGGACGCAATCATCGTCTCGGGCAGCGAGAACGAGGTGGCGGGGCGGCTGCGCGAGATCGGCGCCGCCGGCGTCGACGAGGTGATCTGCACCATCGTGCAGGCGGGGTCCGACCCGCGGTCGGCCGCCCAGCGGACGCGGGAGCTGCTGGGAGCGCTCAGCCAGGCCGACTGAGGGCCCTCGTCGCCGCGGCTCAGGCGCGGGCGGCTCGTGCTCGCGCGACGAAGTCCGGGTAGGCGTCGGCGATCTCGTCGAGGACGGGACCGCGCAGGGTGGAGAGCTCCTCGGCCGTCGGTGGTGGCGTCTGGTGGACGTCCGGACGCACCGGCAGCGGGAAGCCCGTGTTCTCGAGCACTTCGTCCGCGGTGTAGCCCGGGTGGACAGACTCCAACTCCAGCGTGGCCGTGTCACGGTTGAAGCTCAGCAGCGCCAGGGGCGTGACCACCTTGGAGGGACCGCCCGGCCTCGCCACGCCCGGCGGCGTGACCCCTGGGCTGGTGACGAAGTCGACCCGCGGCACGAACACGCGGTGGGAGTGCTCCGTGCGGAAGAGGATGACCCGCTTGGCCACGTAGTAGAGGACGCCAGAGCCGAACGCGCCGGGGAAGCGTCGCGCCGGGTGCGCATAGTCGCCCAGGACGTGCAGGTTGATGTTCGCCCGCGCGTCGATCTGGATACCGCCGAGAAAGAACAGGTCGAGCTTGCCCCGTTGGGCGAAGTCGAAGAACTCCTTGTCTCCGTGGAAGGGGAAGTGGCGCCGGCTGCCCAGCACCATGACACGCGTGCTTGGCGCGTGTAGACGCTGCGCCAGCAGACAACCGGAGGCCGGGATGGGCGAGTTGGCGCCCGTCGCCACGGTCTCGCCGTCGCGCACCTGGCGCGCGATAACGACGGACATCATCTCGTCGGGCGTAAACACGGGGTCAGACAACGGCCGCCTCCGGCAGCACGCGCTCCAGGTAGGCGGCGTGGTCCGCGGGTCCGTACACGTACGCGTCCAGATACGCGTGGAAGGACTGCGGGTCGTGTGCCGCGTCGAGATAGCGGCGGATGTGAGCGGCGTCGGTGGGATAGTGCGACTGGCACGCCAGCGGATGCGCTCCCTGCGGTGCGGGCGCCAGCGCGTCCACGTAGACGCCCGGCACGAGCCGCTCGTCCGCCGTCAACGTGCGTGTGGCGTCCGGCGCCACCTCCTCGGCGGTCGCGATCACCGTGCGCGATGCCTGGATGAGCAAGGCGTCGTCGCCGGAGGCCGGGATGATCAGGTTGCCGTCGGGGTCGGCACGCAGGGCGTGCACCAGGGCGAAGGCCGGCGCGATCGCCGGCGCGATGGCAACCCGGCGCTCCGGGGCGAACGGGTCGTCGATGATGCGGAAGTCGTCGCGCACCGCCATGAGGTCTGAGCCGATGAGGCCGGGGACGGCCGCGAAAGGGACGCCCGACGCTCCAGCCTGGAGCGCCATCAGCAGCACCGGTCAGGTCGAGTCGAGAATGCGGACCGAGGCGTCGCAGGCGGCACGAGAGAAGTGCGGCGCGAAGCCGTGCTCGCCGAGGTGGACGCCCGAGCTCTCGAGCGAGCGGACGCAGCCCGCACCGATGAGCAGATCCACCGCCAGCCCGCCGGTCGGCACGCCGACCAGGTGCAGGTCACGCGCGTGGCGGCGCGCCAGCGCGCGAACGAGCGCCATGGGCGAGAACCCGGCGATGCCCACGGATGCGCCGTCCGGCACCATGGCCGCGGCGGCCGACAGGTCGAGCATCTGGACGGCCATCGGTCACCTCCCTCGCGAACGCAGCTTCAGCATAGCGCGTACCGGGCGCTGTGACGAAGCCTCCGGTCGGCGCGCTGGGGGTGCTATCCTCTCGCCGGAGCGGCCGTGACCGGCGCCGAAGCCGGCGCGGCGGGTGGAGGGCAGCAGCGATGCCAGAGCGATGGGATACGGTGGCCGTCGAGGGCGGCGCGATGGGTTGTTATGTGGCGGTCCCGGCCGGCGCGGGTCCGTTCCCGGCCGTGGTCGTGATCCAGCATGCCGGCGGGGTGGACGCGTTCATCCAGTCCATGACCGACCGGATCGCGGCGGCCGGCTTCGTCGGCATCGCTCCTGACCTCTACCACCGCGAAGACCCGAGCTCCGGCGATGACGCCATGACGCGCATGGGCCGGCTGCGCGACGCGAACGTCGTCAAGGACGTGACCGCCGCGCTGGCCCACATCCAACGCCTGCCGCAGGTCCAGGCGGAGCGCGTCGGCATCACCGGATTCTGCATGGGCGGCCGTGTGACCTACCTGATGGCCGCGCAGAACCCGGCCTTCCGCGCCGCGGCGGTGTTCTACGGGGGCAACATCATGGTGCCGTGGGGCGAGGGGCCGGCTCCCTTCTCCCTGAGCGCGGGCATCCGCGGGCCGCTGCTGGGGCTGTTCGGCGAGGACGACGCGAATCCCAGCCCGGCTGATGTGGCGAAGCTCGATGAGGAGCTGACGCGGCTCGGCAAGAAGCACGAGTTCCACCGCTACGCGGGGGCCGGCCACGCCTTCATGAGCGAGGGGCGGCCGTCGTACCGCCAGGACGCGGCCGAGGACGCGTGGCCGCGCTGCATCGCGTGGTTTCGCGAGCACGTGTAGCGGAGCCAGCATGCGGATCGCTCCTGGAGGCCTGAAGCTCATCGCCGCGTGGTCTGCCGTGCGCGACCTGGACGGCGCGCTGGGTGGGGTGCTGCTGGCCCACGTACGCGGCGAGGACGTTCGTCGGCTGTTCCCGGGGACGTACCTCGTCTATACGGCCGCGACGTGTGCGGAGCTGCGGGACATGGTCGCCGGGGTGTTGTGGAACGGCGAGTCGGTCTTCGCGGTGGAGTTCGAGCGCTGGTCGAGCGGTGGGCCGACGGCCGACCGCGCGTGGCTGCTCTTCCGCGGCCACTGAGCGAACAACGTTATCGGGCGGTCTCGTTACCTTCCGCCCGCGCGACGACGTCGCGCAGGCGCTGGAGCTCCGGCAGAGCGGCCACCGGGACGTGGCCGTCGCGCGCAACGGACTCGAGCAGGCTGCGAGCGGCCGCGAGGAGCTCCAGCCCGTGCAGTGCGAGCGGGTCGCCGGACGGGTGGCCGTCCGCCGCAGGCTGTGAGGGATCAGGCGGACCTTCCACGGGAGGACGCAGCCGGCCGTCGTCGTAGGCGCGGATCAGGGCCATCCGCAGGTCGTGGTACAGCAGCCCCGGCACCTGGTCGTGCGACCAGGACTGGTTGGCGGCCATCGAAGCTACCTGCGCCACCTCGGCGGCGAAGCGGTCGAGGGTGATACGGGCGGCCGCGGCGCGCTGGGGGCTCGCGTGCAGCGCGTCGGCGAAGTCGCTGGCGGCGAGCAGCACGAGCGCGTAGTGCTGCATCCGTTCGGCGTCCGCGCAGATGGCGTCCACGTACTGGTCGCGGATGTGGCGGAGCTCCTCGAGGGCGTCGCGGAACTGGCGGTGCGCCGTGGCGGCGCGGATCGTGCCGCCGTCCTGGAGCTGGTCGCGTACCTCTGTCAGGCGTTCGAGGGCGAACTCCTTGATCGCCTGCAGGACCGAGTCCATCTCGCACTCGGCGAGGCTGGCGGTGTCGACCTGGTGCGGGACGTGGTTCGTGGCCATGCCCGTGGCGCTCCTCCGGCGAGGGTTCCCCCGTGATGATCGTCGGCAGGATCGGCACCGAGCAGGAGTTGGGCCGTCCCCCTATGCTGACGACCAGTCGCCTGGGTGCTTCGGCGGCAGGACACAGCGGGCGGCCAGGTGTCGCCCAACATCACACAGGTCCATGAACGGCGGATTGGCGTGGGCGGGTCAGCGGTCGTCGGCGCTCAACAGGGTCGCGTAGAGGTTCACTCGGCCTCCGGATACGGCGTACGACGCGTCCAGCAGCGCACGCGCTCCCCCGTAGTCGCCCGAGCCCACAAGAAGCGCCTGGAACCGCCCGCGCGTCGGCGCGATCGACGCCCGGTTCTGGCTCTCGAAGAGGAGCTGGCCGGTCCGCTGGTCGCGCAGCAGCACGATCCCGGCGCTGGTCACGTCCATCTCGACTCCCTGGTCGAAGAGCCGCCAGCCCTGCGGGCCGGCGGCGCCCTGGAAGTGCAGCGCGCCCTGTTCGCCCTGTGTTGGGGCAGGGTCGGCGGCCACCGCGGCGGCGGAGGTCGAGGGCGGCGCCGCCGTCACGGGATGCACGACGGTCCACGACGACAGCAGGGCCGCTGCTCCGACGACGCCCACGGCGGCCGTCGCGCGGAAGGCCGCGGTCGCGTCGTCCGCGAGGTCCCAGAGCCACTGTGGCCGCGGGCCGGCGCCACGCAGCAGCCGGTAGGCGAGCAGCCCGCCCACGACAAGCGTTCCGGCGGCGTATACCAGCCGCGCCCAGAGCGTGTCGCTGTCGGTGCCGGCGAACAGCCCGTGGAGTGTGGCGAGGATGAAAACGAGGAACGTGCCGTAGTGCAGCGCGCGCCACGCCCGATAGCCGATGCGGTCGCGGACGTAGAAGCTGAGGTACACGGCGATCGCCAGGTAGGCGGCGATCACGCCGACGCCCGTCCAAGCGCGCCGATACCAGGATGCGAACGGCACCAGCAGGTCCAGCGGGCCCAGGCGCGCGTACTGGTCGAGCGCGAGGGCCAAGAGGTGGGCGCCCAGCGCCACCATGGTCAGCAACGCGAGGGCGCGATGAATGTCGTAGATCGCGCCCGCGCCGAACGGACGGCGCCCTGACCAGGTCGATATGGCCAGCCCGAACGCTACCGAAGCCGTGGCAAGGCCGTACGCCACCAGCCCGGCGGCGCGGGCAGCGAACCAGGCGGTGTGGTTGACGTTCGTGCTTCCGCCCGCCGCGAGGGCGACGCCAAGCGGCAGGCTCGCGGCCGTTACCGCCACCAGCGCGATCCAGATGAGTCGCATTCTGCTAGGGGCGAGAGAGCGGACACTCATCGATGCGACCCGACACGTTCGTCAGGACGCACGCGTGCGCCCGTGGACGACGGGCGGCGCGAACGCCGACGGCACATTTCCGTCGTCCTCTGACTCCCGAGCCGTCTGGACAGCCGTCTGCGCTGGAGGTCGCGCGGGGACGCCGCGGCTTGCCACAGCAGCGTACGTGCCGCCGAACGCGGCGGCGGTGATCACGCCCAGGCTGACGACGATGCGTGTGCGACGTCGCATGGTCCCCTCTCTTGCAGCCTACCCGTGGGAGCAGGGCCAGACGTTAAACTGCTGCAATCTGGACGTTAGGATCAGGCAAAGGCCGTTCTTGCCAGGTTGGTAGGGCCGCCGCACGGGAACGCGCGCTGCGCGGCCGACGTTGCAGGATCGAGACCCGCGGCGGCGCCTGCCGGATGCCGACCCGCGAGGCCCGGAGGAAGTCCATGCAACACCCACGAAAACGCGCCGGTAGGCTCGCCCTTGGCCTGGCGCTCGCGCTGGCGGCGGGCATCGCCGCCGCCTGCTCCGCCTCTGGGGGCGGCGTGCCGAGCGGGGCGCAGCCGGCCGCGTCCGCAAGCGTGCAGCCTGCCGCTGCCGAAAGCGCCACCGCGTTCCCGGCTGTCGTCAGTGCGACGGCGGTGCGCACCAGCCCGGGGATGTCAGCCACGCCCGCGCCCACGAGCTCGGCCGGCGCGCCTGCCGTTCGCATCATCACGCTCGCCGACGACGGGACGACGCTCCGCCTGGGCATCGGGATGACGTTCCTTCTCCGCCTCGGCTCGGACTTCGACTGGACCGTCCGGGTCGCCGACCCGACGATCGTGGCCCGCGAGGTGAACGTGCTCGTTGTGCGCGGCGCTCAGGGCATCTACCGCGCGCTGAAGCCGGGAACCACCGCGCTGACCGCCCAGGGCGACCCGCCCTGCCGCAAGGCGCAGCCGCCGTGCGGCGCGCCGTCCCGGCTCTTCCACATCACGATCGCGGTGCAGTAGACCCGCAGCCGCGGGCGCTGGCCGGCCTCTCGGTTCGGCGGAACCTGAAGCCGTATCGCCGGCTGCTGGCGGAATTGTGCCGGGCGCGCGCAGACTGGAAGCAGCCGGGTGCGGAGCGACGGCCGGGAGGCCGTTACCATGCCCACGGCGCGCCCGGCGCAGCGGCAGTCCTCTCTGAACGGCGGCCGAAGTACACTGTGGCCGTCCGGGCCGACGTGGGGCGTGCCGGATCAGCGGATTCACGGAACGCAGGGGGTGTGGCGATGGCGGTCCCGCCTGAGGTGTTGCTTGACCTGCTCGTGCGGATGGTGCGCATCCGCGAGTTCGAGGAGGCGGGTGGCCGCTTGATGGAGCAAGGGAAGATCCCCGGCGCGCTCCATCTGTACGTGGGCGAAGAGGCGGTGGCGGCCGGGGTGTGCGCCAGCTTGAACCGCGACGACTACCTCACCTCGACCCACCGCGGGCACGGGCACCTGATCGCCAAGGGCGGCGATTTCAAGCCGATGTATGCCGAGCTGTTCGGCAAGGCGGCGGGCTACTGTCGCGGTAAGGGCGGCTCGATGCATATCGCCGACCTGGACCTCGGCATGTTGGGCGCCAACGGCATCGTGGGCGGTGGGCCGCCGATCGCTGTCGGAGCGGCATGGACGGCGAAGCGCCGTGGCCGCGGTCAGGTAGCCGCTTGCTTCTTCGGCGACGGCGCGTCGAACCAGGGCACGGTGCACGAGGCGATGAACATGGCGGCGCTGTGGGAGCTGCCGGTCGTCTTCGTCTGTGAGAACAACCTGTACGGCGAGTACACCCGCCAGGACCGGCACCAGACGGTCGCCGACGTGGCGGAGCGCGCGGCGTCGTACGGCATGCCGGGCGTGGTAGTCGACGGGATGGACGTCATGGCCGTCCACGAGGCGACGCACGAAGCGGTGGCGCGGGCCCGTTCGGGCGGCGGCCCGAGCCTGCTGGAGGCCAAGACGTACCGGTACTTCAATCACATCGGCATCAGCCCCACGTCCAGCTACCGCAGCGAAGACGAGGTCGCCCAGTGGCGGGCGCGCGATCCCATCGAGACCTTCCGCCAGGTCCTGGCCAAGGACGGCGTCCTGTCGTTGGAGCAGTCCGACGCGCTGCGCGCGCGGGTGCGCAGTGAGGTGGAGGAAGCGATCCACTACGCCGAGGAGAGCCCATTGCCCGACCCGGACACCCTTCTCCAGGACGTGTACAGCGAACCGGCAGCAAGCGCGACAGGAGGGGCTTGAGGATGACGACGGCGGCAGTGCGACAGGCCAACTACCGCGAAGCGATCAACGAGGCGTTGCGGGGGGAGATCGAGCGGGATCCAGACGTGTTCCTCGCTGGCGAGGATGTGGCCGGGCACGAGGGGTCGTTCGGGGCGAGCGCAGGACTGCTGGCGGCGTTCGGTCCAGAGCGGGTGGTGGATACGCCGATCTCCGAGTCCGGAATCATCGGCATGGCCGTTGGCGCCGCCGCGACGGGCCTGCGGCCGGTGGTCGAGGTGATGTTCATCGACTTCATCGGTGTGTGCATGGACCAGGTGCTCAACCAGCTCGCCAAGATGAAGTACATGTTCGGCGGCAAGGCGCGGCTGCCGGTCGTGGTGCGCACCACTTGCGGGGCCGGCGTCCGTGTGGCTGCCCAGCACTCCCAGAGCCTGGAGGCGATGCTCTGCCATATCCCGGGACTCAAGGTGGTGATGCCGGCCACACCGTACGACGCCAAGGGGCTGCTCATCTCGGCGATCCGCGACGACAACCCGGTGGTCTTCATCGAGCACAAGCTCCTCTACCGGATCCAGGGTGAGGTACCGGAAGAGCCCTACACCCTGCCGCTGGGCGTGGCGGAGGTCCGGCGGCCCGGGACGGACCTGACGATCGTCTCGTGGTCGGCCATGGTCCACGAAGCGCTGGCGGCGGCTGACGAGCTTGCGCAGCGCGGCATCCACGCCGAGGTGATCGACCTGCGCACGCTGTCGCCGCTGGACGCGCATACGGTGCTCACGTCCGTCCACAAGACGCATCGCGTCGTGGTCGCGCATGAGGCCGTGAAGTTCGGCGGGTTCGGCGGCGAGGTGGCCGCGTTGATCGCCGAGGAAGCGATCGACTACTTGGACGCGCCCGTCGTGCGGGTAGGCGCTCCATTCTCCCCCGTGCCGTTCAGCCCGGTGCTGGAGGACGCCTGGTTGCCGAACCGTCGGCAGATCGTGGAGGCGGCCCTGCGCACGATGCCGGCGCGCACGGGCGCATGACGGTGGCGGCCGGCATCGTGCGCTGCACAGCGCCGAAGGCGACCGAGGGGGGGATGGGCAGATGCCGACCGAGGTGGTGATGCCGAAGCTCGGCATGACGATGACCGAGGGCACACTAGCCGAGTGGCTGGCGCCGGACGGCGTGGAGGTGCGCGCCGGCGATCAGATCTTCCGCCTGAAGACCGAGAAGATCGACTTCGTCGCCGAAGCGCAGACGGACGGCGTGCTGCGTCACATGGTGACTCCCGGCGCGGTGGTGCCCACCGGGCGCGTGCTGGCCTACCTGCTGGCGCCGGGCGAGTCGCTGCCCGCGAGTGCGGCGCCCATGACGGCGGCGGCCAAGGCGGCGGCAGCCCCCGCGCAGCCTGGCCCCACGCAGGCGGGGGGGGATGGCGGCTGGGTACGCGCGTCGCCCGCCGCCCGCAAGCTGGCGCGGGAGCTGGGGGTCGACCTCCGTCTCATACGCGCGGCGGGCGACGGCGTGGCGTATGAGGCGAACGTCCGCGCGTTCGCCGAGTCGGGAGCGGCCGCGGTGACGGCCGCGGCACCCCGAGTCGACGGCAAGGTCTCGCCGCTGGCCCGCAAGCTGGCCGCGCAGCACGGCGTCGATCTGGCCGGACCGCCCCTGTTCGGGCGGGGCTCTGGCCCCGGCGGGCGCATCGTCCAAGAGGACGTCGAACGCCTGATCGCGGCCCCAGGAGCGACTACCTCGCCGGTGCAGCCTCCCGTCACGGCTCCCGCGCCGGCCGCGGCGGCGGGAACCACCATCCCCTTCACCGGCATGCGCCGCACGATCGCCGAACGCATGCACGCCTCGCTTCAGCAGATGGCCCAGCTCACCATCACCAGCGAGGCGGACGTCACGGAGCTGGCGCGGCTGCGGTCGCAACTGGTGGAGGAGTGGGGGCCGGACGGCGTGCGACCGACCTACACCGACCTGGTGCTGCGGGCCGTGGCGCGGGCGCTGGGCGAACACCCGCGAGTGAACGCCTCGCTGGAAGGCGAGGTCATCCAGCTCCACGCGCGGGTCAACGTTGGGGTGGCCGTGGCGCTGGACGAAGGACTGATCGTCCCGGTGGTGCACGACGCCGACCGGCTGCCGTTGAAGGCGCTCGCGCGCGCCACTGCCGAGCTCGCGGACCGCGCTCGTCGTGGTGCGCTCACCTACGACGAGGTGACCGGCGGCACGTTCTCGGTCACCTCGCTGGGGATGTACGACGTGGACACGTTCACGCCGATCGTCAATCCGCCCCAGGCCGCGATCCTGGGCATCGGCCGGGTGCGCGATGCGCTCGCCCTGGAAGGGCGCGAGGTCGTGGCGCGCAAGACGCTGCCGCTCTCCCTCTCCTTCGACCACCGGGTGCTGGACGGCGCGCCGGCGGCCGAGTTCCTGCGGCGCGTGCGGACCATGCTCGAGCGGCCCTACCTGCTGCTGGTCGCGGACGCTTGATGGCGGGCTACGACGTCGTGGTCGTCGGCGGTGGTCCGGCGGGACACGCGGCCGCCTTGCGCGCCCGGGAGCTCGAGGCGGACGTCGCCCTGGTCGAGGACCAACAGCCCGGCGGCAACTGCGTCCACCACACCTGCATCCCGACGACCGTGCTGCTCGACACGCTCGATACGGTGACGCGCGCCCGCGAGCTCGGGATCGCCGGCGTCCTCGAGGTGGGCGAGACGCTGTTCTGGGGTCGAGCGGTGGCGCGAAAGCAGCAGCTCGTGGCCGCGCTGGCGGCCGGCATCACGCAGCAGCTCCGCAACCGTGAGGTGGAGCTGCTGCGCGGGCGGGCGCGGCTGGTCGGGCCGCGGACCGTGCACGTTGCGCTGGCCGATGGCGGCGAGCGGACGCTCGAGGCCGGGTCCGGCGTGGTGCTGGCGACCGGCGCGCGGCCGCGACCCCCGGCCGTGGCGGGCGTGCCGCCGGCGGACGTGCTCTGGGCCGATACGGCCCTGCGCTTGCCGGCGTTGCCGTCGAGCGCGGCAGTGCTGGGTGGCGGCGCGGTGGGCGCGACGTTCGTGCTGGAGACGGCACAGATCTTCGCCGGCGCGGGGGCTCGGGTGAGCGTGATCGAGCCGGGGCCGCGGCTGTTGCCGAACGACGAGCCGCAGGTCGAAGAGATCCTGGTCGAGATGCTGCGCGCGCAGGGGATGATGGTCCTGGTGGGCGCACGCATCGTGGGCGCGCACGCGGCGGAAGGCGGCCGAGTGCTGGAGGTCGAGGCGCAGGGCGCCTCCCACCTGGTGGCGGCCGAGGCGGTGATCGCGCCGGACTGCCGGGTCCCGTACGCGGAGGACCTGGGGTTGGAGGCCGCCGGGGCGCGCGTGGACGCCGAGGGCGTCGTGGCAGACTCATCCGGCGCCACCACGGCGGAGGGGCTCTTCGCTGCCGGCGACATGACCGGTGCGCCGATGTACTCGCATGTGGCCGCTTACCAGGGGCGCGTGGCGGCCGAGTCAGCGCTCGGCGAGCGCACGCTCGCCGACCTACGATTCGTGCCGCGCGTCGTCTCGACGCAGCCCGAGCTGGCCGCTGTCGGTCTCACGGAGGAGGCCGCGCGTGCTGCCGGGTTCCGGGTCGTGACGGGCGTCGGGAGCCTGCTGACGAACGCGCGTGCCGTCGCCATGGGCCAGCGCGACGGGCTGGTGAAGCTGGTCGCGGATGCGCGGCTGGGGCAGGTGCTCGGCGTGCACGTGCTCGGCCCGGGCGCAGGCGAGCTGATCGGCCTGGCGGTGTTGGCGATGCGGTTGGAGGCGACGGTCGAGGACCTGGCCGGCGCGGTCTACTGGCACCCGAGCCTGGCGGAAGCGCTGACCGAGGCGGCTCGACGGGCCGCGACCTGACGTATCCCGCTGTTCTGCCCGTTCCGTGGACAAGGCCGTCGCGGTACGGTGGTTCACGAGCTGCCGCGCCGCGTGGGCGCGGCGAGGGTGGAGGCGTGCCATGGCACAGGTCACCGGGGCCCAGGTCGTCGCGCGGGCGCTGAAGCGGCAGGGTGTGGACGCCGTGTTTGGCGTGGTCGGCATTCCGGTCGTCGGGATCGCCGTCGAGTGCCAACGCGCGGGCATCCACTACTACGGCATGCGACACGAACAGGCGGCCGCCTACGCGGCGCAAGCCTACTCGTATCTCACCGGACGGGTCGGCGTGGCGCTGGTGGTGTCTGGGCCGGGCATGACCAACGCGATCACGGCTCTCGCCAACGCCCAGCTCAACTGCTGGCCGATGCTGTTGCTGGGCGGCTCGTCGAACCTCTCGCTCAAGGCGCGCGGCGACTTCCAGGAGGCGGGGCAGGTGCTGGCCGCCGCGTCCTGGTGCAAGTGGGCGCAGCAGGCGGACCGCGTCGACCAGGTGCCGCGCTTCGTCGAAGCGGCGGTGCGGGCGGCGCTGTACGGCCGGCCCGGCCCCGCCTACCTCGACCTTCCGGGCGACGTGATCGACGCGTCGGTGGAGGACGAGTCGCTCCCGATGCCGCCGCCGCTCGCTCCACCCCCGCGCACGCTCGCCGACCCTGACGCTGTCGAGCGCGCGCTGGACGCGCTCGCCTCGGCCGAGCGGCCGCTGGTGATCGTCGGCAAGGGGGCGGCCTGGGCGCGCGCCGAGGCCGAGGTCCGCGCCTTCATCGAACAGACGGGCCTCCCCTTCATCCCTGCGCCGATGGCCAAGGGGATGCTGCCGGACGACCACCCCCAGAACGCGATCGCTGCGCGTTCGTACACCCTCAAGAACGCGGACCTGGTGCTGCTGCTTGGCTCACGACTGAACTGGATCATGCACTTCGGGCTGCCGCCGCGCTTCTCGCCTGGCGTGCGCGTGATCCAGGCGGACATCGCCGCCGAGGAGATCGGGAGCAACGTGCCTACCGAGGTGGCGCTCGTCGGCGACCTGAAGGCGGTCGCCGGCCAGCTCGTGAGCGCGCTGGACGTGCGGCCGTGGCGGCTGGGCGAGACTCCGTGGTTGCGCACGCTCGAGGATGAGAAGGCGCGCAACCGTGCCGCCGTCGAAGCGATGGCCGCGGACGACTCCGTGCCGATGAACTACTACCGGGTGCTGCGCGAGATCAACGACGCGCTGCCGCGCGATGGCGTGATCGTCAACGAGGGGTCGAACGCCATGGACATCGGCCGGGTGATGCTCGACAACTACCTCCCGCGCCACCGCCTCGACGCGGGGACGTTTGGCACGATGGGCGTCGGGCCGGGGTTCGCCATCGCCGCACAGGTCGCATATCCCGACCGCCGGGTGGTAGCGATCGAGGGCGACGCTGGCTTCGGCTTCGATGGGATGGAGGTCGAGGTGGCGGCCCGCTACCGGATGCCGATCACCTTCATCGTGCTGAACAACAACGGCATCGGCCAGGGAGTGACCGACCTGGATCCGGAGCGGCCAGTGCCGCCTTTCGCCCTGCTGCCCGGCGCCCGCTACGAGCGGGTGATGGAGGCGTTCGGCGGGCTCGGGTTCCACGCGGAACGGCCGGACGAGCTGCGCGACGCGCTGGCGCGGGCGCTGGCCGCCGACCGGCCGTCGCTCATCAACGTGGTGATCGATCCGCGCGCGCAGCGCAAGCCACAGCCGTTCGCGTGGCTCACGCGCTGAGCGCCGGAGGACCGGGAAGCGACGCGCGAAACCTGCCGATAACCTGCCTGCGCGAGGATGGAGGTGCTCGCGGCGGTTCCAGCAGATGGGTACAGCGGGAACCGCCGCCGGGTGTCCTCTCGCCGGGCATCGGCCCCAGAAGGGCATCCCGTCGTGTGGCGGGGTGGGGGCCGATGCTCCTCCTCTCCCTCGCTCGAGCTTGGTGAGGTCCTGAAGAACCCGTTCCGACCATCCCGCTGGCGGATCGTGGGCGAGTGGATACCTTCCCGCGGCTGGCGCGGCGACGGGCCGGCTAGCGGGTGGGCCGGGCGAGCAGGATAGCTCGCGCGGCACGCCGCCCCT
This sequence comes from Chloroflexota bacterium, assembly GCA_021787985.1. Lineage (GTDB taxonomy): Bacteria > Chloroflexota > Dehalococcoidia > DSGV01 > DSGV01 > JAJYLG01. The sequence continues at coordinate 16,584 of JAJYLG010000001.1, forward strand.
GTGCCATCGATTCCACCACCGTCGACGGTCCGACCAGCGCGTCGCCTGCGGCCCACAGGCGGGGCCCGAAGGGAACGGTTGCCGCCGTGAGGCCGACCTCCCGGCCGAGGGCGAGCCTGCCGACCGGGTTGTGCTGAGCGAACTCCGATGCCGGGTTGGCGAGGATGCCGCTCGCCATCCAGCGCCGGTCTGCAAGCCCCTTCGCCTGCCGGCGTAGCGGGGCGCCGGGCAGCGCGGGGGAAAACGCGGGGTCGATGCGGTAGCCCATGGCCATCACCACCAGGTCGACCGGCAGCCACTCGGCCCCCCGCGAAAGCACCTTCGGCCGCTTGCCCGCCTGGTGCTGGTGGGTGCGGGCAAGCCGAGCCCGCCGGATATGCCCGTCCTCGCCTTCCAGGCGCAGGACCGTGGTCGAGAAGCGCACGTCGACGCCCTCGGCGCGCGCTTCCGCGAGCTCGTCAGGGCGCACGAGGGCGAAGCGGCGGTCGAACCAGTCGACGCAGACTGCCTCGGCGCCCAGGCGGCGGGCGGTGCGGGCCACGTCCATGCCGGTGTTGCCCGCGCCGAGCACGATCACCCGTGGCGCATGCGCATTGGTGACGCGCGCCGGCTCGATGCCGAGCTCGATCAGGCTGGCCACGCTGCCGCCGCGCTCCAAGGCGAGCCGGGCGCGCTGCAGGAAGGTCGTGGCGTCGGTCACTCCGGTGAGGTCGGCGCCCGGCACGGGAAGCCGCAGCGGAAGGCCCGCCCCGTGGGCGAGAACCACGGCGTCGTGGCTGTCGAGCAGCCGGTCGAGGTCCTCCGCGCGCACTTCGGACCCGCAGCGCAGCTCCACGCCGGCGGCCAGAAGCTGTTCCCAGGGCCGCCCGGCCACGGCCTGCGGCAGCGTGAAGTCCGGGATGCCCCACACGAGCAGCCCTCCGGGCTGAGCGTCCTTCTCGTACACGGTCACGGAGGCGCCCGCTTCGACGAGCTCCCAGGCCGCTCCGATCGCCGCCGGCCCCGAGCCGACGATGCCCACCGAAAGACCACCACCGTCCTGCGAGCGCCGCGCGGGCGCCGGTACCGCCGCGTTGTCGCAGATGAAGCGTTCGAGTGCTCCGATGGCGACCGGCTTGCCGCCGGCGAGCGACCAGGTGCACGCGCCCTCACACTGAGCGGACTGGTCGCAGACGCGGGAGCAGACATCGGGCAGGACCGATGTGCGCCTCAAGACGGCGTGAGCCGCGTCCAGGTCCCGACCCTTGATCGCCTGGATGAAGCCGGGGATGTCGTTGTGGGCCGGACAACCGCGGACGCAGGTCGGGTCCGGGCAGTTGAGGCAGCGGTCGGCCTCCGCAAGCGCGGCCGCCCAGTCGGGGAGGCCAGGGCGGATCTCCCCGATGTCGCCGAGCAGCGCCGCGGGATGGCTTGGCGAGCGCTCCACGCGCTCGGTCACGACCAACGGCCCGTCGACGTCGATCGCGCTGAAGGGGCAGGTGCGCACGCACTGGCGGCAGCCCACACAGAGCGCGTCGTCGGCCTCGGCCACCCAGCGGCGCGTGTCCATCGCAAGCGCGGCCGTGGGACAGCGGATCACGCACTCCTGGCAGCCGGCGCAGCGATCGGTGAGGACGGTCACGTGCAGGCGAGTCGCGGTCGTCGTCTTCTCGGGCGCCTCGAGCAGCGTCATTGTGTCCACCTCTTCTCCCAGTCTTCGGTCACGACGCGGCGTGGATCATCGCGTACAGGACGCTGGCCGCGACCCCGCAGACGAGGACGAAGCCGATCGTGGCCGTGCGCACCGCCACGGCATTGCGGCTGACGGGGACGAGATCACGGTTGGCGATGCGCCAGGTCACCCAGAGGGAGGCGAGCGTGCCGAGCGCCATCACCACGACCTGGACGACGACGATCTGGGGGTTGGAGAGCAGCCGCAGGCTGTACAGGCTGGAGTGGGTCCCCGAGAAGCCGAAGACATGCTCGACCGCCGGCACGACGCGGGTCGCATGCTTGAAGAACTTGGGGAGCTGGCGGGCGAAGTAGTCGGCGCCCACCACCGGGATCAGCCCGTAGGCGACCGGAGCGAAGAAGGTCCGGAAGCGAGACGTTCGGTCAAGAAACGAGCCGGAGCCACGGAACGGCAGATCCCGCCGAGCGAAGAGCTGGCCGATCACCCAGGCAGCGGCCGCGGTCGCGAGCACGACCAGGCCGGTGATGCCGAGGTAGTCGACCGGGTTCGGGTAATGCGGGAAGTGGAGACGGCCGTTCAGCCAGTCGTCGAGCTTGCCGAAGGCAGTCGTCGCGTTGATCTGCTGGTAGACAACGAGGCCCCAGAGCGCCGCGATCGCCCAGGCGAGGTCGATGCGTCGGCGTTGCGGCGCCGCTACCGAGGTGAGGGGCTTCTGGACATAGAGCCCGACGTTGTCATGGGGGCAGGCCTTGTAGCACTCCGAGCAGAGGCCACACGCCATGTTGGAGTCGGCGCTCCCTGGCCAGGTGTACCATGGGCAGCCGAAGCCGTCGCTGCCGCCGCGCATGCAGTCCTTGGTTGGGCAGGTGAGACACGCCTCGCGGTCCTTGGTGCGGAAGCCAGCCACGCCGCCCATCGAGCCCACCGAACCGATCAGCGCCGTGAGCGGACAGAGGTAGCGGCAGAAGGTGCGCCGCTCGAACACCAGGAAGGCGGTCGTCGCCGAGAGAACGATGCCGAGCACCATCCAGCTCGTGTACCACGGCGCGCCCGGTCCGGCGATGTTGAAGTACTCCTCGAGGTAGGTCAAGACGAGGAAGGTCCCGGCCGACAGGAGGAAGCCGTACTGGGCCCACGAGGGAGGCATCTTCAGCCCCAGGCCGAGCGCTTTCTGCGTCCTCTTCCAGAGCGTGCGCCGCTGCAGCCACTCGCCGAACCCGCCGAACGGGCATATGGCGCACCAGCCCCGCCCGATGACCACCATCAAGACGAAGACCGCGCAGAACCAGACGTACCAGGTGATGGCCGTGGCGAAGTTGAGGCCGGCCACGGCTGTCCCCAGCAGCCCGATGAAGATCACCGACCAGAAGATGATCTGGTTCGGCAGGATGAGGGAGAACTGGAACCACCGCTTGCGCACCAGGCTCGCGACCTTCGGGTTTGCGGTCAGATCCCACTCCCGGCGTGGGTCCGAGTCGTAGAAGCGCACGGCGACGCCCTCGCGGACGGGCGGCCGGAGCCGCACCGCCTGGGAGACCGGATCGCGTTCAGCGGTCGCGGGTGCCTCGGCGATGGTCATTCTATTTCCTCCCCGGGTGGTTCGAACGGGATGCAGGGATCAGCGTGAGTGAGCGTGCCGTCGTCGCGGGCCCGAGCGCGCGGCATGCGGCCGCTGCCCTCACCGGGGCGACGGTGACAGCAAGAAGCCAGCGCTCAGCCTCGATCGGAGCGGTGAAAGCCGCGCGGACGCCAAGCCGAATCCTCATTCACGGAGGTGCCGTCGCGTGTTGAACGCGCCTCCCGACCTCCCTGAGACCGACGCTAGCGGGAGTCGGCGGCCGACTGCGTCCCAGATACAGGTGAGTCGAAAACCGACAAGGTTCCCGACCGCACTAGTGTCCTCTGGTGACGCGGCGGCGGGTCGCCGGCGTTCGGCGGTGGAGGGCTAGTCGTTACTGGTGAGAAGCCCGAGACGGACGGCGTATTTCATGAGCTGCGCTCGGCTGTGCAGCCCGAGCTTGTTCATGATGTGTGTACGGTGCGTCTGCACGGTGTTGATGCTCAGGCAGAGGGTCTCGGCGATCTCCTGGTTCGAGTGACCCTGGCCGATGAGTCCAAGCACCTGCTTCTCTCGCCCGGACAAGCCGTCGTACGCGGCGCGTTCCTCTCCTGAGCCGGCCCTGCGCAGGGACTCCTGCGCCAGGCGCGTGGCCAATGAAGGGTAGAAGAACATGTCACCCGCGGCGACGCAGCGGACCGCGGAGAGCAGGTCGGTGGGGGCGGCCTCTTTGAGCAGATAGCCGCTGGCTCCTGCTTCCAGGACCCGGAAGAAGTACTCGTCGTCCCCATGCATGCTCAGCACGAGGATGCGAACGTCCGGCGCTTGCGCGCGGATCAAGCGGGTCGCCTCGAGGCCGTTCATGTCCGGCATGCTGATATCCATCAGCACAAGGTGAGGGCGCAGTCGACACGCCAGCTCCAGCGCGTGTCGGCCGTCCGGCGCTTCGCCGACGACCTCGATGTCATTCTGCCCTGCCAGGAGCAGGCGAATGCCCTCGCGGAACAGCGTGTGGTCGTCAGCCAGCACTACGCGTATCTTGCCCATGCTCCAGCGGCACCTCGATGCGGACGCGCGTGCCGCGCCCGATCCTCGTGGCGATGTGGACCTCGCCGCCAAACAGTGCGGCCCGCTCCTTCATGCCCAGAAGCCCCAACCCTCGCGTGCTGTCGGCGGCGGCGACCACTGCTTGCTGGTCGAATCCGTCGCCGTCGTCTTGGATGTCCATCACGATCTTCGCATCACCAAACGAGACCTGGAGTCGAGTCTTCTTCGCGTGTGCGTGTCGTGCAACATTGTTGATCGCTTCCTGGGCCATCCGGAACAAGGCCGTCTCCAGCGGCGTGGAGAGGCGTCTCTGGTCTCCGTTGTCTCTGCACGACACCGCCACGCCCGCGGGCTCGAGCGTGCTCTCCGCGTACCAGCGTATGGCCGACATGAGGCCGAGGTCATCGAGGGCGGTCGGGCGCAGGTCGAGGATCATCTTGCGTATCTCCTGCAGCGCCCGGTTCGCTTGCGGCTTGGCGCGGGCGAGCGCCGCCTTGGCCAGCTCGGGCGAGTCCGGCAGGGCATCGTCGGCCCCCTGGATAGCCAGGAGGAGCGTAGCGAACACCTGGGCTGACTCGTCGTGCAGCTCGCGGGCGATTCGCTTGCGCTCTTCCTCTTGCGCTACCATGACATGCTCGAGCAGCTTCCCACGCAGCTCCTCTCTTCTCTGCAGCTCGATGTTCAGTGACTGCACCTCGCGCGTGCGCTCCTCGACTCGCTGCTCGAGCTCTCTGTCGCGGCGCTCGATGTCCTCGAGCGACCGCTTCAGCCGGGCCCGCATCGTCTCGAAGGCCCTGGCCAGGGTCCCGATCTCGTCCTGACGTTCCGACGAGATCGGGGTGGTCAGGTCGCCGCCGGCCATCTTCTGCGCACGCGAAGTGAGGCCCCGCAGCGGGTTCACCACCTGACGCACATCGAACCATGCGAGCCCACCGGCCAGGACCAGCGCCAGGGCGCCGAAGAGCAGGAACTCGCGCTCGAGGTTTCGTGCCGCGGCCAGCGCCACGTCCGTGTGCTGCTGCACCACGACACCCCAGCCCGGCATCAGGCTCAGCGGAGCATAGGCGACGATGTGCTGCGGGTAGCCCGCCGGGTGGTGAACGCGGACGCCGGCCTGGCGCTCGGCGATGAGGCCGGCCAACACCGAGGCGTGCATCGTGCTTCCGATATCCTGCGGGTTGGTGGCGGCCAGCGCCTCCCCGTTCTGGTCCAGGAGCTCCGCCTGGCCCGTGGAGCCGAGATCCACACCGAGCAGCAGGTTGAGAGCCGGGTCGCTCAGGTCGAGGCGCCGCACCAGCACCCCCACGGTCTCGTCTTGGGCCGAGCGGACCGGGGCCGCGACGCAGACGGTGGGCGTGCTCCGCGGTCCGCACTGGCCCAGCACGGCCTTCGTCTCGCGAAGCGCCTCCGCTGTCTGGGGCTCCTGGTAGAGAGAGGCGGCCTCGGCCGCGCTGGACGGGACGTCCGTCCACACCAACTGTCCGTTGAGCTTGAACAACGCGACCGCCGAGCCGGCGAAGGAGTTGACGTATGGGCCGAGAACGCTGCCAAGCTCGAACCCGGGCTCGTTCCAGTCCTCCGAGAGCTGACTCGCAACCGCTGACGTCTGCTCGGTGGTGCGACGCAACGAGTAGTCGGCGTGCCCAGCGATCGCCTTGGCCCAGATCAGCCTCTCCGTCATGGCGTCGTTGCGGCTCTGATCCACGGCGGATACCGCCACGTAACCCAGGACACTGACGATCACCGCCAGCCCGATGACCACGCCAGCGGTGATGCGGAACTGCATGCTGAGTCGGCTGAGGACGGCCATAGTGCGTTTGCCTGTGGTGCTCGGTGCGCCGCGCTACCGTGCAGCGGTACCGGTGTACGACACTGAGAGCCAAAGGCTAGTGCCAGTATCGTGGTGTGCGTTCACAACGAGGTACCAACGAGAACCATCAACACGAGCCTATTCGTTACGGCGACGCTCTGTGATGGGTGGGCGCAAACCCAACGCGGCGGCAGGCAATGCCTTTCGATCCCCTCGCGATCCATGTCTCCCCCTGCTCACGCACCAATGTTACCTCACGGTCGGGCCTTCGACATTGCCGCATGTCACTTCCGATTCCCGTTGGCTGCCAGCCGTTGGGAGTAGCTTTGAGTGCGGTCGCCATGCCTCCTGGAGCGGCCCTCGGACTGGTCAGCGCGCCGAGGGCCCTACCGTGGACACCGGCGGGCTGGTGAGCCGTGGCGCGGGCATAGGGGTGCTCGTCGCCACCGGCGGGGCCGGCGTGGCGGTGCGGGTGGTTGGAGAGCCGGTCGGAGAAGGGGCAGGCGCGGAGCTGCTCGTGGGCGTCGGGGACGCGGTCTGGCTCGCGCCCGGGGTGGGCGTGCTGCTCGGCGAGGGCAACGGAGTGCCGGCGGGCGTGGGCGAGGCGTTCGGTGCCGCGGCCGTTGGGGATGGCGGGGCCGGAAGCGGAACGAACCCACCGTTGGAGAGCACGTAGCCGGCGGACTGCAGCCCGAGGATGATCGCCGGCAGCGCTTCCAGGGTGTGCGCCCCGTGCATGTGCATGAGGATGATGCCACCGGGACGGATGTGGGTCATGACGGTGGCAACGATGGTGGCGGCGCCGGCGCCGGTCCAGTCGCGGGTGTCCACCGTCCACAGTACCGTCCGGTAGCCAAGCTCGGCGGCGACGCGGTCGACCGTCGCGTTGCGCGCGCCATAGGGCGGGCGGAAGAGCGTGCTGCGGTAGCCGTGGACGATCTCCGCGCGGATCTGCGCGGCGCTCAGCGCCGGCAGATAGGCGTGGTCGTACGTGTGGTTGCCGACCAGGTGGCCGTCTCTCAGCATTCGTTGGATCAGCCCAGGCTGAGCCCCCGCCCACGAGCCGATGGGGAAAAAGATCGCCCGGACGTGATACCGCGCAAGGACGTCGAGGATAGCGCTCACCCGTGCGGGAGTGCCAAAGTCGTCGAATGTGAGGGTAACCTGGCTGCCGTTGCCCCAGACGACCGGACTGAGGGGCAACGGCGGGGGGGCAGGCGAGCCGCGCGGTGCGCTCGCCGCCTGCGATACGGTGGCCGCTGGCGAGGCCGAAGACGCCGCGGCGCCGGCGCTGGGTCCGTCAGACGGCCATGCAGCCGTCAATGCCCAGCCGACCGACGGCAGATCGCTCAGCCATGCGCCGGGAGAGCCGGCGCGGACCGTGCCCGCTAGCCAGATGAGCGCGGCGGCCGTCACCGCGACGGCGTAGCGCACGACGATCCACAGGATCCGCATCGCCCGACTCCGGTCGGCCGGCCGCTCGCTGCCCGCCAGTGGAACCCGTCGGCCCGTGGCTCGGCCTCCACGAGAGTAGCATCGCGCGCCAAGCGCAGGCCGTAGTCGCGGCGCTCGCCCGCTGTCACACCGCCGGAAGATGCGCCGGGAGGTACCCCTCGGCTCGCCTGATGCACGGTGCGCGTCGTCGGCCGCGGGTCATACGCGCGGCGGACGCGTGGCGCGATGCGCCCGGGCGGACTGAAGTGTGCCGCCGTTTTCAGCTCGGCGTCGTCGCGCAGACCGCCTCACCGATGTAGTGGAATCGGCCGCTCTCGTACTTCGTGAGGCGCTCGCAGCGGGCAGCCGCGTGGTCGCTGGTGCTTATCGACACCGGCACCAGCAGCAACGTCTGCACGCTACGCAGGTTCTCCAGCGCCTTCAGCAGCGATGCTCGCGTCGGATTCCGGCCCGCCTGCTTCAGCGCATCCACGAACAACTGCCCGACCGTAAACCCCCACTCGGTGTAAATGGACGGTTCAACTCCAGGCGCGTACTTCGCGAGCGCCTCTTTGAAGGGCGTCACCTGCGGCGCCGACGCGTCGTCGAGCAGATACACAACCGTGGAGGTAACCGTCCCTTCCAGGGTTTGCGGACCGACGATCTTGACCACGGCGGGGTCCACGTTGACGGAGCTCATGACGTTCGCCACTTTCCAGCCCGAGTTCTGGATGAACTTCAGCGCCAGGATGGCGAACTTGGGCGTGACGAACTGCACCAGGACGTCGGCGCCCGATTGCTTCAGCGAGGTCATCTGGCTCGAGATGTCGGTGGCGGCCGTCTCGTACCCGGCCTGCGCCACCACGGCGCCGCCGGCAAGCTCGTCGAACCGCTTCAAGAAGCTCTTGCCGAAGTCGTCGTTCTGATAGAGGACCGCGACCCGTTTGCCCGGAAGGTTCGATTGGATGTACTTCCAGAACAGCTCGGCCTCCTGCGGGTAGCTCGGGAAGAAGCGCGAGACGTACGGGTACTGCTTCGGGTCGTTGAACCGTGGGTCACCGCTGATGAGGAAAACGTCGGGTACCTGCTGCTCGTTGTAATACTGGTAAGTGGCGACGTTGGGTGGGGTGCCGAGCTGGCCAATGACCGCGAACACCTTGTCCTGGGTCACCATCTCCCGGGCGACGGCCACCGCCTTCGCGGGGTCGTAGGCGTTGTCCTTGACCACCAGGCGCAGCTTGCGTCCGTGCACGCCACCGTTGGCGTTCACGTACTCGAAGTAGGCTCGGATGCCGTCGGCGGTGCTCTTCGTGAGGGCGGCGGGGCCGGTCAGCGCCTGGGATGTCCCCACCAGCACCTCGCTCGGGGTGATCCCCACGTCGCTCGCCGTCAAAGCCTCCCCGGTGGCGGTCGGCTGCGCGGTGGCAGGCGTTGACCCACTCCTACACGACACGGCAATCAGCCCCAGAAGGCCGACGACCAGCCCGACAAGATACGGCCAACGAACGAGTCGATGAGACACATTCCCCTCCCTGCGCGTTCGGAAGCCCCTGGTGCTATGGCGGCATGGCATCCGTGCGGCGCTCCCCAATCGCACGGATCCGTTGCGGGCGTGCGAGAACCGCACGTTGACCTAAAGTCTAGAGGCAAAGTGTGATCGCAGGAATGATGCGTGAGCATCATTGTGTCGTAGCGGGAAAAGCTTACCCGGGAGCACCGTTCAGGACGGCGCCTGTCGGGTCCGGTCCGGCGATCGCCCGAAATGAGTCCTGCGGCGGCTACACAGCCCGAGTCCGCCCCGCCATGCCCGCGATGGCTTCGGCGAGGGCGCGCAGCTTGTGGCGCTGGATCTTGCCGGTGGCCGTCTTCGGTAGCTCGGGGACGAACTCCAGCCAACGCGGCCGCTTGTACTCGGCGATACGCGTGCGCGCGAGCTCCCGCAGCTCGCCGCTCAGGGCGTCCGACGGACGATGGCCGTCCTGAAGCACGACGAACGCCATCGGCTTCGTCAGGCCATCCCGATCCTGGCGGCCCACGACCGCCACCTCGAGCACGGCCGGGTGCTCCAGCAGCGCGCTCTCGACCTCGGCCGGGCTGACCCAGATGCCGCCCACCTTCAGCATGTCGTCCGAGCGGCCCGCGTACCAGAAGTAGCCGTCCGCGTCCTGCCGGAACTTGTCGCCGGTGCGGAGCCAGTGCCCCACGATCGTTTCCTTGGTGCGCTCGTGCTTATTCCAGTAGTACGCGCAGGTGCTGTCGGCCCGCACCCACAGGTCGCCGACCTCACCGCGCGGCACCTCGCGGCCGTGCTCGTCCACGACCTTCGCCTCGTAGCCAGGCACCACCAGCCCGCTGGAGCCGGGCCGCACATGGCCCGGACGGTTCGAGATGAACGTCTGCAGGGCCTCGGTGCTGCCGATGCCGTCGAGGAGCTCGACGCCGAAGCGCTCCTGGAAGCGCTCGTACAGGGCCTTCGGCAGCGCTTCGCCCGCCGACACGGCCAGCCGCACGCTCGACAGATCGAAATCGCGTCCGTCCTCGCGGCGATGCGCCAGCATCATGGCGTATCCCGTTGGCACCCAGAAGAAAATGGTCGGCCGGTAGCGCCCGATCTGCGCGTAGATATCGGCCGCTCCGGGCCGCTCCGGATACAGGATGGTCGTCGCGCCAACGGAGAACGGAAACGTCAGCGCGTTGCCGAGGCCGTAGGCGAAGAACAGCTTGGCAACGGAAAACGTTCGGTCGTCCTCCGTGATGCCGAGCACCCCCGCGCCGAAGAGACGCGACGTCACCACGGCGTCGTGATGCAGGTGCACCGTCCCCTTGGGGAAGCCGGTCGTGCCCGACGAGTACAGCCAGAAGGCGACGTCGTCCCGGCTCGTCGGCTCGATCTCCAACTCCGGCGACCCGCCCGCGAGCAAGGCGTCGAAGCTGCGCGTCCCCATCGGGGCGCCATCGTCCGTGACCACGACCTCGCGCAGGTAGCGCAGCTCGTCGCTCGGGATGGCCCGCAGCAGCGGCAGCAGCGGCGCGCTGACGACAGCCACGGCCGCGCGGGAGTCGTTGAGCATGTAGGCGTAGTCGGGAGGCCTCAGCAGCGTGTTGAACGGGACCGGCACCGCGCCGATCTTGATCGCGCCGATGAAGCTGTAGACGAACGCAGGGCTGTCCAGCAGCAGGAGCGCCACCCGCTGCTCGCGCTGGACGCCGAGCGCTCGGAGCGCGCTGCCGAGGCGGTTCGATCGCTCCGCGACCTGGGCGTAAGTCACCGCCTCGTCGCCGCACAGGATGGCGACCCGAGAGCCACGGCCCTCGGCCAGGTGCCGGTCCACCAGGTACGCCGCCAGATTGAACGCCTCGGGAATCCCCAGCTCCGCGGCAGTGACGGCGCGCTCCGGCGGACGTGTCACCACGAGCCATTACCCTCCCTGAATGGCGGGGACCCCGGAGCCGCGGGCGAGGTCCCGCAGATCTTGCACGCGCAGCAGCTTACCACCTTCGGACCGGGGAAGGCTTCCGGGCGTTGCCAGCGTCACCCGCGCGCCGACGCCGAGGGCTTCCCTCAGCGCGTGGCCGGCCCGCCCGCGCAGGGACTGAGCGAGCTGGTTGCGCTCCACGAACTCCTCGGAAAGCGTCTCGGTCCCCACGATACGGAGGAACTCGTCCGTGACCTCGACCTGGATCTCCATCTCGTCCAAGGTCCTTTCGCGCGTGACGACGACCCGGTAGTGGGGGCTGAGCTCAGGCAGGCGCCCGAGCGCCATGCCCACCTCACTTGGATAGACGTTGACGCCCCGGATGATGAGCATGTCGTCGGTGCGACCCTTCACCAGACCCATGCGCGCCAGAGTGCGCCCGCAGCGGCATGGCTCGTAGGACAGCCGGGTGATGTCTCCCGTCCAGTAGCGGACCAGCGGCAGCGCCTGTTTGGTGAGCGTTGTTATGACGAGGACGCCCTCGTTGCCCTCCGGGAGCGGCTCTCCGGTCGCCGGGTCGACGATCTCCGGCAGGAAGTGGTCCTCGCACACGTGGGAGCCGTCGCGCGCCTCGATGCACTCGCAGGCCACGCCCGGCCCGACGATCTCCGAGAGGCCGTAGAGGTTGCAGCTACGTACTCCGAGGCAGGCGTCGACCTCCGCCCGCATGGCCGGCGTCCACGGCTCGGCGCCCAGCAGCGCGAACCGCAGGCTGATCTCGCCCGGTCGCACGCCCCGTCGCTGGAGCTCCTGCCCGAGGGTCAGCGCGTAGCTGGGCGTGCTGGCCACGACCTCGGGGCGGAAGTCGGTGATGAGGGTGATCTGGCGTTCCGTCATGCCGCCCGATACGGGCACCACGGCCATGCCCAGCCGCTCACCGCCGTAGTGCAGACCGAGCCCGCCGGTGAAGAGGCCATAGCCGTAGGCGTTGTGCAGGATCATGCCCGGTTCTGCCCCGGCCATCGCCAGCGACCTCGCGTTGACGCGGGCGAACAAGTCGATGTCGGCGCAGGTGTAGCCCACCACGGTGGGCTTGCCTGTCGTCCCGGAGGAGGCGTGGATGCGCGTGATCTGGTTCATCGGAACGGCGAACAGACCGAAGGGGTAGTTGTCGCGCAGATCGGACTTCCTGGTGAGCGGGAGTCGAGGGAGGTCTCTGACGCAGGACACCGACTCCGGCCGGATGCCCGCCTCGTCGAGCTTGCGACGGTAGAACGGAACCCGGTCGTATACGTAGGACATCAGGTCGCGCAGACGCCGCGATTGGAGCGCCTGGAGCTGGTCGCGCGGCATGCTCTCGAACTCGGGCTCATAGATCATCGCTTCTCCTCCTCCGGGACTCGGCGTTGGCCAGGGCGGCGGCCGTGACGCGCGCTAGCGACCGCGGTAGTTGGGCGGCCGCTTCTCCCCGAACGCCTTGCGCCCTTCGATACGGTCTTCCGTGTCGCGCAAGATGCCCCACAACTGGCTCTCCAGCAGCAAGCCGGAGCGCAGCGGCACGTTCAGACCCTCGAGCGCCGCCATCTTGGCCGCGCGGACCGCCAGCGGCCCGTTCTCGCAGATCGCCCGGGCTAGCCCACGCGCGCTCTCGATCAACTGGTCCGGCGGGCACAGGTCGCTCACCAAACCGACTCGCCAGGCCTCCCGCGCGTCGATACGTTGGCCGGTTAGCAGCATCTTCATCGCCACCGCCATCGGGACGGCGCGCGTCAGGCGCTGCGTCCCGCCTTGTCCGGGGATGCTGGCGACGCGGACCTCGCCGAAGCCGAACTGTGCCGTCTCCGACGCGATCCGCAAGTCGCACGCGAGCGCGATCTCGAGGCCACCACCGATCGCCATGCCGTTGATGGCCGCGATGGTCGGCTTCCACAGGTCAGGAGGCGGCGCGATGCGCGGGCCGCCGTCGCGGCTGAACAGCCCGACGGCGAAGCTCTCCGGCGGCGGCGGCGTCTTCTTCAGGTCGGCCCCGGCGCAGAAGAAGCGGTCGCCCGCGCCGGTGATGATCGCCACCCAGACCTCGTCGTCGCGTGCGAAGTCCTCCCAGGCCGCCGCCAGCGCATCCATCGTCTCTGGGTCAAGCGCGTTGGCCGCGTCCGGGCGGTTGAGGACCAGGGTGGCGACGCGACCTTCCTTCTCATAGAGCAGAGAAGCGGACATCTCGGCCTCCTATGCCGTCAGGATCGCGATCGTGCAGGCGGCGCCTTCGATACCTGCTGCCTTGCCGCCGCGACAGTGGGCGAGCCCCGCTTTCGCCCCGTCGATCTGCCGTGGTCCGGCCTCGCCACGTAGCTGCCGCACCAGCTCCACCACCTGGGCGACCCCGGTGGCGCCGAGCGGATGCCCTTTGCCCAGCAGCCCGCCGCTCGGGTTGATCGGCAGCTTCCCGCCGATGTCGGCGTGGCCCGCTTCGACGAAACGGGGGTACTCGCCCCGCGGTACCAGGCCAAGTCCTTCCACCCGCAGCACTTCGGCGGAGCTGAAGCAGTCGTGCACCTCTGCGAAGCCGATGTCTTCCGGGCCAACGCCGGCACGCGCGTAGGCGACCTGAGCAGTGCGCCACGTCAGCGGCTCGAAGGCCATGTCCGTGAGCCCTGGCTCATAGGTGCCGCTCAGCAGCGCCACGGCCGCCAGGCGGGTCGGCTTGCGCGCCGCCAGCGCGCGCACGGCTCGTTCGCTCATGAGCACCACGGCGGCGGCGCCGTCGCTGACAGGGCTGCACTCCATCAGCTTCAGCGGCTCAGCGATCGGTCGTGACGCCATGACCTCTTCGAGCGTCACGGCCTTCTTGAACTGCGCATAGGGGTTCAGCGATGCGTTGCGCTTGTTCTTCACGGAGACGCGCGCGAGCTGCTCGGCCGTGGTGCCGTACGTCTCCATGTGCCGCCGCGCCCGCATCGCGTAGATCGAGGGCATCGTCATGCCCTGCAGCGCCTCGAAGTCGCCTTCCTCGGGGGCGAGGGCGCCGCGGAACCGGCCCGTCAGGCACTCCACTCCCAGCGCCAGGACCACGTCGCACTCACCCGCTCGAATGGCCAGGTAGCCCCCATGGATCGCGGTGGCGCCGCTCGAGCAGACGTTCTCGACATTGGTCACCGGGATGCCCGCCAACCCGACCTGCGCCATTACCCGCTGCCCGACGGCCATGCCCTGGTAGACGTGGCCGCAGTACGCGGCCTCGATCTTGCGTGGGTCGATCGCGGCGTCCTGCAGCGCCGCCCATACCGCCTCTCGCCCCAGGTCCTCTGGGGTGCGGTCGGGTTGCTTGCCGAATTGAGTCATTCCCACACCGACCACGTACACCGCCGGCGCCCCGCCCCGATCCGCCTGCTCCGCCATCACGAACTGCTCCTGGTCGCTCATGATCCCTTTCCTGTCACGCACCGAAATCGGAATCCCAACACCTCTGGCTGGTCCGCATCCCCTTTGCGGGTAATGGCGCCGACCAGCTCCACCTCCATCCCGATGTGGGCGGCCTCCGGCGATACGTCCGCGAGCTGCGACAGCACTCGGACTCCCTCGGGCAGGTCCACGTAGGCGAGCACGTACGGAGTGGGGAACTCGGGCAGTGACTGACGCACGACCGAGAAGGTGTACACGGTCCCGCGGCGGCTGAGCGGGGCAGACAGCATCCGCTCGGGCGACAGGCAGCGCACGCAGATCTTCATCGCCGGGAAGTACGTCGTGCCGCAGCCCTCGCAGCGGCTCCCGAGCAGCGTGACGCTGCCGTCGTCCTCTTGTCGCAACAGGCCAGGAAGGAGTGGCACCCAGGTGCTCGACTCCGCGTTGACGACCATCCTCAACTACCTCTTTCCGCCCTGCCTGCCGGCAGGCTGGGCTCAGACCGCGGGGGTGGCGTACAGGCTCTTGCCGCCGCACACGTACAGGAGCTGGCCGGTGACGAACGCCGCCTCGTCGCTGGCGAAGAACAGCGCCGCCCAGGCGACGTCCTCCGGCTTACCGACGGATCCGCCCGGTTGCGCCTGCATCAGGCGCGCCTTGGTCTCCTCCGGTAGCGCCTGGAACAGCGGCGTGTCGATGAGACCGGGGGCGATGGCGTTGACGGTGATGCCGTACCTGCCCAGCTCGAGGGCAAGCGTGCGCGTCAGGCTTACGATGCCGCCCTTCGACGCCCCGTAGTTGCCCTGCCCCCACCAGCCCAGCCAGGCGCGCGACGCGATGTTCACGATGCGCCCGTGTCCCTGGTCGCGCATGTGCTTGGCCGCCTCCTGGGAGCACAGGAACTGGCTTTTCAGGTTCACCGTCAGCACGCTGTCCCAGTCGTTCTCGCTCATCTTGAACAGCGAGCGGTCCTTGGCGATGCCGACGTTGTTCACCAGGATGTCGATCCGCCCGAACGTCTCGACGGTCCTCGCGACCAGCGCCTGCACCTGCTCCGATCGCGACACGTCGGCCGCCAGGCCGTCGGCGGCGCCGCCGGCGGCGCGGATGTCCGATGCCACGCCCTCGACTCGCGCGGCGTCGATGTCGTTGATCATCACGGAGGCGCCTTCGGCGGCGAGGCGGCGCGCAATGCCTTCGCCCAGGCCACCTCCCGAGCCGGTCACCAGCGCGACGCGTCCGCGCACATTCATCGCTTGCTCCTAGACCGAGAGTGATGAGTAGATGCTGACCCCACCACACACGAACAGCGTCTGGCCCGTGATGTAGGCGGACTCATCCGAAAGGAAGAACATCGCAGCATTTGCAACATCCTCCGGTGAGCCGAGGCGGCCCACGGGGTGGAGCTTCCTCAGACGTTCCCGCTCTTCCTCCGTCAACGCGGCGATCTGGCCGACGTCGACCGTGCCGGCCACCACGCAGTTCACCGTGATGCCGTCTTTGATCGCGTCCAGGGCCAGCGCCCGTGTGAGGCTAACCACGCCACCCGCCGCGGCGCCGAAGGCGACATTGCCGGGCGCCGCCAGGTACTGCCGGTCTGACAGGTTGACGATCCGCCCGAAGCGTTGCTGACGCATCGCGGGGAGGGCCGCCCGACAGGCCAGCCCTGTGCTCGTCACCACGGCGGTCAGCGCGTCCGCCCAGTCCGCGTCGGTCAGCTCCTCTGCCCGTCCCGAGCTGCCGATGCCCGGGCAGTTGACCAGCACTCCCAGCGGCCCAACGCTCGCGGCGCGTGCCACGACGGCCTCAGCGGTCTCCTCCGGCAGCGGTCGCACCACGGTCGCCCCGGAATGTCCCAACGTGCCGGCGATCGCCGTCGCGACGGGACCGTGGCCGATCACCGCCGCCACGTACGTGCGCAGAGTCATGGAACTCCTCCTCTGCATTCATGAAGCTCGTGCCGCACCCGCCGCGGCTCGCGGCCGCGCCAGGGCAGCACGGCGGATGAAGGCCTCGCCCTCCATGAGCCGGCGAGCGGTGCGCGAGTACGCGGCGCGGTCAACCTGGAAATCGCCCTCGTCCTCGACGACGCGGCTCCGTACGGGGAAGACCCCGCTCGGGTGCCCGATCCGCACGGCTTCCTGGCCCGTCTCTGGGCGCACGACCGCATGGACCACGGTTCCGCGGATGCGGGCGGCCACGCCCGTGCACACCCCCGCCGTGCCGGGAAACGCCTTGTGCAGCATGGGCGGTCGGCCTCCGACCACGCGGGCCACGAGATCGATCGCGCTCTCGGGTACGACCTCGCCGTCCGCGAAACGTGGGTACGGGGTGGGGGGCGCGACGGCCACGGGAATAGGTGTCAGCCCATCGGTTCGCAGACCCAGCCACGCGGCGGTTCGTGCGCGGACGGCGTCGACCTGAGCCACGTGTTCGGCGCTCAGGCTGGCGGGGCCCTCCGCGCCGGTCAGTCCCGCCGCGGCAGCGGCGAAGAACACGCACAGGTTCCCGACGTCGACTACGCTTATGTCTAGCTCTTTCCCGAGCTCAGGAATCTCGAGCTTGTCGCGCACTCGGCCCGTCGGCAGCAGCCGCCCGGTGGCGCCGCCGGCCGTCTGCCGGTAGTCGAGCAGGATCTCGGCCCCGCTTCCCGGCACGCCTTCCACCACGCAGTCACCTTCGACCCGCGGACCGCCGGCTTCGACGGGCACGTGGGCCAGCAGCACCTTTCGCGTGTTGGTGTTGTGGATGCGCACGGTCGTCAGCGGCTGCCGCGCGGGCACGAATCCTTCCTGGACCGCGTAGGCGCCCACAGCGGCCGAGATGTTGCCGCAGTTCATGTCGTACGAGACCACCGGCTCGCTGACGCTCACCTGGGCGAACGTGTAGTCGACGTCGGCGTCCGGCCGGCTGGAGGGGGCGATGATCGCCAGCTTGCTGGTGAGGATGTCCGCACCGCCGAGGCCGTCGATCTGCCGGGGGTCGGGGCTGCCGAACAGCGCAAGGATCTGTTGGTCGCGCAGCGCCGGGTCCGACAGGAGATCGGCCGACCGCAGAAAGAGCGCCTTGGAGGTCCCGCCGCGCATGATGACGCAGCGGATTCGGACCTGCTCGTCATGTCCGCCGGCATTCATGATGTACCTCCTCTGTTGGCGACGCCGCTCCCGGTAGTGCGCCTGGCGTCCAGGGCCACGACGGTCCCTTCGCCTATCAGGGCTTCGATCTCGGCGTTGGAGTAGCCAAGCTCCGCCAGGACGGCGGCGGAGTGCTCCCCCACCTGCGGGGCCGGCTCACGAACGGATCCGGGCGTACGCTCCAGCTTGACGGGGATGCCGGCCGTCGTGGCCGCGCCGAGCGTCGGGTGTCGCAGCTCGATGACCATCTGGTTCTCGGCGAGCTGTGGCTCGGCCACGAGCTGCTCGTAGGTCAGCAGCGGGCCGCAGATGATGTCCGCAGCCGCCAGTGCCTGGAGCCAGACGGCCGAATCCCGCTGCCGCAACGAGCGCTCCATCTCCTCGCGCAACGCTGGCCGGTTCCGCACCCGGTCCGCGTTGCTACGGAAGCGTGGGTCGTCCTCCAATTCGGGCCGCTCGACCACGCGGCAGAGGGCGGACCAGCGCTCCGGCGTGTACGCGGCCAGCATGATGGCGCCGTCGCGGGTGCGAAACACCTCGTTGGGGGCGGAATACGGCGCCGCGCTGCCGAGCTTCTGCGGGATCTCCCCGCCGGCGAGGTACATCGCCAGCGGCACCGCCTGGAACGCCAGCAGCGCGTCGAGCAGCGCCACGCCGACGTGCTGTCCCTGTCCCGTGCGCGCGCGGGCGTGCAGGGCGAGCAAGATCCCCTGCACGGAGAGAAACGCGGCCGTCATGTCGGCGGCCGGGACGCCGACTTTGACGGGGTCCCCGTCGGCCGTCCCCGTCACGCTCATCAGGCCGCTCATTGCCTGGACGACGCCGTCGACGCCGGGCCGGTCACGCCACGGTCCTGAGGGGCCGAAGGCCGTGATGGAGCAGTAGACCAGCCCGGGATTCTCCGCGCGCAGGGCCGCATGGCCGAGCTCCAGCCGGTCGAGGACGCCGGGCCGGAAGCTTTCCACGAGGACGTCCGCGCGGGCGGCCAGCTTGCGGACGATACGACGGCCAGCCGGGCGCTTGAGGTCGAGGGCGATGCTGCGCTTGTTCCGGTTCATGCCCAGGTAGGCGGCCGCGACGCCGTGCCAGAACGGGGGCCCGAGCCCGCGGCCCCACTCGCCCGAGCAGGGCTCCACCTTGATCACCTCCGCGCCGTGATCGCCGAGGATCATGGCGCAGGTCGGTCCTGCCGCTCCCTGCGACAGGTCCAGCACACGGACGCCGTCCAGCGCGCCCATGGGTTACCCGCCCTCCTGACCCGTGACCAGACCGCGGACGGCGAACTCGGCGAAGTCGTCCGCGATCTTCTCGGGCGGAAAGCCGCCGTCCGGGCGGTACCAGCGCACGACCCAGTGGCACATGCCCAAGATCGCGAAGACCGCCAGCTTCACGTCGGTCGGACGGAACTCGCCCTTGGCGATGCCATCCGCCACCAGCTCGCGGAACCACCCCTCGTAGCGGTCGCGGTGGGCGAAGAACGCGCCCCGCTGGTCGCCCGTGAGCGCGCGACCCTCCTGGATGAAGCAGGCGACGCTATCCCGGTGCTCGATGTAGGTCAGAACGTGGGTCCGAACGGCCAGCCTGAGCCGTTCGGTTGTCGGGAGATCGGCGGTTGCCACGCGCTGGAGGGCGCTGGTCAACTGGTCCATCCCATGGTCCACCAGCTCGCCGAGCATCTGCTGCTTGCTCGGTACGTGGTGGTAGAGGCTGCTCTTGCCCAGCCCCGCGAGCTGGGCGATCTCCCGCATGCTGGTCGCGTCAAACCCCTTCGTGCGAAACAGGTACGCCGCGGCCCGCAGCACGCGCTCCCGGCTGGTCACCTCGGCGTCGACCGCCGCGTTCCCAGTCACCTCCGTGGTCCTTTGCCAACGGCCGTCTCGACCAAGTCGAGACCCGCCCGAAACGCCCGCAGCGAGGGTTCCGCGCTCCCACCGGGCCGGCGGGCGGCGATGGCCTGCTCGGCCGCTTCGACCGGCACTACGTGCGACAGGGCCACGAGGACCCCCAGCGCGACGACGTTGGCGCCCACGGCGGTGCCCAGCCGCTGCTTGGCGATTGCCGTGATCGGGAACGCGCACTGTTCGACATCCACGCCGCCGGGGCACGCGACGTTCTCGCTATCCACCACCACGAGTCCGCCGTGTCTGACCTGGCGGGAGTTCCGGTCCCAGCCCTCCTGGCTGAGGGCGACCAGCGCGTCGAGCTCGCTCGGCCAGAGATAGTCGATCGGGCCGTCGCTGATGATGACGTCCGCCTTGCTGGCCCCACCGCGTGACTCCGGGCCATAGGTCTGCGCGTGAGTCGCGTGCTTCCCTGCCAGGATGGCCGCTTCGGCGAGCAGCAGCCCGGCGAGCACGATCCCCTGCCCTCCCTTGCCGGCAAGTCTCAGCTCGTAGCGACCCGTGGCTGCCGTGCTCATGTGGGACCCTCACCGACGGAAGCCGCGATCAGCCGGTGCACCTGCTCGCTCAGCTCCGGCCGCGTCTCCCGATGGAGCACGCCGTACTGAAGCGCGACATCGGCAACGGCGGCGGTGTCAGCGAAACCGGGCACGAACGCCTTGTCGGCCAGCGGCGCCGCCACCCAGTCCACGTGACGCCGCTGCGCCTGCAGCATCTCGGGCCCCTCGCCCAAGCGGTTGTAGCGACCGTAGTAGGTCGGGCAATCGCTGAGGACCTCGAGGAACGAGAAGCCCTGGTGCTGGATGCCCTGGACGATAAGCGCTTCCAGGTCGATGGGGGCGGAGCTCAGACCACGCGCGACGAAGCTGGCGCCTGCCGCTTCCAGTAGCTTGCAGGAGTCGAAGCTCGGCTCCAGGGCGCCGCCGGGGGTCGTGGCGCTGACCATCTCGGTGGGCGTCGTCGGCGCCACCTGACCGCCCGTCATGCCGTAGATAGCGTTGTTCAGCAGCAGGCAGGTGACGTCGATGTTGCGTCGCGCGGCATGGATGAGGTGATTGCCGCCGATGGCCAGTCCGTCGCCATCGCCCACGATCGCCAGCACCGTCAGCTCCGGCCGCGCGAGCTTGAGGCCGGTGGCGAACGGCAGCGCGCGACCGTGCGTCGTATGCAGCGTGCAGAAGTCCACGTACCCGACCATGCGGCTCGAGCACCCGATCCCACCGACCACGGCCACCTGGTCCTGCGGAAGGCCGAGGCGCCAGATGGCGCGCAGCATCGCCTGCAGCACGATGCCGTGCCCGCAGCCCGGGCAGAGGATGTGCGGCATCATGTCCAGGCGCAGATAGCGGCGATAGTCCGCGCGTGCGGCCGTATTCATCGGGAGACCTCCGCCTCGCCCGCCCTCACCTCAACGAGGCGAGCGAGGATCTCGTCGGGCGTCAGCGGCTGACCGTCGGCGCGCAGGCAGCCGAAGACGGGAGCCTGTCCGCGGGCGCAGCGCTCGACCTCGTAGACGATCTGGCCCATGTTCATCTCCGCCACGACCAGCGCTCGCGCGCTCCGTGCCAGCACGTTCACCTCGGCGTCGGGGAACGGCCAGAGGGTCCGCGGGCGGAAGAGGCCGGCGCGCAGCCCTTGCCGGCGGGCCTCGCTGACCGCGCGGCGCGCGGCGCGTGCGCTGACCCCGTAGGCCACGATCACCACCTCGGCGTCGTCAAGCTCCTCGCCCTCGTACGAGACGATCTCAGCCCGCCCGTCCTGGAGCTTGGCGTGGAGCCGTTCGTGCAGCCGGGCGATGACCCGCGGGTCCTGGGTGGGATAGCCGCGTTCGTCGTGGGCCAGCCCGGTGACGTGGTAGCGGTAGCCCGAGCCGAAATCGGCGAGTGGTGCCACTCGCTGCGCCCCGTCGCCGTAGGGCCGATACGCCTCCGTAGGGCAGTTCGGTTGCGGACGCTCGACCACGCCCAGTGACTCCAGGCTCGGCAGCTCGGCGCGCTCCCGAACGTGGCCGATGACCTCGTCGTACAGCAGGATCACCGGCGTCCGGTAGCGCTCGGACAGGTTGAACGCGCGGACCGTGAGCTCGTACACCTCGGCCACGGATGCCGGCGCCAGCACGATGATCGGGTGGTCGCCGTGCGTCCCCCAACGGGCCTGCATCACGTCCCCCTGGGATGGGCTGGTGGGCAGCCCGGTGCTCGGCCCGCCGCGCATCACGTCCACGATCACGCAAGGGATCTCCGCAAACGCGCCGTAGCCGATATGCTCCTGCATGAGGGAGAAGCCGGGCCCGCTGGTCGCCGTCATCCCCTTCCTGCCGGCGAGCGAAGCGCCCATCACCGCCGCCAGCGAGGCCATCTCATCCTCCATCTGGATGAAGACGCCGCCGACGCGCGGGAGCATCGTGGCCATGCCCTCCATGATCTCCGAGGAGGGAGTGATCGGGTAGCCGGCGAAGAAGCGGCAGCCCGCGTCGATCGCTCCGCGCACGCAGGCTTGGTTCCCCTGGAGCAGCGTTGCCGTCATCCTCGCGCCTCGCTTCCCGAGTGGTTGGCGGCGGTCAGATCGGCGGCTCGCTCTTCCGCGTCGTGCACCACGATGGCGAAATCCGGGCAGAGCAGCTCGCAGAGCCGACAGCCGGTGCACGCGTCGGGACGCACGACCGCCACCTTGTCTGCCGCGTTGAGGGCCAGCACATGCGTGGGACAGGCGCGCACGCAGATGTCGCAGCCCTTGCACCACACCGCGATGACCTCCAGCCGCGGCGGCGCGGATTCATCTCGCCCGTGGAAGCCGTTGGCGGAGAACCTCGTGGCACCGGCATGTCGCCGAGTCTCCTCAGGGAACGGAAGCGAGCGCCCCGCCGCAAACGCCCGCTCGTTGATGGTGACTGTCGCCGGCGGCACGTGCGACCGCAGCGCGTCCAGCCAGACCGACTCGGGGAACGGCAGCAGCGGCGCCAGCACTCCGAGGAGCGCGCTGTTAGCGGCCTTCGGCGATCCGGCCTGGCCGGCGATCGCGAGCGCGTCGCAGACGCGCAGGTCGCCCACCTGTCGGGCCAGGGCGTCCAGCGCGACCGCCGGATAGCCGGAACGCCACGACTTGCGATCCCGGCACGCCCCGGGCGGGACCTGCCGCTGCAGATTGACGATCATGGGCGCTCCCGGCCGCAACTGCGGAAGCCATCGCAACGCCTCGTTCCACTCGAACGCGACCAGCACGTCAACCTGGCCCCGCTCGATCAGCGGCGAGTGCACCTGTCCCCCGAAACGTAAGTGCGATGTGACCACACCGCCGCGCTGTGACATGCCGTGCACTTCGCTCTGCTTCACGTCGAAACCGCAGCGCAATGCGATATCGGCCACGATGGCGCTGGCGAGCACCACTCCCTGTCCGCCGACTCCGACCAGAAGGATGCTGCCTTGCTCCATCACCGTGCCCTGCTCCACTCCCGCACTGGCACGATCGCGTTGGCGGGGCAAACCTGCGCGCAGATGGTGCAGCCCGTGCAGCCCACCACGTCGATCTCGACCTTCGGCGCGCCCTCATAGCGCTCCTCGCTCCACGTGATCGACGGACAGCCGAGATTCATGCAGAGCTGGCAGGCGATGCATTGGTCCGCCAGCACGTGGAACGGTCGGTCGCGCACCTTGACCGGCGCCTCGACGCACGGCCGGTTGGTGATCACCACGGCAACGCCGGGGGCCGCGATCGCCCGTTCGATGGCGAGGTAGGTCGCGGCCACGTCGTACGGGTCGACGACCTGCACGAACTGCGCTCCCAGCGCCCTGCAGAGCTGCGCCAGGTCGATCTGCGGGGCCGGCTCGCCGCGGATCGTCGTGCCCGCGGCCGGGTGCGCCTGCCCGCCCGTCATCGCCGTAGTGCCGTTGTCGAGGACGAGCACCGTGATCTTCGTGTTGTGGTACGCGGCGTCGGCGAGCGCCGGCAGGCCCGCGTGGAGAAACGTCGAGTCGCCGATGGTGGCGACCACGGGGCCGGGTGCGCCGCCCGAACGGGCAAGGCCGATCGCCATGCCGATGCTCGATCCCATGGCCACACAGGTGTCCATCGCGGACAGCGGCTCCGTCGCGGCCAGGGTGTAGCAGCCGATATCACCCGCCACGACGGCGCCGAGATGGCGCAGGGCGAGGAACGGCGTGACGTGCGGGCATCCCGGACAGAGCAGCGGTGGACGGCCGGCCACCGGCACGGAGGTCGGCGTGCCCGCCCCCGCGCAGGCGGGGGTCGCCGCTTCCGCGGGCAGAACGCCGGCCCGCTGGAAGCCGGCCCTTACCAGGTCGGGGCTCAGCTCGCCCGCCCGCGGGAAATAGGCCTTGCCCTCGACGGTCAGCCCGGCCGCGCGTAGCTCGTTCTCCAGCAGCGGCTCGAGCTCCTCGACGACCAGCAGGCGCTCGACGCCGGCGGCGAACTCGCGCAGCCGCTCCAGCGGCAGGGGGTGTGTCAGGCCGAGCTTGAGCACGCTGGCGCTCGGCAGCGCCTCTCGCACGTAGTGGTACGCGATGCCGCTCGTCACCACCCCCACCTTGCGATCGCGCCACTCCATCCGATTGAGGGCGCAGCGCTCCGCGTACGGGGTGAGCATCTCGAGCCGTTGGAGCAGCACTTCGTGACGGACGCGCGCGGCCGCCGGCAGCATCACGAACTTGTCGGGATCGCGTTCGAAGGCCGGTGTGGCGCTGGCCCGCACCGGGTCGAGCCTCACCACGCCACGCGCGTGGCAGACGCGGGTAGTGGAGCGCAGCAGCACGGGCAGATCGAAGCGCTCGCTCAGCTCAAACGCGAGGACGGTGAGCTCGCGGCACTCCTCGCTGTCAGACGGTTCGAGCAGCGGCACGCCGGCGAAGCGGGCGAACAGGCGGTTGTCCTGCTCGTTCTGCGAGCTGTGCATCCCCGGGTCGTCGGCGCTAACGACGACGAGTCCCGCCCGCGCGCCGGTATAGGCGGCGGTCATGAAGGTGTCCGAGGCCACGTTCAGTCCGACGTGCTTCATCGTGGCCAGCGCACGGGACCCGGCCAGCGCCGCGCCCAGGGCGATATCCAGCGCGACCTTCTCGTTGGTCGCCCATTCCACGTAGGTCTCGGCGCCGGGATCCATGCGCACCAGCGATTCGAGGATCTCCGTGCTGGGCGTGCCCGGGTACCCCGCCGCGACACGCACTCCCGCTTCGCGGGCGCCGCGCGCGATCGCCTCGTTGCCGGAGAGCAACGCGGTCGTGACCGGACTCTCATGCGCTGGAGCGCGAGTCGGTCGTTTCTCCACCTCTGGCCGCGACTTCGGCATCACGCTGGCTCCTTCGGCGTCGTTCCCGTCGTTTCTTCGACGATTCCACGGACTTCGTCGTCCGTGAGCACTCTGCCGGCCGACTTCGCGTAGCGCAAGACCTTCCGGACGCGCTCCGGCGTCGCTTCGAGCTGATGGTCGGCGAGCCAGCAGGCGACGTTCGACTGGCCGCTCATGGGCCCGACGGAGATCACCTGTCGCCGGCCGACCATCGCGGCGGGCACGCTGCTGTAAACCCGGTCCGCCAGCCAGGTGTCTCCTCGCTGGCGGGCCTTGGCGATGGCCGCGGCGTGCACGCCGGTGCTCGTCTCGAACGCATCCTTGCCGATGACCGGGTAGTTGCATGGGATCGGCGTGCCGGTAGCTTCCGACGCGACGCGCACGTAGTCGGGCAGCCGGCTGAGGTCACGGTTGATCCATCCCAGCAGTTGCAGGTTGACCAGCAGCAGGTCCATGGAGGTGTTGCCGGCGCGTTCTCCGATGCCCAACGCGCAGCCGTGCACCCGGTCGGCGCCGGCCTGGAGCGCGGCCAATGAGTTGATGACGTCCAGGCCGCGGTCGCGATGGCCGTGGTAGTCGAGCTTGACCGGCACGCCCGTCCGGTCGATGACCCGCCGGATGAAGCGCACCGTGCGCTGGGCGCCCCACGGCGTCGCGTGGCCAACGGTGTCCGCGACGCAAACCCGGGTCGCTCCGCTCTCGATGGCCGTGCGATACAGGCGTTCCAGGTGCTCCGGCCGCGCGCGGGTGGTGTCCTCCGTGACGTACATCACCTCCAACCCGAGGCGCACCGCGAGCGTGACCGCCTGCTCCGTGGTGCACAGCAGACGGTGCAGGTCCCACCCCTCCACCAGTTGGCGGATGGGGCTCGAGCCCAGGAACACCGACGCCGTGATCGCTACGCCGGAACGCTGCTGCGCTTCGGCGATCGGGCGAATATCGGCCTCATGCGTGCGGGCGGCGCAGTTCGGCCGGAGGCGCAGCCGGGCGCGGTCGATCTCCCGCGCCAGCGCGACCACATCGGCCATC
Source organism: Chloroflexota bacterium (assembly GCA_021787985.1). Classification (GTDB taxonomy): domain Bacteria; phylum Chloroflexota; class Dehalococcoidia; order DSGV01; family DSGV01; genus JAJYLG01. The sequence goes on from JAJYLG010000001.1 coordinate 42,286, forward strand.
GCCTGGGCGCTGGCCCCCGGATACCCGATGTTGGCGCCGTTGATCCCGAGGGTCTCCATCAAGTGCAGCAGCTCGATCTTCTGCTCGACCGTGGGGTTCTGCACGGACGGGCTCTGAAGGCCGTCTCGCAGCGTCTCATCGTTGAGCTCGACGCCGCGGCACGCGGGCTGCCATGCCCGCGCGCCCTGGTTCCAGTCGTAGATTAGGCGGTGGATCGCTTCTCCGCTCTGGCTATCGGGGACTATCGCCGATGTAGCTCGTCTTCCCATTCCCGCTTCTCCCCGACTTGCGCTCACCGGCCGGGCCGCGGATCAGGGATCGGGCCGGCGTTCGCATCGGCTGCCAGCTCGCGCAAGAGCGGCAGGATGCCGCCGCGAGCCAGGACTTGGAGCATGTCGGGCGCTAGGCGCTCGGCTTGTAGGACCTGCCCGGTGCGCAGGTTGCGCACGGTCGCCTCATCCAGTGCGAGCTCGATCTCGTCGCCCGGCGCGAAGGCCGCGACCACGCCAGGACAGGCGACCACGGGCAGCCCGATCGCCACGGCGTTGCGGAAGAAGATGCGAGCGAACGATTCGGCAACCACGCCGCCGAGCCCGACGAGCTTCAGGTTCTCCGGGGCCGACTCGCGGCTGGACCCGCACCCGAAGTTCCGTCCGGCCACGATGACGTCGCCGGGTTGGACCTCCCGCGCGAAGCGTGGGTCGGCCGCCTCCAGCACGTGCTGGCGCCGCACTTGCTCTGTTGCGAAAACGCACGCGCCCGGCGACAGCAGGTCGGTGCTGATGTCGTCACCGAAGAGCCAGACCTTCCCCTTGAATGGTTGCAGCTCGGTGCTCACGCGTATTCCCTCGGGTCGGCGATCGCTCCGGCGACGGCGGAAGCCGCCACCACCGCCGGCGACGCCAGGCAGATCTCTGCCGCCGAGCTCCCCATGCGTCCACAGAAGTTGCGGTTGTGCGAGCCGATGCAGCGCTCGCCGGGCGCCAGCAGCCCCTGGTGCCCGCCGAAGCATGGGCCGCAGCCCGGGTTGAGCACGACAGCCCCAGCCTGCGAGAAGATCTCCAGCAATCCCTGACGGGCCGCCTGGCGGTATACCTCCTGCGACGCGGGCGCCACAACCATGCGCACGTCCGGATGGACCGTCCGCGCTCGCAAGATCGCGGCGGCGGCAGCCAGGTCCTCCAAGCGTCCATTGGTGCAGGAGCCGAGGAACGCCTGGTCGACGCGCAGCCCGCGGACCGTGCTCAGCGGTCGCACGTTGTCCACGTTGTGCGGCAAGGCGACCTGCGGCTCGAGGTCGCTCACGTCGATCGAGTATGCGGCGAGGTAACGGGCGCCGTCATCCGGCCCAAAGGGCTCCAGGGGTTCGCGAGTGCGTCCGGTCAGGAACGCCAGCGCCGCCTCGTCCGCTTCGAAGAAGCCGAACTTCGCGCCCAGCTCGACCGCCATGTTGCTGATCGTGAGCCGGCCGGCGACGCTCAGCCTGGACGCGGCCGGGCCGCCCATCTCGATCGCGCGGTAGCGAGCGACGTCCGCGCCGAAACGACCGGCGATGAACAGGACGATGTCCTTGGCCGTCACCCACTCGGGCAGCTCGCCAACCAGCTCGAACCGAATGGTCTCCGGGACCTTGAACCACAAGCGGCCCGTCGCCAGGACGTAGGCCATCTCCGTGCTGCCGATGCCGCTGCCGGCGGCGCCCAGCGCGCCGTGCGTGGTGGTGTGGGAGTCCGTGGCCACGACCAGCCTGCCGGGAAGGACGTGGCCCTTCTCGACGAGGACCTGGTGACAGATGCCGGCGCGCTCGGCGTAGAAGTGCCGGATTCCGAAGTCCGCCGCGTGCTGGCGTGCCCGCCGCTGGGCTTCGGCGGCCTCGATGGTCGGCGGGGGGACGAGATGGTCGAACACGACGACCACGCGGTCCGCATCCCAGACGCGGCGGATGCCGGCGTCGGCAAGCATGCCGAAGACGTCGGCGGCAAAGATGTCGTGCGTCATCGCCAGGTCGACGGACGCGGTGACGAACTCGCCCGCCGCGACCTGCGAGCGGCCGGCCGCGCGGGCCAGGGCCTTCTCGGCCATCGTCATGGGTGTCGGTGCGGCTGCGGTCATGAGCGCCCCTGGTGTTGCTTGCGGCGCCCGACGGACCGGTCGGTCGGGCGCCGCGCCACACCCACACGATGGTCGCCGCCGTGCCGCCACGCACGATGCATCTGCATCATTTCCGGGCGTGCGACGGTGCTACCTCAGCGGTCTGGGGGGCGAGGCGGCGCCGGCGGAGGCGCCCAACGGCTCGAGCAGCAGGGGGCGGTCGCTGGCACAGGCGGGTGAGGGTGCCGCGCTGGCGTGGGCCCAGTTTGATGCGCTCGCATCATGCGCCTTGGGCATGCCGGGGTTCGTATGAGGTCAGGCGCACGAAATAGGATCGGTCGAAATCGAAACGTACGCACGCAGCGCGCCGCCGGTACCAGCGGCCGATCGAGACCCCGAGAGAGGACGGAAGTGCGGTGCAGGCTCGCAGTAGATTCGCTTCAGCCGGACTGGTTCTGGTCACACTGGCCCTGCTGGCGGCCGTATCGTGTCGCAGCAGCAAACCGACTTCGGCGGCCCAGGCGACGCCTGCCGTGCCTGGTGTTGCTGCGACCGAGGTCACCATCGGTGCGCACTTCCCGAGGACGGGCAACTCGTCCACGTACGCACCCATCGCCCAGGCGATGCAGGCGTACTTCGACTATGTCAACCACGAGCAGGGAGGCGTGAACGGCCGCGCGATCAAGTTCGTCGTGCGCGATGACCAGTCCAACCCCGCGGTGGCGCTGGCGGTGACGAAGCAGCTCGTGCAGTCCGACGATGTGTTCGCGTTCGACGGCAGCCTCGGCACGCCGACGCACGCCGCCGCCGTCGGCTATCTCAACGACCTCCACGTGCCCGACATGTTCGTCTTCAGTGGGGCGAGCCTGTTCAACGACTCGTCGAAGTACCCCTACACCTTCCCGTTCACGCCCAGCTACCGGCGAGAAGCGCGCATCCTCGCGGAATATGCCGACCAGCACTGGGCGGGCATGAAGGTCGGGGTCTTGTATCAGAACGATGACTTCGGGAAAGACTACCTGAACGCGTTCGTCTCGGGGCTCCAGGGCAAGCTTCAGGTCGTGGCACAGCAGTCGTACGAGCTGACGACGTCGGACGTCGCTTCTCAGATGACGGCGCTCAAGAGCTCGGGAGCGCAGGTGCTGGCGGTGTTCGCGATCCCGAAGTTCGCGGCGCTCGCCTTCCGCTTCCTGGGCGACTCGGGCTGGAAGCCCCACACGTTGATGACCTCAATCCTGGCCGACCCGTCCGTGATCAAGGCCGCCGGCGCGTCGAACATGGAGGGCGTCGTCACCGCCAACTACCTGCCGCTGATCTCGGACCGAAGCGACCCCAACGTGCAGCTCGCCGAGCGAATCATGACGAAGTACGCGCCGGGCGCGCAGGTGTCGCAGTACACGCTGATGGGGATGGCGAACGCTCAGCTCATGGTCGCCACGCTGAAGCGGGCGGGCAAGGACCTGACGCGTAAGGGTTTGATCAAGGCGGCGGACTCGTTGCGCGACTTCAAGTTCATGGCTCTGTCGGCGGCGACGATCACCGCCAGCGATCACTCGCCCCTGCACTGTGAACGGCCGATGCAGCTCGCGAACGGCGGGTTCGTCTACGTTGGTGATACGATCTGTGCCTGATGGAGCTTGGGGAGGACCGCGGCGGTGCCGAGGGCCGCGGAGATGCAGCTCGTCTCCCCAGGCCGGACGAGACGCGAGGGGGATTCAGCATGAAGCAGCTCGTCCGACTGCGGGTCAACGGTGACCCTCGCGAGCTCTACCTTGCGCCCAACAAGACCTTGCTCGAAGCGCTGCGTGAAGACCTGTGGCTGACAGGCACGAAGCATGGGTGTGAGCTCGGCGAGTGCGGTGCATGCACGGTCCTTCTGGACGGCCGGCCGGCGCTCTCCTGTCTGACGTTGGCCGTAGAGCTGGATGGCCGAGAGGTCACCACCGTCGAAGGGCTCGGCACACCGACATCGCTGCATCCGCTGCAAGAAGCATTCGTCGAGCTGGGCGCGGCACAGTGCGGCTACTGCACCTCGGGGATGCTGATGAGCGCCAAGGCGCTCCTTGACTCGAACCCCGCGCCCGGCCGCGATGCGGTCCGCAACGCGCTCGCGGGGAACCTCTGCCGCTGCACCGGCTACCAGAGCATCCTGGACGCCGTCGAGCTGGCCGCGACGCGCATGGCCGTGGCTGGCAGTCCGGCAGAGGTGCCGGCGTGAGTCAAGATCTTTCCGTAGTCGGCCGGCCGGGGCCGCGGGTCGAAGGCATCGCCAAGGTCACCGGTCAGTTCACGTTCGTTGACGACCTCGCCGTCCCCGGGATGCTCACGGCCAAGATCCTGCGTAGCACCGCGGCGCACGCAAGGATCCGCTCTCTGGACACGAGCCGAGCGCTCACGCACCCGGGTGTGAAGGCGGTCATCACGGGCAAGGACCTGCCCACCTGCTACGGCATCATGCCGACCGGCGAGGACGAGCACGCGCTTGCGCAGGAGAAGGCCCGCTACGTCGGGGACGCGGTCGCCGCCGTCGCCGCGGTGGACGAGGAGACGGCGGACGAGGCGCTCAAGCTCATCGGCATCGAGTATGAGCCGCTGCCGATCCACATGGACGTCGCCTCCGCCCTGCTCGGCCCTGGCGAGCCGATTCACGAGACGAGGCGGGCTGCGAACGTTCACAAGGCCGTCGCCCTGGAGTTCGGCGACGTGGACGCCGGCTTCGCGGCAGCGGACTACACGCGCGAGGACCTGTTCTTCTACGAGGGCAGCACTCATCTGCCGCTCGAGGAGCACGGCGCGCTGGCCGTGCCGGAGGGGCCCGACCGCGTCACCCTGCACAGCAGCACACAGAACCCGCACTACGTCCACCGGGCCGTGGCCAAGGTCCTCGGTCTGCCGGAGGGGCACGTGCGTCTGGTGGCTGTCCCGGTTGGCGGCGGATTCGGCGGCAAGTGCGACCCGTTCCCGCACGAGATCGTCGCGTGCAAGCTCGCGCTCATCACGGGCCGGCCGGTGAAGATCACGCTGACGCGCGAGGAGGTGTTCTACGCGCATCGCGGCCGGCATCCCGTGCTGATGTGGCTGCGCGGCGGCTATCGGCGCGATGGGAGCATGACGGCGCTTCACTTCAAGACGATGCTCGACGGCGGCGCGCACGCCAGCTATGGCCCGGCCGCGATCTACTACACCGGGGCGCTGCAGACCGTCACCTACCGCATCCCCGCCTACCGCTTCCAAGGGCTGCGAGTCTTCACGAACAAGCCGCCATGCGGGCCCAAGCGCGGCCACGCCACGCCGCAGCCCCGCTTCGCCCTGGAGGTCCACCTCGACAAGGTCGCGCACGACCTGAACATGGACCCGGCGAAGCTGCGGCTGCAGAATCTCTCGCGCCCGTTCACGATGACCGTGAACCATCTTCGTATCACATCGAACGGGCTGCGCGAGTGTCTCGAGACGGTGCTGCGCGCTTCGAACTACGCGGCGAAGCGCGGCCGTCTGCCGTACGGGCGGGGGGTCGGGCTCGCCGTGAGCAGCTACATGTCCGGCGCGGGCCTGCCCATCTACTGGAACGACATGGACCACTCCCAGGTGTTCGTCAAGGCCGACCGAGGCGGCGGAGTGACGGTGTACACCGGCGCCACCGAGATCGGACAGGGCGCGCACACGGTGCACGCCGCCATCGTGGCCGAGGTGCTCGGTCTGCAGACGGGCGACATCACGCTGGTCACCGCCGACACGGCCGCCGCGCCCGTGGACCTCGGCAGCTACTCCAGCCGCGTCACCTTCATGTCAGGCAACGCGGCGCTGGCAGCGGCCCGGCGGCTGCGCGCGATGATCGCCGAGGCGAGCGCGGAACGGCTGGAAGCCGCGCCTGAGGAGCTGGAGTTCCGCGAAGGGCGCGTGTACGCCAGGTCGCGGCCGGACCACGGCCTGACGTTCCGCGAGGCGTGCGGCCTCGCCGAGGCGCGCCACGGCAACGTGCTCGCTTCCGGGAGCTACCGTCCTCCCCAGTTGGGCGGTCCCTACAAGGGTTCCGGCGTCGGGCCGTCGCCCGCCTATTCCTTCTCGGCTGCCGTCATCGAGCTCCGGGTGGACAGCGAGACGGGGCAGATCCACGTCGAGCGCGTCTGGCTCGCGCACGATATCGGCAAGGCGATCAACCCGGTGCTGGCCCGCGGCCAGGTCGAAGGCTCGGTGTACATGGGGCTCGGCGAAGCGCTGATGGAGGAGTCGGCGTATCGCAAGCAGCTACTGAAGGCGCCGTCCATGCTGGACTACAAGAGTCCCACGATGATGGAGATGCCGGACGTCGAGACCTTCCTGATCGAATCGACCGACCCCGAGGGGCCTTTTGGCGCGAAAGAGGTGGGGCAAGGACCGCTGCTGCCGATCGCCCCGGCGCTCGCCAACGCCGTGTACGACGCCGTGGGCGTGCGGGTGGACGAAGTCCCGATCACCCCCGCCAAGCTGGTCAAGGCACTCCAGTCGCTGGCGGCAGGGAAAGGTGGCCGTGTCGGTCCGGAGCGGCTGCCCGGCTTCTCATACCCCGAGCCCACCCGGGTGGAGCCTCCTCCGGAGTCCTATGGACACCCGGCGGCTGCCGACGGAACGGACGGCGGTGTGGCGGCGCATGCCGGACAGTAGCGGAAGGTAGAACGCCATGCTGCGGTTGCCCAAGTTCGATTACGTGGCGCCGCCGGATCTCGCGGGCGTCCTCGGCGTCCTCTCCGACCGCGGCGAAGGGGCACGGGTCATCGCGGGTGGCACGGACCTGGTGCCGAACCTCAAGCGCAGGCAGTTCGAGGCAGCGGTGCTCGTCAGCCTGCACAGGGTGGACTCACTGCGCGGCGTCCACGGCACGCACGGGTCCGGGCTGGTCATCGGCGCGCTGACGCCGCTGGACGTGATCGCGAACCATCCGCATGTTCAGGAGCATTTCCGGGCGCTCTCAGAGGCCGCGGGCCTGGTCGCGACGCCGGCGATCCGCACGCGGGCGACGCTGGCGGGCAACCTGCTGGCCGACACGCGCTGCAACTACTACGACCAGACGGAGCCGTGGCGCGAATCGCTCGGCTGGTGCATGAAGGCACAGGGCACGATCTGCCGGGTCGCCCCTTCCAGCCCTCGCTGCTTGGCCGTCTCGTCCTGCGATACCGCTCCCGCGCTGATCGCGCTCGACGCGCGTGCCCGGCTGGCCAGCCCGACTGGCGTGCGGGAGATCGCGCTCCGCGAGCTGTACCGTGACGATGGCATCCACTACCTCGACATGGCACGGGACGAGGTCCTCACCGAGATCGCGCTGCCGCCACTTGGCCCGACGCGGAGCACGTACCTGAAGCTCCGCCGCCGCGGGTCGTTCGACTTCCCCGTGCTCGGTGTGGCCGCGCGCGTCTCGCGGGCGGCGGATGGAGCCGTGGCGGACGCGCGCGTGGTTCTGACCGGCATCGCATCGCGCCCGGTCGAGATCCCCGAGGCGGCGAAGCTCGTGGGGGCACTACCTTCCGACGACGCCATCGCGGAGGTCGCGCGGGCGGCCGAGCAGCGCGCGAAGCCGCTGGACAACACGGACCTCACCATCGTGTACCGCAAGCGGATGGCGCGCGTGTACGTCGCACGGGCCCTGCGCCGCTGTCTCTGAGGTCCCCTGCGGCCGCCGCCTCGCCCTGGTCGAGCAGGCCGGCGCAAGAGCCGCGGGCGCAGGGTCACGATTCGGCCGGTCGGCCGTGGACCATCCGCTTGGCAACGTAGGTCATCACCTCTTCGCCACGCTGGTTCAGGACATGGTTGCGCGTCACCACGATGCCGCGCCCGGGACGGTTCGTGGGTCGCGCCTCGGTCGGCTCGACCTCGACGCGAACGGTGTCGCCGACGTACACGGGCTTGAGGATGGTGATCTCGGCGCCGAGGAAGGCGATTCCGCGCTCGTTCAGCACGCCCGTCTGCAGCACCAGCCCTTCCGAGAGCGCGAAGGTGAGCGCTCCTGGCACCAGCCGGCCGGTGAACGACGTCTCGCGGCGGAGGTACTCCTGGTCGACGAACAGCGGCTCGTACATTCCCGACAGACCGATGAAGTTGACCAGGTCCGTCTCAGTGACGGTGCGCGCCAGGGTTGAGAAGCGGGCGCCGACCTTGTAGTCCTCGAAGTACCAGGGTTCCATCGTCGCTTGTCTCCTTACTTCCGATAGGTCTTGTGCATGCTCCGGATGATCCGCCATACGCGCGTGGCGCGGCCGGAGCGAGCCGGCACGCACGCAGCGCCTCGCTCACGCGCCCGGTTGAAACGTGACGCCCTGGTCCAACAGCGCATCGATCTCGTGCTCGCCATACCCGACCTCCCGAAGCACCTCGCGACTGTCCTGGCCGAGTCGCGGCGCGAGCCGGCCAATGCTCCCGGGGCTGCGCGAAAACGTGATCGGGTTCCGAATCGTGCGCACGCGGCCCTCGCTGGGATGGTCGACCATGGGGAAGAACTCGATGGACTGAAGGTGCGGGTCGCTGAGCAGGCTGTCGGGCGAGTTCAAGGGGACGGCCGGGATGTCTGCCTGCTCGAGGGCTGCCAGCCATTCGGCCGTGGTGCGCTGCTTCAGGACGTCGGCAACCATGGCGTAGAGCTCGTCGATGTGTTGGGTTCGTGCCGAGACGTCGCGGAAGCGTTCATCGCTGGCGAGCTCGGGGCGACCGGCCAGCCCGAAGAAGCGCTGCCAGTGGCGGTCCGTATAGATCACGGCGCAGACGTAGCCGTCGGCGGTGCGGTAGGGCTTGCGGTGGACGGACGTGGTCCGTGGGTAGACGGCGGAGCCCAGCGGGGGGTCAAACGACTTCCCGTACATGTGCTCCAGCATCAGCCCGAACACGATCGTCTCGAACATGGGCACCTCGATGGCCTGTCCTTGGCCGGTACGTTCGCGGTGGTAGAGCGCCATGAGGATGGCGCTGAGCGTGACCAGCCCGGCGGTCCGATCCGCAACCGCTGAGGCGACGTACTGTGGCTCGCCGGCGACGTAGGCCTGTACGGCTGCCAGGCCAGACACGCCCTGGATCATGTCGTCGTACGCTGGCTTTCCGCGATACGGCCCCTGTTCCGAGAAACCGTACGCCCCGCAGTACACGATTCGCTCGTTGACTGTCCGGACCTCGTCGTAGGTGAGGCCCAGATCTGCCATGGCCTGAGGACGCATATTGTGGACCAGGAGGTCGCAGGTCTGTGCGAGCCGGAGCACCGCCTCTCGTCCCGCGGGGAGCTTCAGATCGAGGACGATGCTGCGCTTGTTGCGGTTGAGATTCAGGAAGTTCGCCGCCATGCCGGGGTGGCGCGCCGGGCCGACATAGCGCGTTATGTCCCCCGCGGGGCTCTCGACCTTGATCACCTCCGCACCCATGTCGCCGAGCAGCAAGGTGCAGTAGGGGCCAAGCAGAACGGACGTCAGGTCCAACACCCGTAGCCCAGACAACGGACCCGTCATTTCAGAGCGCCTCCCGCAGCGATCAGTCGACCTTTGCTTGCGCACGCCCGCCCGGACGCGAACGGGGTCCGGCAGCCGCTCGGCCGACGCACGGGCAGGCCGATGACCGGCGGCTCCGTGTGCCCTGTCCGGCGCCCATCCACGAGCCTGGGCGAGTTCAACCGGTCGAGCCTCCTCATGGTGGCCTTGGCGATGGCATGTCCGTCCATGCTGGTCCCCTAGTTGCGGGGCAGACCCAGGCCCCGCGTCGCGATCACGTTGCGCTGGATCTCGGACGTGCCGCCGCCGATGGTCGCCGCGACCGCGCCCAGGTACATCCGCTCGAGCCGGCCCATGAGCGGCGCGTGCGGCGTACCGGGCGCGAGCTGGCCGTGCATCCCGCACACCTTCATGCCGGCACCGGCCACACGTTGCTGTAGCTCGCTGCTGAAGACCTTGAGCAGCGACGCCTCCTTCGACGGCATCAGTCCTCTGTCCTGCATGGATGCGACCGCGTAGGCCATCACCGTCCCGGTCTCGGTGGCCGTGCGCAGGTCGATCAGCATGTGGCGGACGGAGACCGGCGGGCGTGTCGGAAGCGCGCGGGCCAGCTCGATGATCTCCTCCAGCGTTCGGCGCACCCCCGCGAAGGAGGCGATGCTCGACCGCTCGAAGTCGAGCGTGGTGGCCGTCTGGTACCAGCCACGGTGAAGCTCGCCAACGAGATTCTCGCGTGGCACGCGCAGGTTATCGAAAAACACCTGGTTAAAGAAGTGGCCGTCGGCCATGTTCGTCAACGGCTGAACGGTGACGCCCGCGCTGTGCATGTCGACGATGAAGTTGCTGATGCCGCGGTGCTTGGGTGCGTCGGGGTCCGTCCGCGCGGCCAGCCAGCAGAAGTCGGCGCGGTGGGCGTCGGAGGTCCAGATCTTCTGCCCGTTGATAACGAAGTCGTCGCCGTCCTGGACGGCGCGCGTCTGGAGGGACGCCAGGTCGCTGCCGGCGCCTGGCTCCGAGAACCCCTGACAGAAGAACGCCCCGCCGGCGGTGATCTGCCTGAGAAAGACCCGCCGCTGCTCCTCGGTCCCGTAGCGAATCAAGATCGGGCCGACGTAGAAGACGCCGCGGCGATGGGCGGCGGCCGGAGCGCGGTGGTAGGCGATCTCCTCGTTGAAGATCGCCTGCTCGATGTGCGCAAGGCCCAGGCCGCCGTACTCCTTCGGCCACGGCAGCGCGATCCAGCCGCGCTCCGCCAGGCGCTTCGAGAACCACGGCGACCAGCCGCCGATGCCGAGCCCCTCTTCGCCGAGATCGTCTTCGGGAACGTGGGGCAGCGTTTCCCGGAGGAACGCTCGCACCTCATCGCGGAATGCCGCCTGCTGCGGTGTCAATCGGAAATCCATGCCACCACCTTCTTGCGCACCTGTCACCCACTCCGTGCCTATTTCGGCTTCAGGTCATGTCCGCTCGCCGTTCACACTGCCGAACGCGCCCGCCGCGCGCAGGCGCGCGATCTCTTCGGGGGAGAACGCGGCCTCGCGCAGCACCGCGTCCGTGTCGGCGCCAGCCGCGTGTGCCGTGTGGCGGACGGCGCCCGGGGTCTCGGAGAGCTTCACGGCGATGCCAACCTGGCGAACCGGGCCAACTTCGGGGTCGAGCAGATCGACGAACATGCCTCGCGCCCGGAGCTGTGGGTCGCTGGCCGCTTCGTCGAGCGTGTAGACGGGGCTCGCGGCCACGTCGTGGTCACGCAGCGCGTCGAACCACTCGTCGCGCGGCCGGGCACGAAACGCCTCGGCAAAGAACCGCCGGATCTCCTCGGCACGCTCTCCAGCCGCCCACTGGTCGTCGAGATACCGCTCACCACCGAGGGCACGGCACAGGTTCTCGTAGAACCACGGCTCGTTGCAGCCGACGGCGATGTAGCGGTCGTCGGCGCAGCGATAGGCGCCGTAGTAGGGAGCGGCGCCCGTCAGCCGGTGCGTGCCCCGCATGGGGATGCTGCCGCGCGCGAAGTACTCCGAGAAGAAGTACGTGAGGAGCATGGCGACGCCGTCGGTCATGGCGATGTCGACGTACTGGCCGGCTCCCGTCCGCTCACGGGCGACGACCGCCGCGAGGATACCGAAGGCCGCGAGCAGTCCACCGCCCGCGAAGTCGCCGAGCAGATTGCCGGGGGTGGCCGGTGGGCCGTCGCGCTCTCCGATGAGGCTCAGCGCGCCGGCCAGCGCGATGTAGTTGATGTCGTGGCCGACGACTCCCGCGTAGGGGCCGTCCTGGCCGTAGCCGGAGATGGAGCAGTACACCAGCCTGGGGTTGAGGTCCCGCAGGCGCTCGTAGTCCACGCCCAGCCGCCTGACCACGCCGGGGCGGAAGCCCTCGACGACGACATCGGCCGTTCGCGCCAGGCGTCGGAAGACCTCCACCCCGTCCGGCGACTTCAGGTCGAGCGTGATGCTCCGCTTGTTGCGGTCAAACGCGCTGTGGGCGCGGCGCCGCGCCTCCTCCTCGGGAGGGGGCCGTCGCGCCTGACGTTCGAGGCGGGCACGTCGTCCGCCACCCAGCTCCTCGATCTTGATGACGTCGGCGCCGAGGTCGGCCAGCAGCATGGTGCAGAACGGCCCGGGCGCCAGCCGGGAGAGGTCGAGGATCCGGATGTGGTCCAAAGGCAACACGTCACTCGCTCTCCTTCTGCACCCGCGGCCCGCTCGCTCTGGCCGCGCGTTGTCGGGCGCGACCGGCTGCACGAGCGTCCTCCTGCAGCCGGTCGCGCCGCCTGCGGTTCCGGCTCGGGCTCCCGCCCGCCGAAGTCCCCTCCCTCACCGTCCGTGGGGACCAGACAGGCAATGTTCCGCCCGCCGCGTCAGTACTGGGGCACCGCGGCAGGCTGAGTCACCGGCACGAACTTGTTATCCTGCGCAGCCACGACCACTTCCTTGAGCGAGCCGATGTGCCGCGAAGACGTGTAGGTGACGCTGTAGACGAGGCTTCCGGTCCAGTCGCTGAGGGTGTTCAGCGCGGCCTCGAGGTCCTTCCAGGTGGGCTTCTGGCCGTTGGCCGTCGCCTTCTTGAACGCCTCGCCGAAGATCTCGCCGGCAGCGAAGCCTTGCTGGCTCAGGAGACCGGGCTGGGCATTCGGGAAGTACTTCGCCAGCGCCGCGCGGTAATCCGACGCCGCGGGCGTGCTCGCATCCGGACCGACCATGTAGCTGTCGAAGAAGGTCGTGCCGTTCGCGAGGCCGTTGCTCAGCTTGAACAGGCTCGGGTCGGCGTTGTAGAACCCTGCCGCCCACAGTGGATGGTATCCGCTCCCTGCGGCGTCCTTCTCCGCCGTCGAGAGCTGGGGAATGCTCGCCCCCCACCAGACGATGCCGTCCACGCCCGCGTCTTTCATCCTGCTCACGTACGAGCTCATGTCGACCGCGGTCGGGTCCACCGCCAGCTCGGGGCCCACGGACAGGTTCTCGTGCTGCGCGTACGCTTCGAAGCCCGCCTTCGCCACGGTCCCGACGTCGTTGTTCTCGTACAGCAGTCCGAGCTTCGCCACGCTCTTCTGCTTGGTGAGGAATTGCGCCAGGAACTCGGTGGCGTACCGGTAGACGGGGTTAGCCGGGAAGTAGTTGGCGATGCCGGGCTCCTTGACGAACGGGTCGCTGGAGAAGCCCGGCGCGATGTCCGGGATGCCGGTCTGCTTGATGAACGGCATTACGGCGTTGTTCGGGATCGTTCCGACATCGCCCACCACGGCGAAGACATGGTCCTGGTTGACCAGCTTTTTCATCACGGTCAATGACCGCGAGGGATCGTAGGCGTTGTCGGCCGTGTCGTAATTGAACGTATAGCCGTTGATGCCACCGTGGTCATTGACCCACTTGACCCAGGCCTGCACGCCATACGTGAACGGCAGCAGGAAGTTGAACGGGCCAGTTACAACCTCACCGCCGCCGATCGTGACCGTCTTTCCCGACACGCCGGGAGCGCTGGAGCTTGACTTGGAGCTGCTGCACGCGGCAAGCAGGGCCACTGCAGCGACCAATGCGAGCAGGAGCGTCGATTTGCTCTTGACCCGAGCCCACGAGTTCATGGTTTCCTCCCTTTTCCGTTCGTCCTTCGACCTCGCTCGATAGTTGCCAGGGTTCGCATTCGGCGGTTGGTGCGCCGGTCCAGCGCCCGTCCAGGCACGGCGCTCCCGCCCGAGCTGCCTCGGCGGAGGCGCGTGCGCGCGGCACCCCCGCCCGCCTCGCAGGGGGTTGTCCTGCGGCGAGCTGACGATGGTCGCTTGGTCCCGGCGGACCTCCTTTCCGGCGGCGGCCGCCACGGCAGTTCCTCTTCCCGGTTGCTCCAGGTCATTCACAGGAGCTGATAGGCTCCTTTCACGGCGGGATCCGCGCGCAGGACAGATGTCGCGCCCTCCATCACGACCTGCCCGGACTGCAAGATATAGCCGTAGTCGGCGAGGGCCAGCGCGAGGGTGACGTTCTGCTCGACCAGGAGCAGGGCTACTCCCGTGCGGTTGATCTCTCGCAGGATCTCGAATATCTGCTGCACGATGGCGGGCGCCAGACCGAGCGATGGCTCGTCGAGGAGCAGAACGCGTGCGTGCGCTACCAACGCCCGCCCTACCGCCAGCATCTGCTGCTCGCCTCCCGAGAGCGTGCCCGCGGGCTGGCGGAGCCGTGACCGGAGCGCGGGGAAGTACGTGAGGACCTGATCGAGATCGGCCCGCCTCGTCTTCTGGTGGTCACGGACGGCCATGCTTCCGCAGAGCAAGTTCTCCTCTACCGTGAGGTCGGGGAAGACCTGTCGGCCCTCTGGGACCTGCACCACGCCGCCGCGGGCGATGCGATGGACCGGCCAGCGATCGATCCGAGTCCCATCGAGCCGCACGGTGCCGGACATGATGCGCAGCTCACCGGAGATCGCCCGGACGAGCGAGGTCTTCCCTGCGCCGTTGGGACCCAGGACCGTGACGATCCCGGACTCGGGGATACGCACGCACACCTCATGGAGCACGGTCTTGGGGCCGTACCCGGCGACGAGCGATTCCACCTCAAGGAGCACCGGCGCCCTCCCCCAGGTAGCTCGTTACCACCGGCGGCGCGCTCAGGACTTCGGCTGGCCGTCCTGCCGCGATCACCGTCCCGAAGTTCATGGCGTACATTCGGTTGCTCAGTCGCTCGATGAACCGCACGTCGTGGTCGATCACCAGGACGGCCAGCCGGTACGACGCCCGAATGTCGTCGATCTTCTGCCGTAGCATGTCCTTCTCGTGCGTGTTCAGCCCCGCCGCGGGCTCGTCGAGGAGCAGCAGTCGCGGCCGGCTGGCTATCGCTCGCGCCAGCTCCACCAGCTTCTGGATGCCATACGGCAGGAGCTCGACTCGCTCGTCGCGCCACTCCCGCAGGCCGACCTCGTCCAGGACCTCGTCGGCGCGAGCGCGCATCGCCCGCTCGTCGCGCCGGGCTGATGGCGCGTTGACAAGGGCGGACATGACGCCGGTCCGGTGCTGCGAATGCAGCCCAACCATCACGTTCTCGACGACCGTCATCCCTTCGAAGAGCTCGAGGTTCTGGAAGGTCCGCGCGATGCCCGCTCGAATGATGCTGTGCGGCGCACGGCCCAGCAGCGGTGCACCGGCGAACGAGGCGCGCCCGCCGTTGGGCCGGGCGAAGCCGGTGATCGCGTTGATAAGCGTCGTCTTGCCGGCGCCGTTCGGCCCGATGATGCCGACCGACTCACCCTCGTCGACGGTCAGCGATACGCCGTCAACGGCGCGGACACCGCCGAACCGCACCTGGAGACCCTCGATCGCAAGCAGCGCGCTCACACGCATCCGGCCTTCCTAGCTGCTCTTCGCCGGGTCGCCGAGCGGCTCCGCAGTGGTGAGCTGTTGCCGCCTCCCGGTCCGGATGAAAAGGTTGGCCAACTGATCGGGAACACCGACAATCCCGCGTGGTGCAAAGCGGATGACAACGAGCAATGCTCCGCCGTAGATCACGTACTGCCAGTTCCCGACCCCCGCGACGAGCTGCGGGATCATCACCAGGAAGAGCGCCCCGACGATCGCGCCGGGCAGCGACTCCATCCCTCCTACCACCACGGCCGCGAGGTAGAAGATCGAGTTCCAGAACGTAAAGGTCTGAGGCGAGATGAAGTTGACGGTGTGCGTGTACAGACTGCCCGCCACACCGGCGAGCATGGCGCTGACGACGAACGCCAGCAGCTTGTAGACCGTGATGTTCACGCCCATCGCCTTTGCGGCCGGCTCGCTCGAGCGGAGAGCGAGCCAAGCACGACCGATGCGCGAGCGGCGCAGATTGGCGACGGCCGCGATGCATACCGCCAGTACCACCAGGGCAAGCCAGTACTTGGCCCGGCCGCCGGTGAGCATCAGGCCGAACAGGCTCGGCTCAGGCCCTGCCATCCCGTTGAATCCGCCGGTCAGGCGGTTGAGGTTCGCGATGGCGGTGGGCAGGCCCCACCCGAACCCCCACGTGGCTACCGCCAGGTATGGCCCGCTCAGCCGCAGGCAGGGAACCCCGAGCGCCAGCCCGAACAGGCCCGCGACGACCGCCGCGGCCACCAGTCCGCCGAGGAACGGGAAGCCAAGATCCGTCGTGACGATGGCGGAGCAGTACGCGCCGAGCCCCATGAACCCCGCCTGCGCCAGGGAGACCTGCCCCGTGAAGCCGAACAGCACGGTGAGTCCCAGGATGGCGATCGCGGCGATCCAAACCTGCGTCAGTTGGTCCGTTCTGATGGAACCGACGAGAAACGGCAGCACCACGCCAATGATGACGAGGAGTGACGTCGCAGATGTCTTCCGCCTCCCGCTCCCGAGGAACCGCTGCAGCGGCGAGCCGCCCTGCGGTCGCGCGAATAGCCCGTGGGTGGCGGAGATCAGCGACCTTCTTCCGAACAGCCCCTGCGGCCACAGCACCAGCGTCAGCAAGATAATGAGAACGAGTATCGGGCTCGTCCACTGCGTCGAGACATAGAGGTCGAGGACGTTCGTGACCACGCTCAGCAGCACGGTGCCGGCAACCGCCCCGAGAAAGCTGGTCAAGCCGCCGAGGACCACTCCCGCGAACGCTATCAGCAGCAACTGGTCCATGATGCCGATGTCGAGGTAGTAGATCGGCGTGATGATCGCGGCTGCCAGGGCGCCGAGCGCCCCACTCAACACCCAGGACAGGCTGAACACGCTCTCGACGTTGATCCCCAACAGCCCGGCCACGCGCGCGCTCTGGCTCGTCGCTCGCATGGCGAGGCCGATGCGCGTGCGCTGCATCAACAGCGTCAAGAGCAGGATGACGACGGCCACGACTCCCAAGGCAAGAAGCGAGCTGTAGCCCAGCGAGATCGAACCGACCCGCACCCCACCCGTGCCCACCGGCGAGGGCACCGCGAACTCGTACGGTCCCCAGACGAACAGGGCCACACCACTCAAGATCATCGAGATGGCCAGAGTGGCGATGACCGACGACATGAGCGGTTGACCGCGGAGTGGACGCAAGATCAGTCGGTCCATGACCAGCCCGAGCGCGCCGCCGAGCAGCACCGCGAGCAGGACCGCGAGCGCATAGGGCAGGTGCACGTGTGTCAGCAGGACGTACAGGAGGAAGCCACAGAGCATCGAGGCATCGCCCTGGGCGAAGTTCAATACATTGGTAGAACGAAAGACAACGATCACTCCGAGCGCCAGCAGGCCAAGGGCGCCGCCCATAACGACTCCGCTGACTATGCCCTGAGCCAGGCTCCCGAAATGCATTGTCCCCCCACCCGTCCCTCGGATCCGCGTAAGGATGGCGTTTCCGCTAGGCGGGCACGTTCCCCGACAGAAGGTCTCGGGCGATGACCATGCGATGGACCTCGGAAGGCCCTTCACCGACCAGCCACACCCGCAGCGCGCGAAGCCACCCCTCCAGGGGCATCTCGCGCGTGAGCCCGACTCCGCCGTGCACCTGGATGGACCGGTCGACAACCCGATAGGAAGCCTCGGTAGCCAGGAGCTTGGCCATGGAAGCGTGGTAGCGGGCCTCCCGGCCCTCGACGTCGCGCCAGGCCGCATCCCAGGTCAGCCAGCGGCTCGCCCTCAGCTCGACCGCGGAGTCGGCGAGCATCCACTGCACCGCCTGGCGTGTCGCGAGCGGCGCGCCGAATGTCTCGCGCTGCTTCGCGTATTCGGTCGCCATCGCGAGTGCCTTGCTGGCGACGCCGATGGACTGCGCCGCGATGGAGACACGGCCGTGCACCAGCCATTTCTGTGCCAGCGCGAATCCCTGTCCCGGCGCGCCCAGCATCTGCTCCGCGGGTACGCGGCAGTCGTCGAAGGTGATCTCCGTGGTCCAGCGATCACGGATCACGTGGACGGGACGCACCTCCATCCCCGGCGTGCCGGAGTCGATGATGAACGCGCTGATCCCCTCACGTCCCTTGCCGACGTCGGTCCGCGCGTAGACGATTCCGTGCTGAGCGCGGTCCGCCCCGGTGGAGAAGAGCTTGCGTCCATTCAGGACCCAGTCGTCCCCATCGCGGACCGCCCGTGTCTGGATGGCCCGCGCCGGGTCAGAGCCGCCCGACGGCTCGGTAATCGCCACGAACCAGCGACGCGCCTCCGCAACGGAGGGGATGACGTATCGCCGGACCTGCTCCTGAGCGCCGGCCAGGAGAACGTTCGGCGGGGTGCGGCCGAATGCCCCACCGGCCGCCTCGAAGAGCCCGGTGCGGTGTTGCACCGCCTCCTCGAGCACGACCGAGTGCTCGAATGTGTTCAGGCCGCCGCCGCCGTACTCCTGCGGCACCTCGAAGCACCACAGCCCGGCAGCCCTCGCCTTGCCCTGAAGCTCTCGCACCTGCTCCTCGCGCAGCGTCACCTCATCCCAGCGCAGACTTCGTTCAGCAGCGACGACTTCGCGCTGCACGAACGCCCGTACCGTGTCGCGCAGGAGGGTCAGCTCGTCGGGCAGCTCGAAACCCTGAAACGGCATGATCACTCCCTTGCCAGTGTTGGGATGCCCGCTCGCGCCTGGTCAGGCGAGATGCCGGGCCGGATGCGGCCGCACCTGGCGGAGAGACGCGACAGCCGGGCAACATCCGCGCGCAGCCTGGCTGCAGCCGTTGCCGGCGCCTGAGTCATCCGTCCGCTCGCGCGTCTGGCGTCCGCACGCGGCGGCGCCGGGATATCGCACCGTCTGGGGCGCGGGTGACGCCGCCAGGCGGTTCCGCCGTCGCCTGCTCCAGACGCCGGATGGTCCGCTCCCGGTGGCCTCGCTGCAGCGCGAGCACCTCTTCCACCGCGCCGCGGCGGCACGCGTCCACCATCGCGCGGTGATCGGCTTCGGTCGCTTCGAGGTGTGCTCCCGTCGCGAAGAGCGCTCGATACGGGGCCGAAGCGCCCCACAAGATCCGGAGCACCTGGTATGCCCAGGCGATACCGGCCGCGTCCAGCATGACGAAGTGGAACTCATGGTTGACCCGGTTGAACCGGCCCGGATCGTGCGCCTGCAGTGCGTCATCCATCTCGGCGACGAGCTGGTCCAAACGGTCAATGTGCTCAGCACTAAGCTTGGGGATCGCCGCCCTGAGGACGAGCTCCTCGACAACCGCGCGGACCTGGTAGATCTGGCGGAGGTCGTCGATGGTGAACTTCGCCACCCGTACCCCGCGTCGAGGTAGCAGGATAACCAGCCCATCGGACTGGAGCTGGCCAAACGCCTCGCGCACCGAGCTCTGGCTGACATTGAGGCGCGTCGCCACCTCGACCTGCCGGATGTGCTCGCCGGCGGTCATTCGGCCTTCGAGGATCTCGTTGCGAAGCACCTGGGCGACCCAGGTGCTGACGGAACTGGCGCCCATCGCGACCATGGCGGGATTATCGACTATCGGTCATACTGGGTCAAGACGGCCGCCGCTCCCCCCGCCGGGCCCGCGCCGCCCCACTCGTCCGCGGGCTCGCTGCGCCTGGGATGCCGCTCGCCGGTTGCGTCGGGGCCCGCCAACCGCCCCGTCACCGAAGGGAGTGCTCGTTCGATGGATTTCCGCTTCACCCCCGAGCAAGAGCGGTTCCGGGCCGACGTCCGCGACTTCATCGCGCACCACTGGCCCGCGGGTCGGACTCCGGGGGACGCCGAGGCGCTGGACGCGCGACGGGTGCGCACGTTCCGGCGGGCGCTGGCAGAGCGCGGCTGGCTGACGCTCGCCTGGCCCACTGAGCACGGCGGGCTGGGGCTGGGTCCGCTCTGGCAGGCCATCTATATCGAGGAGATGGCCTCGGCGGGCGCGCCGTACCGCGATCAGGGTGTCGATCGCATTGGGCCCACCCTCATGCTCCATGGCACCGAGGACCAGCGACGCCGTCATCTGCCGCCCATCGCCCGCGCCGAGTCCTGGTGGTGCCAGGGGTTCTCCGAGCCGGGCGCCGGCAGTGACCTGGCCTCCCTGCAGACCCGCTCGGTCCTCGACGGCGACGAGTTCATCGTCAGTGGCCAGAAGATCTGGACCAGCTACGCTCATCAGGCCGACTGGATGGTCCTGCTGGTTCGCACCGACCCGGACGCGCCCAAGCACCGCGGCATCTCCTTCCTGCTCGTCGACGTGAAGACCCCGGGCATCACGGTGCGCCCGCTTGTCAGCCTGCCCGGCCATCACTCGTTCAACGAGGTCTTCTTCGAGGATGTGCGCGTGCCACGGGAGAACCTCGTCGGCGAGCTGAACCGCGGCTGGTACGTCGCCACTACCACGCTGGACTTCGAGCGCAGCGGCATCGACCGCGTGGTCGTGGCGCGCCGACTGCTCGAGACGCTCCTGGCCCACGCCCGCGAGCGCGGCGTGCCGCGGACGATGGCGATGGAGCTGAGCGAGCTCCGCACCGGCTTCGAGGTAGCCCGCATGATCGCGTATCGCGTGGCCTGGTTGCAGCAGCAGGGCCTCGTGCCGAACCGCGAGGCGTCGCAGAGCAAGCTCCTCGGAACCGAGGTCCACCAGCGTCTCGCCAACCTGGCGCTGCGCATGCTGGGGCCGGTGGGGCTGCTACGTGCCGGCGATCCCCTCGCGCCGTTGGCGGGCCTGGCGGCCGAGGAGTACCTGGGCTCCGTGGCGGTCACCGTCCAGGCGGGGACCAGCGAGATCCAGCGCAACATCATCGCGACGCGAGGTCTCGGCCTACCACGTTCCTAAGCCTCGCGCTCGTGGGGCTGACGTCAGGTCTATTCAAAGATCCCCGCGGCCTCGTAGGCTGCCATCTCGTCGTCCGAAAGGCCGAGGATCTCGCGGCAGACCCAGTCCCGCGCTTCCCCCAGCAACGGCGCCGCTCGGCGCGGCTGCGCGACCAGGTCGGAGAAACGGAACGGGCTGCCGTGGCATCGATACCTGCCCATCTCCGGGTGGTCCAGCACCGCAAACGTGCCGCGGAAGCGGAACTGTGGGTCCGCGAAGAGATCTTCCCCTTTCGCCACTGCGGCCGCGGGCACGCCCACCGCCTGCAGCCGACGCACGAGGTCGTTCGCCTCGAACCCGGCGGTCCAGGCGGCGAGCGTCGCCTCGAGCGCGTCCTCGTGCCGTTTCCGCTCCAGGAAGGTCGCGAAGCCCTCGTTCTGGCACAGATCTTCCCGCCCCATCTCGGTGCAGAGCGCCGACCACTGCGCGTCCGTCCGCACCGCGATGGCGACCCAGCGGTCTTCACCCCGGCAGGGGAAGACCCCGTGGGGAGCGGCGTACGGGTCTCGGTTGCCTCGGCGCACCGCGGCGGCGCCGCGAGTGGCGGGAAGCTGCTCACCCAGCAGGCCCGGAAGCGCGAACTGGCAGGCGACCTCGTACTGCGAGAGATCAACGTACTGTCCCCGACCCGTCCGCCGCCGGTACTCCAGCGCGACGAGCACAGCCACGGAGACGTAGTGCAGCGCGATGAAATCCGCGTACGCGGAGTACGGCCCGGTGGGTGGCCGGTCCGGCCAGCCGGTGACCTCGTACCAGCCGGTGAGGGCGGATGCCTGCTGGCCGTAGCCGCGGTGCGTGGCGTGAGGGCCGGTTTGCCCCTGCAGGCATTCGCTGACCATGATCAGGTCCGGACGAACCCTCCGCAGATCTTCGTACGCAAGCCCCCAGCGTGCCATCACTCCGGGCACGAACGTCTCGACGACCGCGTCCGCCCAGGGAAGCAGGCGCTTGAAGAACTCGCGCGCGGCTGGCTTCTGCATGTTGAGCGCCAGGGAACGCTTGTCCGAGTTGTAGACGGCGAAGTAGCCGCTGCGGTTCAGTCCTCGTACGTCGCCCGCATACGGTGAACCGAGTCGCGTGGTATCCGGGTGCACGCTCGATTCGACGCGCAGCACCGTCGCGCCCCACATGGCCAGCAGCTTCGTGGCGGCCGGCCCGGCCACGGTCGTGCCGAAGTCCAGGATGTGGACGCCTTCCAGGGGCAGTGTGGGTCGTTCGCCGGCCATCTCAGACCACCCCCAGGGCGAACAGCAGCTCGAGCTCTTGCGAGCTCAAGCCGAGCTCATCCACGAGCACGGCACGGTTGTGCTGCCCGAGTCGGGGTGCCGGACCTCGGACGACCCAGGGTGCGCCCGTGGTATGAACCGGCACCCCGGGATACCGCAGCACGATCGCTCGTGCCGTGTCCGCGACCTCTCGCCAGGAAGCGCGCGCCGCAAGCTGGGGGTCGGCGAGCACGTCCGCCAGCGTGTTGACCGGGCTGAACATGTGTCCGTCGCGGACGGCTGCTTCCAGGAGCTCCGCCTTCGTCTTGGTGCGCAGGAAAGCGGTGAAGGGCTCGAGGAACCGGTCGACCTCATCGGGGGGTAGGCCCGCGGGATCGAAGGTGGCCCAGTCGGTCTGCTTGAGCCATTCCGGTGCCGCGCCTTCGGAATCCATCCACTCCATGAGCTTGCGGGCGGTCCGTGCGCCGCCGTAGAAGGTCATGAACATCCAGACCACCCAGCCATCCTTGCATTGATAGAGGGTGCGCGAGCGGCGTCCGGGGCCGAGGTCGCGCCACATTCCTTGTCGCTGGAGATTGACGCCGCTGAGATCGGCGAACGCGTAGGTGTGCGTCAGCATGGACAGCGGCACCTCCTGCGCCGCCACGTCGACGTGTTCGCCGTGGCCGGTTGCGAGGCGGCGAAAGTGGGCCGCGAGGGCGCCGACCACGCCGGCCATCGCCAGGTGCAGGCTTGCCTGCGGCGGGAGCCCCACCCGCAGCGGCGCCCGGTCGGGATCCCCGACCATGTGCATGTACCCGCCGAGCGCCCAGGTGAGCAGGTCGTCCCCCGCGTACGAGCGATACGGCCCTTCCTGCCCGTACGGCGTGAGCGACACCAGGACGACGCGTTCGTTCTGCGCCCTCAAGTCTTCGTAGGCGAGTCCGCGCGCCGCCAGATAGCCGGGCGGAAACCCTTCGACGACGAAATCCGCCCCCGAGACGAGCTTCCGGAACAGCGCCTGGCCGTCGCGAGTGTCGAGGTTTAGCGTGACGCTCTGCTTGCCGGCGCCGTATCCCAACCAGAACAGCCCGCGCTCGAGGCCCGGCTCGCCGTCGGCGAACGGGCCGAGGCGGCGAGCCGGGCTGCCCCCCGGCGGCTCAACCGCGATGACCCGCGCCCCCAGGTCGGCGAAAGTGCGGCCGAAGAGCGCCGTCTCCGTCGTCGCCAGCTCCAGCACGACATAGGGCGCGAGCAGGTCCTCGTGTGTCTCGTTGGCCATTTCGCTGCTCGTTTCCTCCAAGCCTGCCTCCTCGGCGAACGATGAGGTCGGATTGTCCACGGGGGCTCCCTGCTCGCCTCGGTGGCCCGTAACTTCCCTCGCCGCCGGCAGCAGGGGCCGACGCGCGGCGGCGCAGGAGGGAGCGTGGACGGGCCTTGCCGATGCTTCGCCGGCGCGGCGAGCCGCGGTCGCAGGCGAGGCCGGCAGTTCCTCCGCAAGCAGCCCATGCTGCCGAACGAGGGTGGGCCAGCGGCGGAAGGAGCGCGGCTGGCGCGGGCAACAGAGAGCGGCCCACCGGGCCATATTATCGACTATCGACCAAAATGGATCAACGCCGCCCCCGCTCCCCACGCTTCACTGCGCCCGCCACCTCGCACTCGGCGGCTTCCGATGATTCGGGCAGGCATCCGCGCTCACGTGAGGCCGGCCGGCCCCACACGCACTCGCACGCGCGCATATCCTGTGGCGCCGTTCGGCAACGGCTCGCTCTCGGTGGCCGTCTGCGCCCTTCCGCCACCGTCTGCGGCCCGCGCGACGATCTCGAGGACCTGCGGGGCCTGACTCGCCCTTACGTCCCACTCGTAGGACCACAGCACCCACGCGGCGGGACCAAGAGGCGGAACCAGCCTCGCCTCGCGCCAGGTCTGGCCACCGTCGGTGGAAAGCTCCACCCGGCTGATGCCTCGGTCGCCCGCGAAAGCTACGCCCTGTACACGCACGGTGCCCTCGCCCAGCTCCACGCCGTCGGCGGGGACGTCGATGCGGCAGAAGGTGTGCACGTGGGCCTCCTGGCTCCAGCCGCGCTGCTCCCAGTAGCCGAAGTACTCCTTTTCAGTGAACAGGATCTGGGTGATCCACTTGGGGTTCTTCATGCCGTAGCGGCCGGGCACGAGCAGGCGCAGAGGAAAGCCATGTTCCACCGGCAGGGTCTCGCCGTTCATGCGATACGCCAGCATGACATCGTCGCGGAGCGCTACCTCCAACGGCAGGCTGTCAGAGTAGCCGTCCTGGGAACGAAAGACGACCGACCGCGCGGGCGGCAACGGCTGAAGCTCGCCGAGCAACGGAGCCAGCGGCAGGCCCGTCCATGCGGCGTTACTGATGAGGCCGCCCTGCAGTCGGTTGCTGATGCATTCAAGGGTCAGAAACACGGTCTTTGATGGTCGTGCCAGGATGTCATCGTAGGTGAGAACAAGCGTCCGCCCGGAGCTGCCATCCACCCGCAGGCGCCAGGTATCCGGGTCGACCCGAGGCGGGGAGAAGTCCTTTGATACAACATAGAACTGCGCGGTCGGCGTGACCGCGGGCGTCGGCCTCCCGGCCCGTGTGGCGCGGGTTGCTCGCACGAAAAGATCCAGCACCTGCTTGCCGGTGAAACCCAGCGCCAGCACGCCCAGCACCCAGGCAACGGAGGTGGTCACGAACTGACGGCGGGTAGCGCCGGCTTGGGCCGCGGGGCCATCCCTCAGGACTCGCGCGGGGCCGGCCGGCACGCCACGAACCGCCGTCGTCACGGCGGCGAACGTCAAAGACGCGAGCAGGGACACCAGAGCGTATCCCTGCCATTGCTTCTCAGCGGTGATCCGGCCCGGGTAGAGCGCGCCGGGAAGCAGCCCCAGCACGATGAGGAGAAACGACGGCAAGGCCGCGCGGAGCAGGAAGGCCTGCAGGGCTTCGCCGAGTCGCCCGCCGGACCGCCGAATCCAGCGGCGGAGCACATCGCCGTCCATGAGCATCGAGATGACGGCGTAGAGCGCTATCTGTGCGACGACAACGCCGGCGAAGACCAGCGGCTTGGCGTAGCCTTCCAGACGCGTCAGGAGGAAAGCGAAGGCGCCGAACCCCAGCGAGAAGGGGGCGGAATCGACCGCCACGTCTGCCAGCACGGGTGTGCCATACGCCCGGCGGAAGACAAGCGAGACGGCAACCGCCGCGAAAGCGCCGGGCAGCGACCGGCAGAGGGACCCGCGGGCGCTCAACTGGCGACCGCGGCCCTACGTTCGCCTGCGGTGATTGCGGGACATCGGAACGCCCTCCCCCCGGTCGTCGTCGCGTCGACGGTGCTCACCCGTGCTCCGAGATGATTATGACAATGGCCACGGCGCGTAGTCAATCGCGGTGGCCGTCCGATCAATGTGACATGCCGGCCAGGCCTGCCAAGCAACGGTTCGTGCGCACCGCGTTGCACCACGGCGCGATCGCGCCAAGTGAGGCCCGACACATGCCGTCCCTGGAATTCGCGCCCGGTGTTGGCGATGACATACGTTGCGCCAGAGTGCTATGCTTTCTCCGACGCCGCTCGATGGCCGCAAGATTGAGATCGTACCGATCGGCGGATTCTCACCGGATCACGCGCGTTGGAGCGAGGACACATTAATGGTTCGAGACATCGTCATTGTCGGAGCAGGGGTCGCCGGTCTGAGCGCCGGGTTGATCGCAGCGCAGAGCGGGTTTGACACGGTGGTGGTTGATCCGCTGGGCGGCGGCGGCCAATTGGTCAACATCGACCGAGTGCTGAACTACCCGGGGCTCGATGAGATCCACGGCTTCGATCTGGGTCCCCGGATCGCCACCCAGGCGATGGACCAGGGAGTGTCGTTTGTCCTCGGAACCGTCGACGGTCTGCGAGCGGAGGCCGACGAGCTCGACGTCGTCCTGGACTCGGGCGACGTGATCACGGGGAAGTCCGTCATCCTGGCGATGGGTTCCAGCATCCGCCGAGCCGGGATTGAAAACGAAGAGGCGTTCGAGGGACGGGGCATCTCGTACTGTGGCGTGTGCGATGGTCCGTTCTTTGCCGGGCGCGAGATCGCCGTCGTCGGCGGTGGGGACTCGGCCGCCGACGAAGCGCTGTACCTGGCGACCCTCGCCAAGCGCGTGCACCTTGTCTTCCCGGCCGGCGAGATGCACGCCATGGCTGCGGCCCAGAAGCGGCTCCGCGAGCTGAATAATGTTGTGTTGATGCCAAACTACAGAGTGGCCCAAGCGGCCGGCGACGGCAGCGGCTTGAAGCGACTCCAGTTGGTGGACGTCCGCGACAGCTCCACCGCCGACCTCGAGGTGGAAGGAGCATTCTTGTACACCGGGCTGGCTTCCAGCACGGCGTTTCTGAAGGGGTTGATGGAGCTCGATGAGGGCGGGCACGTGGTCACCGATGCCTGTCTGCGGACGAACGTGCCCGGAATCTTCGCCGCGGGCGACATCCGCCAGTTCTCGGTGAAGCTGCTCGCGGCCGCGGCCGGGGACGGCGCCAGCGCGGCGGTCTGGGCCGGCCGCTACCTGCGCGGGCAGCGCAGTTCGTAGCAAGCGCACCATGACCCGGGACAACCCGCAGGGAGTGGCCCCGCCACGCCCGCCGCTACGTTGCCAGCAGCCAGTCGACGACGCGCCGGTACTGCGCAAGCGGCACCTCGCCGACAACGCGAACGGCGCCGGCCGCGTCGGCGAGCAGCACCGTCGGCACCGCGGTGATGCCGCGTGTCTGAGCCTCGATGAAGTCGGCGAGCACCGCTGCCCGCTGTGTGCCCTCGTCGAGGTCGCGCTGGAAGCCCGCCACGTCCAGCCCCGCGCTGTCGGCCACCTGGATGAGCACGTCTCGCTGTGAGATGTCCCGGTTGAGCTCGAAGTAGGCGCGCAGCAGCGCCTCGTGGTAGCGAGCGAATGCTTCTGCACCCTGCCGCTCGGCGCACTTTCCGGCCTCCAGGGCCGGCAGGCTGTGTGAGGGCATGTCGCGGTCGTCGGGCCACGGGTGGAAGGTGACGCCATCCGGCGCGCCCATCTCTGCGGCCATTCGCCAGGACTCGCGCGTGTGGTCGTCGGGGCGACGGCCCTCGGCCTCAGGCTCAGGTCGCAGCGGGTAGGCTTTCCACGTGACGTTCACGCTTCCCGCGTACGTGTGCGTGATCTTGCGCAGACGAACCGCCGCGTTGTAGCACCACGGTCAGAGGTAATCCGAGTACGCGGTGACGATGACTGGCCCAGCCATCCTCGATTCCCCCGTTGCGTGACTTGCCCAGGACCACAGACGATCGGTTCATCGAGGCTGAAGCCTGGGCTCCTTTCCGGGGCTCGGCGCTTACGCCCGCTGCCCCGGTTCTGTACGTTCCCTCGAAGACGAGCGCCGGACACGGGCGGCACGCGGCGCCCTGGTCTTGGTGGGAGACCGTGTGGCCGCGGCGGACAGGTCCGGCGCCGCCGATGGCTCGGGATCCGCAGCGCCGGTGCCCCCGAGCCCGTGGAGGTCGGGTGGTCGCCGTGCTTCGCCGATCGCCTTCCTGAAATGGCGGGCCGCAAGCGCCAAGCGCTCGGGCTCAGGCTCCTGACCCCGTTCGATCTGCTCCCGGACGGCGAGCATGGTCGCCCGGCGACAGACGAAGCCGATGCGCCCGCCGGTCCAGCCGTCCGTGAGGTCGGCGAGCGTCTCCACTTCCACGTCATCCGCGAGAGGCTTGCCGTTCAGGTGTAGCTGGAAGATCTCCAGCCTCGCGGCCTTGGCCGGGAGCGGAAGCTCGATTACCAGCTCGAACCGACCGGGAGTCAACAGCGCGGCGTCGATGGCCTCCGGCCGATTCGCTGCCGCCATCACGACGATGCCGTCCGTCTCGGCCAGCTCATCCATCTCGGTGAGAAGCTGGCTAACGATGCGATCAGTGACTTGCGTGTCGGACGCGGCGTCCCGTGCGGGCGCCAACGCGGCGAGATCATCAAAGAAGAGGATGCACGGGGCGGTAGTCCGGGCGCGGCGGAACGCTTCCCGCACTCCCTTCTCGGTCTCGCCGAGCCACTTCGAGAGCAGCTCCGCGCCTCGGACAGGAATCAACGTGCTCTTGCTTTCGCCCGCGACGGCTCTGGCCAGGAGGGTCTTCCCAGCTCCTGAAGGTCCGTACAGCAGCACGCCTTTCGGCGGTCGCGCTTGCGCCCGCTGGAAGAGCGCTGGATACTTCGTCGGCCAGACGATGGCCTCGTCGAGCGCCTGCTTCGCCTCTTCCAGCCCCGCCACGTCGCTCCAGCCGGCCCGAGGTGTTTCGCTGGACAGGCCGCGCATCGCGGCCGGCTTCAGACCTGCCAGCGCTTCGAAGAAGTCGGCGCCGCTGACGATCAGGCTCTCCAGTGAGCTGGGCGACCAGTCGCCGGCGTTGCCGCCGGACGGCGCCATCTCCTTCCTCAGGCGCACCATTGCCGCCTCGCGGCACAAGTTGGCCAGGTCGGCGCCGACGAAGCCATGGGTCAGGTCGGCGATGCTGGCCAGATCGACGTCCGCGGCGAGCGGCATGGGGTGAGTGTGGATGGCCAAAATCTCGAGCCGCCCGGAGGTACCCGGCACCGGCACGTGGATCTCACGGTCGAACCTGCCAGGCCGGCGCAGGGCGGGATCGAGCATGTCGGGAGCGTTTGTGGCAGCGATGACGATCACCTGCTCCCGTGACTCGAGGCCGTCCATGAGCGCCATCAACTGCGCCACGACTCGCTTCTCCACGTCTCCGTAGACGTCCTCGCGCTTGAGCGCGACGGCGTCGATCTCGTCGAAGAAGATGACCGAGGGCGCATTCTCGCGGGCCTCGCGGAACACCTCGCGCAGGCGCGACTCCGACTCGCCATAGAATTTGTGGAAGATCTCCGGACCGCTGACGTGGATGAAGTGGGCCGAGGTCTCGCCCGCGACTGCCCGGGCGACCAACGTTTTCCCCGTGCCAGGCGGACCGTACAGGAGCACCCCTTTCGGCGGCTCGATCCCCAGCCGTTCGAAGACCTCTGGATGGAGGAGAGGCAGCTCTACCACCTCGCGCACCCGCTGCAGTTGCAGCGTCAGGCCACCGACATCGGCATAGGTCGTCCGGGGTCCGGACTCCGACGCACCCACCTGCAGGGCTGTCTCCTCGCAGATCTCAGCCGGGCCCGCCGGCTCCGTCGATTTCACGATGAACTCCGCGGGCCGTAGCTGGTCATCGTCGATACAAAGGTAGTCGCCCGGCTGCACGACCATGCTCTGAAACCGTGAGCTCAGCTCCTTCGTTCTGTGTCCATCACGATCCGGGAAACCGCCCAGTGGCACGAGGAGCACTCGCTCTGCGGCCGGGCAGGCGGCGACCTGCACGATCGACGCCGGCTCTCCGAGGTTCACCCGAGCGTTGCGCCGCACCAGCGCGTCGGCCTGCACGATGCCCTTCCCGCGGTCCGCGGTCCGCGTAGGGTACACCCGCGCGTGGGCAGCTCGCTTGCCGTGAACACGGACGACCTCACCAACATGGGCGCCGATGCGCTCCATGTCCGCCGGATCGATGCGGACGATGCCCCTCGCCGCGTCCTCGGTCGGGGCTTCGGCGACCCGGCGCTCGATGCCTACTCCGCCGTCCATCCGGTCCCCACCGCGGGCAACGCGGCCATCCTCCGTCACAGCGGTCGGCCGTGCAGGGCCCCGCCCCGCCCTGGGTCGCGGGCATCCGTCGCTGCCAACGCTGCGTCGAACAGCGCGGACCCGCCAGCCGTGCCACCAGCGGCTGTCCGTTGCAAGTCCAGCTCCCCCAGACGTTCGAGCACCTGCCTCGTCGTGCTCGTCATGACGGCGTCGATGCCGAGCCCGGTCATCGTCGCGAGCGAGTCGCCCATCTCCTTGGCACGCCGTGCCAGGTGCTGGGCCCCCTGCACGATGAAGTAGTCGGCAGCCGTGTCGAAGGTGTTGCCCGAACCGAGCCGCAACGGCCAGACGATGTCACCGAAGCGCTCCAAGTCTATGCCGGCCCTGCGGGCGGCCATGCCAACCTCCCACAGGAGCGCCGAGTAGCCCTTGGTCCCGACCGAACGGATCATCTTCAGCACCGAGGCCGTGCCGATCCGCTCGTCGACGACGACGGCCGCAAGGTTGTATGGCGCCATGCGCTCGGCGAACGACGCGGCGGCCGGCCCGGAGACGTAGAGCGGCTGCCGATGGCCACCGTACACGACGGCTCCCATCAGCGCCGCGTCGATGAACTGCGCCCCGGCCTGCAGCACTGGGGCCGCGGCCGCGGCCTTCCTGTCGGGCGCGCACGAGTTCAGGTCCACGTACATCTGCGGCGCAGACAGAAACGGGGCCGCTCGTTGCGCGGCTTCCACGGCGCTGTCCGTCGTCACCGCCGAAAACACGATATCCGACTCGGCGGAGAGGGCGGCGATCGTGTCCACGAGCCGGGCGCCCGCTTGGGCGGCGTGGCGGCGGAACGAAGCGGCGTAGGGAGGACGATGGCGCGGCCCATCGACGAAAGCAACGATGTTGCGGATCCCGTCCTGCGACAATCCCCTCGCGTGGTGGTAGCCGACCTCGCCGAAGCCGATGTAGCCGATGCGCGGAGGTGTAGCCATGTGCGCGTGTGCCCGTCTATCCACGTCCCGCTCCGCCGTCCGGCGGCGACGCCAGTCCGAGCAACTGGCGCGGATTGTCGCGCGCCATGCGGCCGAGGTCGCCCTCGGAGAGGCCACCATGGAGGAGCTGCGCGATGAACGTGCGGAAGCCCTCCGGCGGCGACGGATTGATCGCCTGCCCCAGGTCCGTTGAGAGGACGCACTGGTCCGCGCCTACCGCGCGGATGGCCGTCGCCAGCGACTCCACCGTGTGCGTGCCGACGTGATAGGTGCACACCACGTACGCGTGCTCGATGAAAGCCCCGCGCCGAGCGAGCTCTTGCTGCCAATCGATCGGGATCCACATGTCGGCGTGCGTCACCACCGTGGGGATCCCGCGACGGCACGACTCGCCGACCAGCGCGTCCTGCTCCTCCACGGAGAGGTGACCCGTTCCCAGGACGAGGCTCCGGTGCTGAATGATGTCGAGGATGTCGAGAACGGCCGGGCGGAGCTTCCCGGTCTCATTCAGTACGGTGATTCCCGGGCGACCGTAGCGTTCCCGACTCCAGTGGTCGGCCGTGAACGTCGGCATCCACACCTTTCGGGCGCCGACACCGGCGGCGACCTCGACCGCCCGCGGATTGAGGCCGCCAACTGACTCGTTGAGCGTCACGCTGCCGAACACCTCAATCCCGGGGACCATGCGGTTCACGACGTACGCCACCGGCGACGTGGGGTACTCGTGGCTCTTGAAGATGAAGCCGCCCATCCCCAGGTCGCGCGCGGCCGACGCCAGGTCGACGATGTCGTGCCTCCGCGGGGAACCCGCATCCGGTGCCGCGTGCACATGGATATCGATCGCGCCTCTCAGGATGGCGTCAACCGTGGCGGTGAACTCTCCGTCCGCAACCACATTCCGCTCCTACTCGCGCAAGTCCGCGACGCGCGCGACCGGCGTTCCGTCCCGTCGGCACAGCGCCCGCGTCACCGGACGCGTCTGGTCCCCGAACGTGGGTTGCCAGCTACTGTGCTTGCCGGCGCCTCCTACCACGATGACGGAGATCGCCTCCGGCGCATCTGCGATGGGCACCATCGTGTCATCTCGGTCTGGGAGCCCATTGCGGTGCGCCAGGAAGGCCCGGTACTCGGGGCCGAGGCGTCCCAACGGGAACCGTGCCTGCTCGAACAGGAACTGCTTCACCGTGCGCTTCGAGAACCCGTCCCGGGCAAGCGTGGCGGCGTGCTCTGGCCCCAGGCTCAGCAGCGGCCAGCCACGGCCGAGGAGATTGTTGCTTCCGGCCTCGCCCATGGCGCCCGCGATCAGGTGGAGGATGCCGATCCCGGTGGTGCTGTAATGGTCCTGAATGTTGTGCGGGCCCTCGCAGCCGAAGACGGTCACCGTGCTGGTGTCTGGCGCGAACCCGCGCTCGACGTGCAGCGGCTCCCAGGGATTTTGCTCTTCGTTTTCGGCCACGCAGTAGGCGATCTTTGCCGGGTTCCCTTGAGTGGCGCGATCGCCGCGACCGGGCAGCCCTCCGCCGATGTTCATCAGGATGAGGCGCATGGCTCTGCCGATCGTTGCGTTCGCGCGAAAGCCCTGGCCGAACGCGTTGTAACCGGCATTGATGCTGAGCTCGCGCGCGACTGGCCCGTTGACGACGACCAATGGCGCGACCGGGTGGGTTGTCGCCTGGATCGAGTCGATGTTGAACGCCGGGTCGGCGATCGCCTCCACTGCCGCGATCACGACCGGTAGGAATTCCGGCCGGCAGCCCGCCATGGCCGCGTTGATCGCGATCCTTTCCACCGTGGCCTCGCCCTGCCTCGGAGGCAGCACCGCGACGACCTCCTGGCGATCCCGGTCTGTCCAGCCGAGGAGCTCCTCGACGAGGTCCTCGGTGGGCGGCACGATCGGCAGGCCGTCGGTCCAGCCGCGTTCTTGGTAGAGCTCGTTGATCGCTCGATACGAGTCCTCGACGCGCAGCGTCCGGGCCGCCGCTCCGTCAGCCACGCTCACTCCCTCCCTGAACGCCCGGAGCTGGCAGCGGCACGGCGGCGCTCACCGCTGTTGCCACCGCATCGGCGAGGTCCTTCGCCTTCGCCACCACCTCCTCCTCGGGGATGCCCCCCAGCGGGTGCTGCGTGAGCGCGATCGGAAGCTCGGGCAGGCCGCGGTTCCGCGCCTCGAGCCGTGCGAGGGCCTGGAACTCGTCCGTACCGACCACTACGGTAGGAACTCCCTGCTTCTCGAGCAGGATGGCGCCGTGGATACTCCACGACGTGCACGACCCTCAGTCCGCGCTGCCCACGATGACGAAGTCGCACGTCATCAGGTCAGCCAGCACGTCCGGGGGAGGCGGTCCGGCGATGGGCTTCTCCCGCTTCAACACTTCGCGTATGCCGTGAAGCTCCTGCAGCCGCTTGGCGACCGACAGCATGAGGATGTCCGCGTTCGGCTTGCCGTTGTCCAGGATCCCGACGCGCGCGCCGGCGAGGCTGTCCAGTCGCGGCGCCAGCCTGACGGAGGCCACCTTGGGTTCGGCCGTCGGGTCATAAACTCTCGTCCAACGCTCGGTCATTGGCGTGCTCCCTTCGCCCTGCTGCTCTTCCTTCGCCACAGTCTATGGGAACCCCCGTGCAGGAGGGCGAGACGCGCGCGAAGCTCGCCCTCCTGCATCAAGGTCGGCGGTTACTGGCCCTTCCAGGGGCAGGTGTCCGCGGCACACGGATAGCCAGGAATGTTGCCGCGGATGCCGTGACCCTTGCTGGTCTCCATGTCGATCGGCGTCATCCCAGGGACCGGGACGAACCCCTTCGCGCTGGAATCCCAGTGCACCATCTGCACGGTCTCGATCGCCCAGTGGTCCTGGGCGCCGAACACGATTGGGCCGACGCAGAGGCTGCACTTCCAGCTTGACTGCACGCTGAAGCCGGTTTGCATCGCATCGACCAGACCTTGCCGGGTCAGGTCCGGGCCGGCCAGCTCGAGGGAGTGGACCAGCATCTGCGTCCAGGCGATCCCGTCGAGGACGTAGGTGTTGAAGGCCAGCCCGTTCTGCTGCGCCCACGTCTTCGCCGCGGCCACCGCGGCCTCGTCCAGTTGATGGGTGGTGTAGATCCCGAGGTCAGCGGTCACGTTGTTGAAGTTCTGCGTTCCCGCGGCGACCGCGTTGCTGCTGCTCGCGCTCGACTGAGCGATCACCACCGGGCCGGTGTAGCCGGCCGTCTCGCGCAGGGCTTTGATGAACGGCACGATCGCGGTGCCCAGGAACGCCACGTAGTCCGGATGGGTGCTCGCGGCCTCCTGGGCTTGCGAGCTCAGGTCCGACGCGTTGGCGATGTTGTAGGTGATCGTCTTCGCGATCGTTGCGCTGGAGCTCGCCTGCGCCAATCCGACTTTGAAGCCCGCGAGCAGCGGCTGGCCGTAGGCGTCGTCCTGATAGACGACCGACACCTTCCCGCCGGGCTTCTGCTTGCCGACGTACGTGCCCAGCGCCAGCCCGTCTTCGAGCGCGGCCTGGCCGCCGCCGAACATCGTGGTGATCGTCGGCTCGGCCACCCAGGGCCCGTTCGCGAACAGGAAGATGTCGGGCACGCCCTTCGAGGCGTAGTACTTGTAGGTCGCCAGCTCACAGGCGACGCACAGGTTGCCGAACGTGGCGAACACTTTGTCCTGCTCCACGAGCTGCTTGGCGACGTCCGTGCCCCGCGCCGGAGTCCCGGCATTGTCCAGGTCGATCAGCTTGATCTTCCGGCCGAAGACGCCGCCGGCCTGGTTGACCGCGTCCACCACCTTCTGCATGGTCTGGGCGGTCGGGAGCCACTGCGCCATGCCGCCGGTGTGGGGCGAGGAACGGCCGATTACGATGGTGTCCTTCGTTACGCCCGTGCGGTCGTCGCCTGCCGGCCGCGTCTTCGAGAGGGCAATGCAGTCGTTGATGGTGAACAGTCCGGCGACGCTCCGCGGGTCGCTTGCGATACCGGCCGGGCCGCATTTCCCGTTCCACGTGACGCCCGACGACGCCGTCGCCGTGTTGGAGGCGGCAGTGCCGGTGCTCCCCGGCTGAGTCGCCTTGGACGACTTGCTGCTGCACGCGGCCAGCGCCATGGCGACGACGGCCACCAGCACCAACACGGTCAGCCGGACTCTCGACCTGGTGTAATCTCTCATCCTTTCCTCCCTGCACGAACTCCGAAGCGATGGTCATCGCTAATGACTTCACGCGCTTCGCTACGGTGCCTGTTTGTCTGTTCGCACTCCTTCATCCGCTGCTTACCCGTTCTCTTTCCCGTGAGACCCCCCGCGTCTGTTCGTCCGCTCCGACTCCTCCAGGAACGATCCGCCCGTGCAGCCACTCGCCTACCTCGGCCCAGGAAAGTGCATCGAGGTCGCGAGTGAAGCCGGCGAGACCGCCCGGCATCGCCAGCACCACGAGCAAGACCGCCGCGCCCGCGAAGGCGGGCTGCAGCGCCACGACGTTGAGAAACGTCGAGGTGATGAAGCGCAGCCCCGCGAGCACGCCGACGGCGATGACCGCGGCCACCACCACAGCTCCGGTCACGAGACCGGCACGGGTCACGGGGCTGGCAGGCCTCGCCATGAAAGAGCGCGTAGTACGCGGCAGCACCGACCTCCGCGAGAACCAGAGCAAGACGAGGACCGTGATCAGCGCCACGACCAGCACATCCGCCCAGTTTCGCGAGCCGCTCTGAAACGCGCTGGAGAAGGCCTGTACGCCTTGTTGGTAGATGTAGACGAGAAAGAAGCCGCCCAGGATGGACCCGAGGATCGACGCCCTGCCGCCGATCACCATCGCCAGCAGGAACTCGATCGACTGGGTAAGCGTGAACCCGTCCGGCGCCACGCTGCGGTTGTTCAACAGGAACCACAGCCCGCCGGCCACGCCGGCGAGCGCCGCGCTGACCACGAAGGCCGAGATCTTGACCAGCGCGATGTCGACGCCCATCGCCGTTGCGGCGTTCTCGTCGTCGCGCGTGGCGGTCAGAGCGCGCCCCGCCGCCGAACGGACGAGATTGCTGACCAGCCAGATCGCCACCAGCAGCACCAGCAGCCCAACGAAGTAGTGCCACCGCTCCGAGGTCAGCCAGTGCCACGAAACCGGCGGGCCGAATGCGCGGCTGAACTCGCTCAGCCCGTTGAAGCTGCCGGTGTACTTCTCGAGCTCGTGCACCTGCAGGACCTCCGGGAAGGCGACCGTGATCGCCAGCGTGACCAGGCCGAGGTAGTGGCCACGCAAGCGGAGGGCGGGCACCCCGATCAGCAGGCCGACAGCGGCGGTAGCGGCCGCGCCGATGGCGACCGCCAGCACGATGCTGAGGTGCCCCTGTCCCGTGGCGATCGCCGCCGCGTACGCCCCGATCCCCAGCAGCGCCGCGTGACCGATCGAGATCTGGCCGGTGTAGCCCGTCACCAGGTTGAGGCTGAGGACGATGAGCGACACGACCAGCGCGCGGTCCATCAGGCTGACCGCGAAGGTGCTCTTGGCAACTCCAGGTAGGACCACCGCGAACAGCGCCGCGCCGATCGCCCATCCGAGACGTGCGGAGGAAACCCCGCGGCCCGCCTGCGCTCCGCGCCGAGTCCGACGCCACGAGGCGAGCATCACCGCGGCGCCGACGGCGCCGACCGCAAGCCCCGCGCGCGGGCCGGCCACGTAGACCGCGAACCACAGCCCCACGATGAGCGCCAGGAGCTCGACCGGCGTCGGTATGACGGACGCCGTGGCCCAGGCGGCCCGTTTCATAGCTTGACCACCCGTTTCCGGCCGAATAGTCCCTGGGGCCGGACGATAAGCAGCACCACGATGACCACCAGCGCGATCAGGTCACGGTACTGCTGCGGCTGGGCGATGTTGAACGGGAGGTGCAGCCATCGCACCACGTTGCCGAGGTAGACTCCGGTCAAGCTCTGCAGCACGCCGAGAAGAACGCCACCGACCAGTGTGCCGACCATGCTGTCCAGCCCGCCCACGACCGCCGCGGCGAACGCGAACACCAGGACGACGTCCATCATGTTGGGCGTCAGGCTCAGCAACTGCGCCAGAAGCATCCCGGCGACGCCCGCGCACGCGATCCCCAGACCCCAGGCGAGCATCATCATGCGGTCCGTTGGAACGCCGGCCAGCTCGGCGGCCGTGCGGTTTGCCGCCGTGGCTCGCAGCACCAGACCAAGGCGGGTGTGCCGGAAGAGAAGGTACAGGGCGAGGACGAGCGCCAGCGAAACGCCGAAGAGGTACAGCGACGCTCGCCCGATGTGCACACCATGCAGGTCGATCGGCGGCCCCGCGAACGGCTGCGGAAACGGATGAGGCTGACCACCGTAGATGCCAACGGTCAGCCCGTAGAACACGAACAGCAGTCCCAGCGTGACGATCAGCGGATTGAGCCCGGTGCGCTCCTTCTCCGGGACCATTCGGATCACCAGGCGCTCCACCAGCGCACCCACCACGAAGGCGACGATCGTGCCGAGCAGGAAGCCGGCCGGGTAGGGCAGCCGGAGCAACAACGACCAGGCGATGAACGTCACGAACGTGCCCATCGCTGCCTGTCCGAAGTTGATGATCTCCGTCGCCTGGGCGATGACGACCAGTCCAAGCCCCACGACCGCGTAGACGCTGCCTGTCAGTGCACCCGTGATCGTCTGCTGGAGGAGCTGGGTCATGTGGAAGCGGCCCCCTGCCCGAGATAGCTTCGTCGTACTTGTTCGCTGCCGCGCAGCTCCGCCGCCGAGCCGACGGACATGACCGTCCCGGTCTCGATGACGTATCCCAAGTCGGCGATACTCAGGGCGATCCCCACGTTCGGCTCCGCCATGAGCACCGCGACGCCTTGCTCGCGGTTGATGCGCGTGATGATCCGATAGATGTCCCGGACCACAAGCGGCGCCAGGCCCAGCGATGGCTCGTCCAGCAGCAGCAGCCGAGGACTGGCCATCAGCGCGCGAGCGATCACCAGCATCTGCTGTTCGCCGCCCGACAGCGTGGCCGCGCGCTGCCTGCTGCGCTCTTTCAGGATCGGGAAATACTCGAACGCCCGCTCCAGCGCGGTGGCGATCGCGGACCGGCCTCGCGTGGAGTACGCGCCGACCATGAGGTTCTCTTCAACCGTTAAGTCCGCGAACAGCGGTCGTCGCTCGGGCACATGGACGAGACCGCGGTGCACCAGTGAGCTCGGCCGCTGTCCCACGATCGACTCGTCCTCGAATTCGATCGACCCGGCGTCTGGTCGTGCCAGGCCCGAGATGGCGCGCAGCAGCGTGGACTTGCCGGCCCCGTTTGCGCCCAGCAGGGCCACCACGCCATGGCGCTTCACTTCGAGGTTGACGCCGTGCAGGACCCGGAGCTTGCCGTACGAGACCCACAGGTCGCGCACCCGCAGCATGGGATGCGCGCCATCTGCCGACGCGGTCGCCCGGTCCTCCCCGCGTGAGCAAACACTCGTACCGGCTTCTCCGCCGGCCTTCTCACTCATCAGCCGCCCGATACCGCCGTTTCTGCCACCGAGTCGAGCTCGCCGAGGTATGCCAGCACCACCGCGGGATCGCGCTGGACCGCGTCCGGCGGGCCATCCGCGATCTTCTGCCCGAAGTTGAGCACGCATACCCTGCTCGAGATGCTCATGACGAGACCCATGTGATGTTCGACGAGCACGATGGTGACGCCGGCCTCGCGCCTCACGCCGAGGATGACGTCCGCCAGCTCCGCCACCTCCTCGTGGTTCAAGCCGGCTGCCGGCTCATCGAGCAGCAGCAGCTTGGGAGCCGACATGAGCGCGCGCGCCAGCTCGACGCGCTTGCCCGTCTGCACGGAAACCTCGCTTGCCTTGCGATAGGCGACAGCGGCCAGCCCGAGCTGCTCGATCAGCTCGCCCGCCCGACGGCGAAGCGCCTGCTCGGATGCCCGCAGCCGCGCCCACGGAACCATCGAGACGAAGGGGTTGGTCACGGCTCCGGAATGGCCGCCGACGAGGATGTTCTCCAGCACCGACATCGACGGGAAGAGCGCCACATTCTGGATGGTGCGGGCAATGCCCAGGGCCGCAACCTGCTTCGGCCGAACCGGCCGCAGATCCTTCCCGTCGAACTGTATGGCTCCCGCATCCCAGTCGTAGAACCGCGAGACGCAGTTGAGCAGCGTGGTCTTGCCGGCCCCGTTCGGGCCGACCACCGCGCAGATCTCTCCGGCCGCGACGTCCAGACTCACGTCCTGGAGCGCCTGCACACCGCCGAAGCTCAGCGACACGCCACGCACCGAGAGCACCGAGGTCATGTCTTACCGTCGCGTGCTCGCTGTCGGCGGCGCCGGACAGTCCTCAACTCCACCATCGACCCAACCGACTCTCCACGGTCCGGCTGATCTCCTGTCTCCAACGCGTATTCGCCGCGGCAGCGGCGGGCCGGGCGGCCGGCTCCGCGGCCATCACGGCGCCACCGCCAGGTCACGCACGACGGCCGAGGTCATTTGTGTGTCTCCAAAGTTCGAGCAGACCGTGACGTGATACGGCTCGTCCCCGCCCGCCACGACCAGCACGATGTCTTCCGGCTGGGCGGCGACGGCATGCTCTTCCGAGATGGCGCGGCGCTCGGGGCGGCCGCCCAGGGCCTGGATCTCGTCCGGGAAGCGCGACCGCGGCACCTTCGCGTGCTCGTACAGCCATTCCTTGGTGCGCTGCTTGTCGTAGCCCTGGCTCTGGAGCAGATTGGCGTGGCCGTAGCTCATGATCACCAGCGGATTCCCGTGCTGGAACTCGACGTTGTTGGCGCCCACCTGCCCGAGCGTGTCCGCCACCGCCAGCAGCACGCTCTCCGCCTTCTTGTAGATGGCGAGGACGTTGGCCGTCCCGATCGCCCCGACGCAGGTAACGACACTCTCGTTCGCAGCGAAACCTCGTTCGACGTGCAGCGGGGGCCACGGGCTGCGCTCCTCGTCCTCGCCGAAGCAGAACGTGTACTTCCCCGGCATCCCGTGCAGCGCCTGGTCCACGGTGCCGGGAGCGGCGCCACCGATGTGCAGCATGCAGAGGCGGACCGCCCGCCCGATCGTGGCGTTCGCGCGCCAGCCGGGGCCGAGCAGCCCGCGCTGGCAGTTGATGCCGATCGTGCGTCGTATCGGCCCGTTGACGATGATGGCGGGTCCAACGGGATTGGTCGTGGTCTGGATGCCGTGGAGGTTGAAATCGGGGATCGCCAGCGCCTCGACCGCGGCGATAACCGTCGACATGTACTCCGGCAGGCAGCCCGCCATCACCGCGTTGGCCGCGATCGTCTCGATGGTGGCCGCGCCCCCCGCCGGGTCGAGGTAGGCGATGAGCTCGTCCGGCGGGCGTGCGGTCGCCGCCACCATGGCCGCGACCCGCTCCTCCGTCGGGGGTATCAGGGGCAGTCCGTCTCCCCAGCCCTGGGCCTGGGCGTAGTCCAACCACCCATCGAGTGAGTCCGGGACCTCTCGAACGGTAGCCACAATGCCGCAGACGACCTCCTTACGCTTCCAGCGGGCGCGGCGCCGCCACTTTGGCGACCACGTCGTCGATCGCGTTCCTGATCACGCCGCGCGAGCTCTCGGTGTCGCCGAACTCGGTTACCTCGGTTGGCGGAAGCACCACCATCGGGGAGCTGCTCGCCCCCTTACCCTTGAACGTGACCGTGGCGAGGTTGACGAACCGCTCGGTCACCAGTACCACGGACGGGATGCCCCGTCGAATCAGCTCGATCGTGTCGTGGACACTCCACGCGGTGCAGGACCCTCAGTTGGCGAGCCCCACGATGGCGATGTCGGCGTTCTCCGTCGCCTGTTGGAGCACGGCCTCCGACGCGGCGGCGGCGATGGGCACCTCGAACTCGAGGACCTGCGCGACGCCGAACTCATTGACCAGCGTGCCGCGCATCTCGTCGACCAGCTTGTTCATGCTCTGCCAGCCGTTGTTGAGAAAGACGACGGACTTGCCCCGCAGGTCTTGCGGGGCGAACTCCGCGGTCACTCGGGTCGCACGAAACGCACCAGCCGTCGGTTCTACGATCCGCATGTGTTTCTCCCACCAGGCGATTATCGATTATCGGCCCTTCCCGCTCGTACCCGCCGAGAATAGCCACCCGCCCGCGCAGCGTCAAGCTCCCCACGTCGGACGTCGTTCGCAGCCGCGGCAGGCTGGATTCCCGCCCCCCGCCTCCGTGGGGGCAGGCTTCGCGGGAATGGCGAAGAGCGCGGGAATGATCGACGGCGTGGGAACGACGAAGCGCGGGGATGGCGCGCGACTCGCGGTCGATGAGGCGAAGCGGAGCGACGGGGCAATCGCTTTCCCCGGACGCAGAGGGGAGAAGACGCCGAGGGCCGCTTCCTTGCGAGGGTCCCTCGGCATGAGGTTCGTGTGGCTGGTGAGCCGCCCAGGACTCGAACCTGGAACCCGCTGATTAAGAGTCAGCTGCTCTGCCAATTGAGCTAGCGGCCCGGGCAAGCGGTAGCCTATCACAGGCCGACCACGCGCTCAATTGCTTGTGGCGCTCCAAGACCGGCGGAACAGAGGGAGGGCGAAGGGGTCACGCGGTCTGGTTGGCCTCTCGATGCGGAGTGCACGCAGCTTCCTGCCGGCGGAGCTCGCGGAGTCGGGCTCCCGACCACGGGGTGCCGGTGGGGAGATCCTCTGGCCGCGACGCCGCGGTCTCACTCCGTTGGCGGACCGACGAACCGAGCCGCAGAACAGCGGGAGAGCGGAGCCGACCGGCTCCGCTTTCCTGCCACGCGGTGAGCCACGCAGCGGACCCTGCGTTTTTCCCCCGTTGCTCCTCCAACGACCGGGCTCCTAGCGCTTGCGCAGCGCCAGCAGGCCACTCGCGCCGGCCAGCCCGGCCAGGGCCAGGGCGCTCAAGATGAGCGCGGCTTGCGGCCAGCCCTGTGAGGCTTGACCGGAGCCGGTGTTCGGCGGCACCACCGTACCCGGCAGCGTCGGCGTAGTGCCACCGGGCGTCGCCGATGCGCACGGCGATCCCGTGGCGTCTACGCATGGCGTTGCTGTCTCCGCCGGGGTAGACGTCGCGCAGGGCGCCGTCGGCGGGCACGGCGTCGCAGTCGTCGGCGGCGGAGTGGATGTCCCGCAGGGCGCCGTCGGCGGGCAGGGCGTCGCGGTGGTGCCGGGCGTCGCCGTTGGGCACGGCAATCCCGCCGCGTTCACGCATGGCGTGGCTGTCTCTGTTGGAGTGGACGTCGCGCAGGGTGCTCCGGTCGGTGCGCATGGCGTGGACGTCGGCGTGCACACCGCTCCTGCGGGACACGTTGGCGTCGACGTCGCGGTAGGCGTCGCGCAGGGCACCCCCGGCACGCACGTGGTAGGGGCCGCCTGTGCCAGCGCAACCTTCGTCCGCAGCGGCCCACCACCCACCGTCGCTCCGGCCAGGCCTGCCAGTGCAAGCGCGACCAGCGCCAGAGCGAGCACGGCTGTCGCCCGCCGGCCGACATGAGAACGCGTGCGCTCCATCGCCTCGCGCTCGGCCGTTTGCCGTCCGCTTTCCTTGCCCGATGTCACGGGGTCGTTGTTCATGTTGCTTTCTCCTCCCGGTGAGAAACCGTGCGGTGTTCGCCCTTACTTGCTCGCGGACCAGCGTCCCCTCGTGGCACAGGTCCGAAACCTGTGCCACAGGAGACCCGCGGTGCGCACTTCATTCCTCGTGTCCCCGCCCCTCGCCGGACGCCCGATCCTGTCGCTCCGGGCTCGGGGCGCTGGCGAGCCGGAGTGTGATGAAGTCGGTCAGGTCGGCGAGGGAGGAGAAGTACAGCCGCTGCCCCGAGGGCACGTGCTCGACCGAGCCGGGCCATTGGCCGGGCCCCGCGCGGCCCGGCTCGTGCCAGATGCGCACGATGAACAGATGCTGCGGCCGTCGCGCGGGCTCGGCCAATTTCGCCTCCTTACGGTATCCGTGACACTGCGGGCTCAGGTGGGTCACCCGACGGCTAGAGTCGCGCCGCGAGCTTCTTGGCCAAGGCGATCAGGGCGTCCTTCCTGCCGGCGGCCTCGGACTCGGACCCTTTGTACGAGAGGGTGACAAGCGTACCGCCCTTCAAGAAGACCAGCACCGCCTCGCTTCCGCCGTTGGCGATGCCCAGCTTCGCCTCGTCACCGATGCCGGGAACGGGCGTGCCCTCAGTGCTGCTATCTTCGAATTGGCTCTTGGCCAGGTCGGCGTAACCGGCTGGGACCTTCATGACGTCGAGCAGCAGGTGCTCGCCTGGGCCGAGCATGCTCGCGGCGGCGGCGGCGTCCGAGCCCCATGCGCACACCGAGACGCTGAGCGTTGGGGCACCCGCGCGTCCGCTGGTGCTGTGTGGGGGAAACCGCTTCACCACCGTGAGCGTCGGCGAGATTGAGGCCGCCTCGGCCGGACTGACCAGGCTGCAGGCGTCCGCGCTCGTGGTGGTGCCCTTCGCGGTCGTGGACCCGCCCGGTGTGGCGGGCGGGGTTGTCGATGTGGTGGTGGCCTGGGCTGCCGTGGTCGTCGCGGTTTGTGAGCTGGCCTGCGAGCGGCTCGGCCCCTTCGCCCCGCAGGCGGCCAGTGCCAGCGTGAGCACGGCCAAGCTCGCGAGTGCAGTCGCTCGAGCTCGTCGCATGGCCCGCCGGGGGCCGCCTGCGGGGCGCCCCCCGCCGGCCGCGGTCGTTGGTGCCGAGAGCGCCTGTCGACGATACATCAAGATGTGCATGACCTCCTTTTCTCCTCCCCTGGCGGCCGGGTGCTCGCAGACCCAGCGCACCGCTAGTGTTCACGGCTCGTTGTAAACGGCCTGCCGTCCAGAAACCGTCCAAGGGGGGTCCGACCGGCAGTTGAAGCTACCCGTGGCTCGGCCGTCGGAGGCTCCCACGGCTGGAGCAGGTGGTGGCACAGGCTTGAAGCCTGTGCCACGTCTCGCTCTTACTCGCCGGCTCAGGCCAGCGTGCCGGGGCCCGCGACGTTGACCAGCAGCACGTCGCCCGGGAACACGCCAGTCATCGTGTGGCTCGTGCCGCCGGGGAACACATACTCCCAGGCGACGCTGGTGCCGCTGGCCACCAGCTCGTAGGCCGTGGTCCAGCTCGTCCCGGCGACGTGGGCCGTCAGGTAGCCCTGGATGGTGGCGGTGCTGCTCTCCATCGGTCCCTTCCACACCACCACGTTGAAGCCGGCCGCGAAGGATTCGGACGCCGGTGGAGGCGTGGGCGTCGGTGAAGGAGTCGGGCTCGGCGAAGGTGTCGGCGTCGGCATGGCGATCACGAGCTTGCCGACCTTGTTGGTGCCGGATTCGGTGAACCACATGGCGCCGTCGGGGCCGGTGACGATGCCCTCGGGGAAGCTGCTGGCAGTTGGGATGGCGTACTCGGTGATGGTCGCGCCGGCTGTCAGTGTCGCCGGCCTGCTAGCGCCAGCCGCCCGACTCGCGGGCAGCCACCAGCTCCGCGTTGAAGGGGAGCCGCAGGAAGGTGACGCGGGACTCCGCGTCCGGGATGGCCGCGGCCTTGGCCTGCAAGGTAGCGTGGGCTTCATCGAACAGCTCGTGCGCCCGGCGTCCCTCTCCCAGCGCACGGTAGGTCTGCGCCCCCGCCCAGAGGATGTACTGGGGGTGTATCATCGCGTCGGCCGTGCAGCCAAGAAGGTCGAGCAGTTCATCCGCGCACGCCCGCGCCTTAGCCAGGTTGCCGGCGCGCAGGTAGGCTACGGTGAGGTCGCACAGGTCGGCGCCCAGGTCAGCCGGGCGGTCAAGTCGGCGGCGGATGGCAAGGCCGGCCTCCATGTGCTCGACGGCCTGGGCCAGACGGCCGAGCTCCCGCTCGGCGGCTCCCAGGTTGCCGAGGGCCGTGCCTTCCAGGACCGGGTTGCGGATCGCGCGCGCGAGCTCCAGCCCGCGGCGCGCGGCGGCCTCGGCGGCCGGATGGTCGCCCTGGAAGAAC
Source organism: Chloroflexota bacterium (assembly GCA_021787985.1). Lineage (GTDB taxonomy): Bacteria > Chloroflexota > Dehalococcoidia > DSGV01 > DSGV01 > JAJYLG01. Next base: position 86,766 of record JAJYLG010000001.1, read on the forward strand.
GCCGCCATCCCGGCGTTCAGTGCGCATGCCGCCTGCCCGCGCAGATCGTCGAGGGAGCGGAACAGCTCCTCGGCCTTGTGGAACGAATCCACGCTTTCCGTGTACTGGCCAAGGCCGCCCGCAAGCATGCCAGCGTTGACCAGGACGGCGGCCTCGCCCTGCCGCTTGCCCAACGCGTGATATAGGCTTGCGGCGCGCTCGTAGTGCTGACGGGCCTCCTGGATGCGGAACAGCCGCGCCGCCACCATGCCGAGAGATGCGTGGGCGCCCGCCTCGCCCTCGCGGTCGCCGATTGTGCGGCACAAGTCGAGCATCTGCTGGCCCAGCGCACCGGCGGAGTCGAAACGCTGCTGTGCGAACAGCGCTCCTACGGCCGACCCCAGCGTCTGTACCATCAGCGACTGGTTCATCTGCCACCCGCGAAACGCGAGGGCAGTCCGGATCAGGTCTTCCGCCTCCTCGAACCGGCCCTGCTGAACGGCGACGTCGGCCAGTAGGCAGCAGCACTCCGCCTGACCGCCCGCGTCGTCGCGTGCCTGACGCAGCCCAAGAACTCGCTGTAGCGCGACCCAGGCCGCGTCGTATCGATTGAGCAGCAATTGATGGACGGCTTCGGCTTGCAGCGCCTCGACCTGCCAGCGGGGCCGCTCGGCAGCCGCCGCGTGCAGCGCCTCAATAAGGGCGGCTTCGGCCTGGCGCTCGCCGAGCGCTCGGTGAAAGAGAACCTGGCGGTGAAGCAGCTCACACAGCAGGTCGCCGTCGCCCAGGCTGCGCGCCAGCCCGCCCAACTCCGCCAGGTCGGCCCGCTGTGCTTCTCGGTCACCGCGGCGGCTGTGGACGCGCTCGCGCAAGAGTAGCGCGTCACACCGGGGCCGCGGGGCAGACGTCAGCTCAAGGCAGCGGGACAGATGGGCCAGTGCCTCCTCGCCGGCGTGGAGCGCCAGGGCGTGGCGAGCCGCGCGCAGGGAGTAATGGGCAGCGCGATCGGGGTCACCGCCCCGGTCGAAGTGCAAGGCCAGCTCAGCGGTCAGGTCGTCGAGCCGCTGGGAGTACAGCTCCTCCATAACGCGCGCAACGCGGCGGTGCCGGCGCCTGCGTGCCGGCGCCGGGATCCCGGCGTAGACCGCGGCCTGGATCAGGTGGTGGGTGAAGGCGTAGTCGAAGCGGCTGCCACCGCCTACCTCGCGCACCAGGTGGTGGTCGTGCAGCTCGCCCAGCGCATCGAGGACGCGGTCCTCCTCCCAGCCGCTCACCTCACGCGCCAGCTCGACGTCGAACGCCGTGCCGGCGACCGCAGCGACCTCGGCCAGCGCGCGAGCCGTCGGCGACAGCCGCGCCAGGCGATCGGCGACGGTCGCACGCAGACCGCCGGAGAGCGACGACGGGCGTGGCCCCAGCTCCGGCAGCGCCGCGGCCCCCGACTCCAGCAGCTCGTGGACCAGCTCGTTCAAGAAGAGCGGATTGCCCTCGCTGGCCGAATGCAGGCGCCGCGCCAACTCGGGTAGCGGCATACGCTCCGACCCCGCCCTGGTGCTCAGACCCGGCGCCCGTTCCACCATGCGCTCCACCGCGGAGACCGGCAGCCGTTCCAGGGCGAGGTGAGTGATCAGGTTCTCCCGCTGCAATCGCCGGCGTAGGTCTCGCAACGGGTGGGCGCGTCCCGTCTCTTCCTCCCGATAGGTCACCAGCACGAGCAACGGATGACGTGGAGCGCGACGAGCCAGGACCTCCAGCAGGGTGACCATTGCGGCGCCGCCCCAGTGCAAGTCCTCCAGGATGACGAGCAGCGGACGCGGCTGCGCCAGCCCCTCGAGGACGCGCGCCAGAGCTTCGAACAAGCGCGCCTGCTCGCGCTCTGGGTCGAGCGGTGGGAGCGCGACCGGCTTGCCAGCGCGGGCACGCAGCTCAGGGAGCAATGGACCGGCGGCAGCGAACCACAGCGGGTCCAGGTCCAGCGCAGCCAGCAGCGGCAGGGCGGAGCGCAACGCCTCGACGAGGGCGTGGTATGGCATTGGCTCGGCCGGCCGCGCCGTCCCGGCCAGCACGCGCGCCGCTTCAGCCCGGACCACGAGCGCGAGCTCGGCGGCCAGACGGGACTTTCCTATCCCGGCCTCCCCGCCGACCAGGACGACCCCGCCGCGACCACGGGCCGCCCGCGTCCAGCAGGCGCGGAGCTGTTCCGGCTCGGCCTCGCGCCCGACGAACGGCAGGGGCGCCGAGCGCTTCTCCTCCTCGTTGGCGGCGGCTGTCTCCCTCGCCGGCTGCACGCCCGGGATCTGCTGACCCCGGACGACCGCCTCGTACAAGGCGGTCGTCTCCGGCATCGGCAGGGCCGCTAGCTCCTCCTGAAGGCGGCGCACGAAGCGCCTGTATTCCAGGACCGCGCCGGCGCGGTCGCCAGGCTCGTAGCGCAAGGCGATCAGGCGCTGCGCCACGTCCTCGCGCAGCGGATCCTTCGCCAGGAGCTGCTGGCAGTAGGCGATGGCCCGACGGTGGTCACGGTGCGTCCAGCTCTCGCTGATGAGCCGGTCCAGGTGTGCCACGTACAGGTTGCGAAGGCGCTCGCGCTCGGCGAACAGCCAATCCTCGTAGACGTTCTCCAGCAGGTCGGCAGTGTAGAGCGCCACCGCGCTGGCCAGGTCGTCGACGGTGGAGCCCGCTTGCTCGAACTGGGATACATCGAGCCAGTAGTCCGCGGCAGGGTTCCAACGGACCGTCTTGGCGTCGCTCAGCAGCCAGGGGTGGCGCGGCGGGGCGGCGGGCAGGGCGCGTTGCAGGTGGTGGAGATGCCGGCGCAGGTTGGCGCGGGCATTCGCTTCCGATTCGTCGGGCCAGAGAGCGAACGCGAGGGTATCCCGCCCGATGGGTTGCGAGGCGTGGAGCAGCAGATACGCCCAGAGCGGCAGCGTCTTGGGCGGAGCCGCCAGCCGAAACGGCTGCCCATCGGCGAGGAAGCGTGGCTGGCCGAAGAGGTGTATGCGCAGCATGGGAGCATCTACCGTCCCGCAGTAGCGCCCGCCGGGCAACGTGGCCCGTCGAGACGAGGAGCGGTTGAACCGCTCTTGCCTTACGTTCTCCTCTAGCAGCGAGAATACCCCATTCCGGCCGTGACGCCGCGCTCTCGGTGGTGACAGCGAGAACCCCGCGGCCCGCCTTGCGCGGAAGGACGCCCCGCATCCGTCCTACGCCCGGGAGCCCGGCTGCTCAGGAACCAGAAAGGCAAGCGGTGTCCGGTGGGTGCCGACCGAGTACAACCCGTTGCGGCCGTTGGCGGCCGCACCCTACACTTGCTGCGCGGGCGGTTAGCTCAGTTGGTTAGAGCGCCACGTTGACATCGTGGAGGTCACTGGTTCGAGTCCAGTATCGCCCACCACTCCGCAGCGTTTCTCGGCTCGCCGCTGGCGGGCCGCTTTCTTCAACCGTCGGCTATACTGCGGGTACAGGCGTCGAAGCGGACACGCGGCGTCCCAGCGAGCGCGCAGAGACGGGGCCCTCCGGCTGCAAGGCCCCCCGCAGCGCAGACGCACGCACCACCGCGGAGCCGGGCGAAATCAATCGCCTCCGGACGGCCCCGTTACCGGCCAGGAACAAGGCCCGCCTGCGGCGGGTGAACCAGGGTGGAACCACGGAGCGCGCCTCCCGTCCCTCGGACGCGGAGGCGCGTTTGCTTGGAGCGACGATGAGCAAGAAGAAGCGCGCCAAGACGGCGGCCCCAACGGGATCGCGCGGCTGGAAGGCGTTCTCCGGCGTCTTCACCGTCATCTACGCGGTCGGCGCCGGGGTGAGCGTCGTGGCCGGGGTGGCCTTCGCTACCTATGGGGACTGGGTCGGGGCGGCGCTGATGCTTGGGAGCGCCGCGGTCCTTGGCCTGGGCGTCGTCCAGCACCTGGGCTATTTCCGTCGCGGCAGGCCGATCACGCGGCGCGGGAAGGATGGTGAGCGATGAGCGCGAAGCTGGAGGCGATGTCCAAGGGGGAGCGGCTGCTCCGCATGCGGCACTCGGCCTCGCACGTGATGGCGCAGGCGGTCCTCGAGATCTTCCCGATGGCGAAGTGGGCCATCGGCCCTGCCATCGACACCGGCTTCTACTACGACTTCGACCTCCCGCGCCCGCTCACGCCGGAGGACCTGGAAGATGTCGCGCGCAGGATGCAGGAAACGGTCCGCCGCGGCGACGCGTTCGCGCAGCGCTTCGTCGACAAGGAGGAAGCGCGCCGCATCTTCGCCGGCCAGCCGTACAAGATCGAGCTGATCGACGGCATCGCCGATGAGCGGGTCTCGCTCTACCAGCAGGGCCCGTTCCTCGACCTCTGCGAAGGGCCGCACGTCGAGCGGACAGACCAGATCGGCGCGTTCAAGCTGATGAGCGTGGCCGGGGCGTATTGGCGGGGAGACGAGCGCCGGCCGATGCTGCAACGCATCTACGGCGCTCTGTTCGAGACGCAGCAGGACCTGGACCAGCACCTCCACCAGCTCGAGGAGGCGCGCAGGCGCGATCACCGGCGCCTTGGTCGCGAGCTGGGCCTGTTCACCTCGGCGGAGGAGGTCGGCGCGGGGCTGCCGCTGTGGCTGCCCAAGGGCGCCGCCGTCCGGCGCATTCTCGAGACCTACATCGTGGAGGAGGAGCGGAGGCGCGGCTACCAGCACGTCTACACGCCCCATCTGGCGAAGGTGGAGCTGTACCAGCGGTCCGGCCATTGGGATCACTATCGCGACTCGATGTTCCCGCCCATGGTGCTGGAGAACGAGCAGCTTGTGCTGCGGCCGATGAACTGCCCGCACCACATCACGATCTACGGCGCCGGCCAGCACTCCTACCGTGAGCTGCCGGTCCGGCTGGCCGAGCTGGGCACGATGTACCGCTATGAGAAGTCGGGCGAGCTGGCCGGCCTGTCGCGCGTGCGCGCCATGACGCTCAACGATGCCCACATCTTCTGCCGGCTCGACCAGCTCAAGGACGAGTTCCTGGGGGTGCTCGACCTGATCCGCGAGGCGTACCGCGTGCTGGGCTTCCGCGACCACTGGTACCGGCTTTCGCTGCGCGACCCCGCCGACACGGAGAAGTACGTCCAGAACGACGCCATGTGGGACGAGGCCGAACGCCTGCTGCACGAGGCGATGGACGAGACCGATCTTGAGTACGTCGACGCGCCGGGCGAGGCTTCCTTCTACGGGCCGAAGCTCGACGTGCAGGTGCGCAACGCCACCGGCCGGGACGAGACCGTCTCGACCATCCAGATCGACTTCCACCTGCCGGAGCGGTTCGGGCTCGAGTACATCGGCGCGGACGGTCAGCCGCACCGGCCGGTGATCATCCATCGCGGGGTGATCTCGACGATGGAGCGGCTGATGGCTTTTCTGATCGAGACCTACGCCGGCGTCTTCCCGGTGTGGCTGGCGCCGGTCCAGGCTACCTTCATCCCGATCGCCGACCGGCATCTGGATTACGCGCGGGCGGCGGCACGGCGCTTTATCGAAGCCGGGCTGCGGGTGGAGGTGGACGACGGCCAAGAGCGGATGAGCGCCAAGATCCGCAACGCCCAGCTCCAGAAAGTGCCGTACATGCTGGTGTGCGGCGACCGGGAGGTCGGCGGGGGGGCGCTGGCCGTGCGGACGCGCGGTGGGCAGGACCTCGGCCCGATGCCGGCCGAGGCGGTGCTGCGGCGGCTGCTCGAGGAGTCGAAGCCCGGGGCGGAGTCGACGTGAAGGCGGCCGTGACACGCGCTTGACGTGACACGACGAGCTTCGGCTGGAGTGCCGGCGCAAGCACACCAACGCGGACGGCGCGCGAACGCTCGCAGCCACGAGCCCCGGTGCGCCTCGGCGGAGCGCGCGCGCCCACGCCCACCGTCACTCCCGCGCGCCCGCCGTCATTCCCGCGAAGCCTGCCCCCGCGGAGGCGGGGGGCGGGAATCCAGCATCGAGCGGCCTTCTCCCCGCCCTGGATTCCGGCTCGCGCTCGCGTCCGCTCGCCAGGATGCTGGGCTACGACGAGGCGGACGTGGACTGGCTGCCGTCCGCCGAGGCGGAGTCCTTGGCGACCGCGGATGCGGCGCCCGGGAGAATGAAAGATTTCTCCCTATGGTCTGTCGGGCTTGACAGCATTATGAACGTTTCGTATGATTCTCTCTGTCCGAGCGCGTGCCAGACGGCGCTGCTCGGAGGGGACGTCGGATGCGCCCTGCGTCGCGCTGTCGGCTTTGCGCTACACCGTTCGAAGGTCCAGGCGGTTGGGTCAACCGAGTGTTCCGTCGCGTGACGCGCTTCCGTAAGAATCCCAACATCTGCACAACGTGAAACGAACTTACGCCCCTGGGTCAGGGGCAGCGGCGCACAGTCAGCGTGCTCTTCGCTGACTGCCGCGGCTTTTCCGCCCTCGTCGAGAGCTACCCGGCTGAAGAAGTGGTCCGGGTGCTCAACCGCTTTTTCCAAGCCGCCACCGACGTATTGCTGGCCCACGATGCCTGTATCGACAAGCTCATGGGAGACCAGCTCATGGCCGTGTTCGGTGCCCCGATTGTGCGGCCGGACCACGCAGACCAGGCCGTCGAGGCCGCGGTCGAGATACAGACGGCGATGACGGAGTTGTTTCCCCGCGGGGGAGAGCCGCGCCTCCGGATCGGCATCGCCATCAACAGCGGCGTGGCTCTGGTGGGCAACCTGGGCTCTCGCGAGTTCAAGGACTTCACGGCCATCGGCGACGTGGTCAATCTGGGCGCCCACCTTCAGGAGCAGGCAGGACCTGGCGAGGTGCTCGTTACCGAGGCAACCACAGGGATGCTGGCGAAGCAGCCGGACCACGCCGCGGGGCGAGTCGTGGCCGTCAAGGGTCGAGCTGAGCCAGTGCGGGTAACGGCCCTCGTGTTTCCGGAAGGCACTTGATGGCCCCGGTCACGCCGCTGCTGCGGGTCCCCCTGTTCGCGGGGCTGCGTCCGCCCGAGCTGGAGGAGATCGCGCGGCGGCTGGTCCCGCGCCTCTATCGGCGGGGCCAGGTGGTCTTTCACCAGGGAGACCCCGGCGGCTGCCTCTACATCATTGAGCGCGGAAGCGTGAAGGTCTCCCTTCTGTCGGAGACGGGAGAGGAAGCGCTGCTCGCAATCATGGGCGCCGGCGACTTCTTCGGCGAGCTGGCGTTGATCGACGGTCAACCCAGATCGGCCACCGTGATCGCCCTGGCAGACACGCGTGCCTGCACGCTTGACCACCAGAGCTTCCTCGCCTTCTTCGGGGCCTCGCCCGAGGCTGCCGTCGCGGTCTGCGGCGCCTTGGCGGCTCGGCTGCGCCAGATGAACCAGCGTTTCGCCGAGGTCATCTCCCTTGATCTGCCCGGACGACTGGCCAAGTGCCTGCTCGAGCTGGCGGAGCGGAACGGCGAGGCGGTGGCCGAGGGAGTGGCGTTCGAGCTGCCGCTCAGCCAGAGGGAGATAGGGGAGCTGGTGGGGGCGTCGCGCCAAAGCGTCAATCGCGCGCTCGCCCAGTGGGAACACCTGGGACTCTTACGACGACGCCACCGCCGCATCGTCCTCGTCCGTCCGGACGCCCTGCAACGGCGCATCGTGCCACGGCTGTCGTAAAGATGACACCTCAAGTGTCTCGCCGACGCTACTCGCGCGGTCGGGCGGCGAGGCGTAATGAAGACGCTTGATCATAAGCACTCGCGCAACGGGGAGGACAGCGATGACGACAACCATCAACCGCAACGGCATCAACATCGATCAGCTCATGCAGACGATTGAGGCCATCCGCCAGGACCCGGAGCTGGCGCGGTTCCAGTTCCGGGCACACAGCGAGTGGCAAGGCGGCGCACGCTCCGCTACCAGGATTCAGGGTTTCTATGGCGCCGGCCAAGAGGACAGCTCGCGTTCGCGGCCGTTCGAGGTCGGTGGGGACGAGCCGCCGCTGCTCCTGGGCACGGACACGGCTCCCAACGCGGTGGAGACGGTGCTGGCGGCCCTCGCCTCCTGCCTGACAGTGGGCTACGTCTACAACGCCGCGGCGCAGGGCGTCAAGATCGAGTCGCTGGACTTCGACCTGGAGGGCGATGCGGACCTGCGGGGCTTCCTGGGCCTGTCGGAGACGGTCCGGCCGGGGTTCGGCGGGATCCGGCTCACCTACCGCGTGAAGGCAGATGCACCTCGCGAGAAGCTCGAAGAGCTATGCGAGTACGTTCAACGCACCTCACCGGTGCTGGATATCATCCGCAATCCTGTGCCGGTGTCGATCGAACTGCGGTAGGCCGGCGCGGGCCAGGGCAGGACGTCGAGAATCGGGAGGCGAGCGGGATGAGAGGACGACTCCAGGCGGCGCTGGTCGACCGCGACGCGCTTCGGTCTCAGATCCGGGACAAGTACACGGTGGTGGCCCTCGAACCGCAGACGGGCTTCCATTTCCACACGGGCCGGCCGCTCGCCAGGATGCTCGGCTACGACGAGGCGGACCTGGACCGGCTGCCGTCCGCCGTGGCGGAGTCCTTCGCCGGCACGGGCAACCCGTTCGCCTTCGGACGGCTGGCGGAAGGCGAGGTGGTCGTCGACATCGGGTGCGGCGCCGGGTTCGACACCTTGTTGGCGGCTGGGCAGGTCGGGCCACGGGGCCGAGTCATTGCCGTGGACATGACCCCCGCCATGCTCGACAAGGCCGCCGCGGGCGCCCTGGTCCTCAACCTCCGCAACGTCGAGGTACGCCACGGCGTTGCGGAGGAGCTGCCGGTGCCCAGTCAATCGGCCGACGTTGTCATCAGCAACGGCGTCATGAATCTGTGCCCGGACAAGCTCGCGGCCATGCGCGAGGTCCGCCGTGTGCTGCGGCCAGGCGGGCGTTTCCAGATCGGCGACCTGGTCGTGCACCAGGAGGTGCCACAGGACGCGAAGGACGACATCGACCTGTGGTCCGGCTGAATCGCCGGGGCTCTGCTGGAAGCAGAGTGGGACTGGGTCCTCAAGCACGCCGGGTTCATCGACGTGCGCTGGGGCCGCCAGGTGGATGTCTTCGCGGGCTCCAAGCACGAGTCCGACGCTCAGGAATTCGGTGCGCGTGGCGTCACGTTCGCTGGTAGGAGACCCATGCGGGCGGCCGACCCCGCGCCCGTGTGGGCGGAGCGCGACTCTGATGGCGGCCGCCGGTGCGCGGTCCCGGTCGCGTCGGCTGGCCAGCAGCCAGGCCCTTCGTGTGGTAAGATGCAGTCACGGGGACGAAAGGGCTCGACAGGGGCCGGCGTGCTCGGGTTGCAGGCCGAGGTGCCATCAACCTCGTAAATCAGGTGGCAAACAAGTAACTGGCGAACCACAACTCGCCCTCGCTGCCTAAGAGCTAGGCAGCCGTCCGCCACCGCCTCGTCCCGGTGGGTGGTGAACGGGCGACGCAATGCCGGGATGCCGCGCAGCGCTCGCTGACGACGCGCGCGAAAGATCAGTCAGCCCGCCCCGAAGGGACGCCGGCGGTAGCGGCCCGAGGGGCTCAAACAAAGTGCCGCAGAAGCCTGTGGATGCCCGGGGCGTACGCTCACTGGACCGGGGGTTCAATTCCCCCGCGTCTCCACCATCTCGATCAGACCGCCCGTCCGTCAGGACGGGCGTTCGTTTCCCGCGCGCCGCCTGCGCTCCCGCCGCCAGCGGCCGGGCAGCCCGCCTGATCTGCTCCCAAAGCCGTCCCGCGTTCGCCTGACAGGCGGGCGTGCCGCCACGTGACTGCCGGGCTATGCTGCCGCCATGGCACGGCGAAGACTCCACGTGCTCTGCGTGCACGGCATCGGCGGCGCACGGCCCGGCTTCTCCGATGGCCTGCGCGTGCGCGTCCGCCGACTCCTGGCGCGCGACCCGCGCGCTCGCGAGTGGGGGGCGCGACATCCGGATGTGGACTTGCTCGACTGGAGCGAGTACGTCTGGAGCGCGATCGGAGAGGAGCGAGAGCTTGGGCTGCTCCAAGCGCTCTATCCGGATCTGGCTGAGGACCGCCCGCCGCGACTGCTGCTCTGGGAGCTCATCGAGGGGATCCTGGGTGTCGGCCGCATGGGTGAGACGCGGCGGTCTCTCATCAAGCAGCTCGGCGACATCCTCGTGTATCTCTCTCCGACCGACGGGGAGCGCATCCGCGCCGGTCTGGCCAGCGCGATCACCGCGATCCGCGACCGCTGTGACCGCGAGGAGCCGGGTGTGGCGAGTTATGTCACGCTCATCGCCTACTCGCTCGGCGCCGTGATCGCGTTCGACGTCGCCTACCGCTTCGCGCAGACCGGTGAGATGCGTGAGCACAGCGAGGGCCTCGAGCTCGGCAGCCTGGTCACGCTCGGCGCGCCGATCGCCCTTTTCTCGCTCCTGCGCGGGCCCGCGTACGACCACTACCGTGACCGCCCCGTGCGGACGCGACCGGGCGGCCGCTGGGTCAACTGCCTCGACCCGCAGGACCTCGTCGCCTGGCCGATCCGGCCCCTTTACCCCGAGCTGCCCGGGCTCGAGGATCGTCCCGTTCGCACCGGCAACCTGGTGTCGGCCCACTCCGGCTACTGGCATAGCCGGGATGTGGCGCGCATCGTCGCGGGCTGCCTCAGCGCCGATCCGGGTATGAGCGCGGGAGCGGCCCCAGAGAGCGCCACATGATACCCTCGACCGTGGACTCCGAGGAGGAACGAACGGTTGTTCTCAGATACTGAGCCTCACCCACTCGAGCCCATCTTCCATCCGCGTTCCGTGGCCGTGGTCGGCGTGTCTGAGAAGAGCGGCGGGATGGGTGGCGGCGCGTTCGTCGATTCGCTGCTGGGCATGGGCTTCCCGCGTGAGCGTCTCTATCCGGTGCATCCGCGTGGCGGGGAGTTCCGCGGACTGACCGTCTATGCCTCGCTGCGCGAGATCCCGGGGCCGGTGGACTATGTCATCTCCAGCATCCCGGCGGCGGCCGTGCCGATGCTCGTCGATGAGGCCATCGCCAAGGACGTGAAGGCCATCCATTTCTTCACGGCCGGCTTCAGCGAGACCGGCGAGGAGGAACGCGAGGAGCTGGAACGTGAGGTGCTGGAGAAGCTGACCGCGGCCGGGATCCGGGTGATCGGTCCGAACTGCATGGGCCTGTACGTTCCGCAATCGGGGCTTTCGTTCATGCGAGACCTGCCGACCGAGCCCGGGCACGTGGCGATGGTCAGTCAGAGCGGAGCCAATGCGGGCGGGTTCGTGCGCTACGCCGGAGCGCGTGGCGTCCGCTTCTCCAAGGTGATCTCATACGGCAACGGTGCTCAGCTCACCGAGTCCGACTTCTTCGAGTACCTGGCGACGGACGCCGACACTCGGGCCGTCTTCGCCTACATCGAGGGTGTGCGGGACGGGCGGCGGTTCCTGCGTGCCGTACGGGCCTGCGCCGAGCGGGTGCCCGTCGTCATCCTCAAGGGTGGTCGCGGCGAAGCCGGCGCCCGCGCCGCGCGATCGCATACCGGCAGCCTCGCCGGCTCGTTGCAGGTCTTCGACGCGGCCTGCCGCCAGGCAGGCGCGCTGCGGGTCGAGGAGCTGGACGAGTTGGTGGACCTCGCGGTGGCCGTGCAATTCGAAGCGCGGCCTGCCGGGCGGGGGGTCGCCGTGGTCGGTATGGGGGGAGGCACCTCGGTGCTCGCGGCCGACGAGGTCGACGCAGCCGGCCTCGATCTGCCCGTCATGCCGCAGGAGATCCAGGACGAGCTCCATACCTTCACCCCCCTCGCGGGGACATCCGTGCGCAACCCGATCGACAGCACGGCGCTGTTCCAAGCCGACGGTTTCCTGCGCACCTTCGAGCTGGCTGCTCGGCCCGAATCGGTGCACACGATCCTCTTCCACGTCTCCTTCGGATGGGGACCGGCGATCCGGCCGGAAGACTATGTCCAGCGGATCGCGGACACCGCCGCCAATCTCCGCGACGCGCGCTCACGCGTCGGCGGCAAGCCGATTCTGGTGGCGGTCGACTCCCCAGTTACGGCCGAGGGCGCGGCGCACACCATCGATGCCATCCAGCGCGTCTCGGCCGACGGGTTCCCTACCTTTGTCGGCATTCCGCGGGCGGCCCGCACGATCGCCGAGCTGGCGCGCCTCCAGGCGCTGCGTCGGCGCCAGGACTAGCGGCGGCGGAACTCACGCTCCAGCGCGGTCGCCGGCACATGGACGACGGTCGGTCGCCCGTGCGGGCAGGTGCGCGGCTGCCGGCACGACTCCAGCGCCAGCACGATCTCGCGCATCTCGTCAAGCGAGAGCGACATGCCCGCCCGCACTGATGCGTGACAGGCGGCGGTCATCAGCGAGCGGTCGCGCCTGCGTGGCAGGTCGGGCTCCTCGGCCGCCAGCGCCCCCAGCTCGCTGAGGAGCTGCGACAGGTCTCGCTTGACCAGCGGCGCGGGCACCGCCCGCACCAACCAGGCGCCGCCGTCGAGGGGGTCGGCCTGTACGCCGACAGTCTCCAGCACACGCCTATCGGCAACCAGCGCGGCCGACGCGCCGGGCGAGAGCTGGCAAACCTGCGGCACCAGTAACGGCTGCAGATCCTCTCCCTCCGGCCTGGCGCAGAAGCGCTCGTACAGCACCCGCTCGTGGGCGGCGTGCTGGTCGATGAGGAACATCCCTTCCGGGCCCTCGGCGACGATGTAGGTGGCGCCAACCTGGCCGACGATGCGCAGCGGCGGCAGGGCCGGACCGGCGACTGGCGCGTCGCCGGCGCCGTTGGCGGACCGTGCCGGCGGCGGCCCCGCGGAGGCGGGGGGCGCGGCTGCCTCCCCCGGTGACCGGGCGTCCGCCGGAAGCTGGGGGACCGCCGGCTCTTCGAGCGGCAGTCGCGGCGCCCACGGAGGAGAAACGAGCCGCAGCGGCGCCGCATCGTCGCCCTCGAAGGTCTGCGCTCCGCCCGAGAGAAGGGCGCCGGCCGCCGGCACCGGGGCGGATCTGCTGATGGCGGAGTGCGCTGCCGCCGTCAGGGCGGACAGCACGACGCGCTCGTCGCGGAAGCGCACGTCCGTCTTCGCGGGGTGCACGTTGACGTCCACTTCCTCGGGTGCGAGGCGCACGTCGAGCACGGCCAGCGGGTGCTGCCCCGTGGGTAGCCCGTCCTGGTATGCGCGCTCGATCGCGAAGAGTGGCGCGCGGCTGCTGACCCAGCGGCCGTTGACAAAGACGGTCATGGCGCCGCGGGAGCCGCGCCAGGTGCCCGGCGGCGACACCAGCCCGGTCACGCGCACGCCGGGGGCTTCGAACTCCACCGGCAGCAGGTGGTCGGCGGCCGAGCCGTAGAGCGCGCGACAGACGTCGCGCAGCTCGCCGCTGCCGTCCGTGCGCAACAGCAGGCGGCCATCGGACGTCAGCGTGAAGCGCACGTCCGGGCGGGACAGCGCCAGCCGGGTGACCACGCCCGCGACCGCGGCCGCCTCGGCCCCGGCCGAGCGCAGGAACTTGCGGCGCGCCGGCTGCGCGTGGAAGAGGCGCGTCATTCCGATATCGGTGCCGTGTGGCTTGCCCTCGCGCCCTCGGCCGAGCAGCTCGCCGCCAGCTATCCGGATCCACGCCGCTGCGAGCTGCTCGGCTGGCCGGGAGGAGCAGCGCACCTCGGCGGCGGCGGCGATGGCGGCGAGCGCCTCGCCGCGGAAGCCGAGCGTGGCGACGCGCGCCAGGTCCTCGATCGTGGATAATTTGCTGGTCGCGTGGCGGGCGAACGCGAGCTCCAGCTCGCCCTCGGGGATGCCGCAGCCGTCATCGACGACGCGCAATCGTTCCGCACCGCCGCGCTGCATCTCGACGGTGACGCGCCGAGCCCCCGCGTCGAGCGAGTTCTCGACGAGCTCTTTCGCCACCGAAGCAGGCCGCTCGACGACTTCCCCGGCGGCGATCTGGCGGGAGACCTCGGGCGGCAGGCGCTGAATGGGCATCGCGGTGATCCTGCGTGCGGTCTCCGCGATTCTACACGACCTGCCGTTGCGGCCGGAACCGGCCACCTGCGACGTCACCGGCCGACGAGGCAGCCGCGCCGGCGGTGCTTCGACGACACGCCGCGCTTCCGCCCCCTCGCTCGTCCGAACGGGCTCAGAGGGGAAGGGCAAGAGGCGACGGACCGTCAATCGTAGAACTTTTCCTTGCGCAGCTCCGCGAACACGTCCGGGTCGTGTCCGAACACGAGGTGGGCGTCAGTGCGCTCAGCCATCGCCCGCACGAACTTCAGGCTGCCCCACCAGGCGCGGTGGTCGCGCAGCAGCCAGCCCTGCGGCCGCGACTGCTCGTAGTTCTCCTTCAACAGGATCAGGTCGCTGGTGAAGATGAACGTGCCCGCGTTCGGCAGGTCGACGCGCATCGTCATCAGGCCGGGGGTGTGACCCGGAGTGCGATAGAACGTGATACCGCTCCAGGGCTCGAGCTGGTCGCCGCTCACGCCCTGCCAGTTGAACGAGAAGTCGAGGTAGTGCGGCAGGTACGCTCCGAAGTCCTCCTTGGTGGCGACCGAGTAGAACGCGTTCTTTAGCTCTGCCTCGTGTACGTAGACGGGCACATCTCTGCCGCGGAAGAACTCGAGCCCCCCGGCGTGATCGAGGTGCATGTGGCCGATGATGACGGCCTTGATGTCCTTCAGCTCGTAGCCCGCCTCGCCGAGTGCCACCTCGAGCCGGTTCTCCCGCGCGTAGCCGGTGACCGCAAAGGCTTCGAAGACCGGCTCCGGCCACAGCTCTCGAGCGTTCGGCGCCCCGCCGACCTCGAAGAGGATCGGCCCCGCTCTTGGATGCTCGATGACGGCACCGATCATTTGCAGTTGCCGCCGGACGCGCGGCGGCGCCGGTTGCGAGTACGTGCTCGCCCCGCTTGCTTCCAGGAACCACCCTTCGTCGGCCGTGATCTGACCGAGGTCCAAGAGGTGCAGCTTCATGATGTCCCCGTCACAGCTCCTTTCGGAAGGATCGACGCGCGGGCCGCGGCCCCGATGTGGTGTGCGCCCGTACTATATGCGTGCCGCCGGCGTTTTACAATCTGCTATTACTGTTGTGGCAAGGGGTACGGCGGCGATCCGGCAACGCGGGCGCGGAGCCCCATCCGTCGCGGTGTCCCCTGCATGCTTGGCCCGGCCAGCAGCCTCACGGCGCGAGCTGGGGACACGCGCCCAGGTCTTCTGCCCGGCCCCCGGAGCGGAGGCGGAGAGTGGCGCGAGAATCGTTTCTACGTCCCGCGTCAATAGAACATCGACCCGCCGTCAGCCACGAACTGCTCGCCCACTTCCTGCTGAACCAGCTCGTTCGGCCCGATGTAAATCTGGACGATCTTGGCGTCGCGCATGTGCTTCTCCACACCGACCTCGCGGCTGTACCCCAGCGAGCCCATGAGCTGGACCGCCCGCGTCGTGACCTCCATCGCCACATCGCTCGCGTACACCTTGGCCATCGATGCCCAGTACAGGCTGTGCTGGCCCGGCTGACTGTTGTGCCAGGCCGCACGCCAGGCCAGCAGCCTTGCCGCGTCCAGCTTGACGGCGGCATCGCCCAGCAGGTAACGGACTACCGGATGATCGCTCAGGACCTCGGTCCCCACGGAACGCTCGCGCAGCCAGGCCACCGCTCGCTCCAGCGCGCCCCGCGCCATGCCGATGGAGATCGCCGCGGCGCCAACCCGGTTGTAGGCCAGCGTCCGCTGCAGTAGCCGCAACCCGTCGCCGACCTCGCCCAGCAGATGGTCGCGCGGCACCCTGACCATGTCGAAGATGATCTCGCCGTTTCGATCGGCGTTCATGCCCATCTTGTGGACTGCCGGGCCGACGCTCAGCCCCAGCGACTCTCGCTCGACCACGACCAGGCACGAGCCTTTGGCGCCCGCCTGCGCGTCGGTGGTCGCCACCACCGTGTAGAGCGAGGCCACGTCGAAGTTCGATGGCCATAACTTGGTCCCGGTGATAACCAGCTCGTCACCGTCGGCCCGGACCCGCGTTTGGACGGTACGCATCGCCTGCTTCGGATCCTCGATCGCGCCGCCGCCTGCCGGTTCGGTCATCGCCATGCATACCAGATACGGCTCAGGCTCGGCGCAGCGTCGCAGCCACTCCTCCCGGCGCTCGCGCCGCGCCGCCATGAGGATCGGCGTCTGCCCGAACCACGAAGCACCGATCGCCGTGGCGATGCCGCCATCGCCGGCCGCCAGCTCTTCCAGCACCACGGCGCAGTCGAGGTTGTTGCCCCCTGCTCCCCCGTACGCCTCGGGCACCGGCAGCGCCAGGATCCCGGCTCCGGCCGCCGCACGGATGATCTCGTGTGCAATCCGGCCTTCGCGGTAGTCGGCGTCGACTTCCTGCAGCCTCGGCGAGATCTCCTGCCGGACGAACTCCCGCACTCGTTCCCTCAATGCGAGCTGCTGCGCTGTCAGTCGGAAATCGGCCATCGTGTCACCTCCTTGGCCCACTGGGGCCTTCGACGGCGCTCGGGGGATCGCGGCGCCTGCTCAACGGCGCTGTGCGGTTCGTGTGGGCGTGTCTGCGAGAAAACGCGCGATCTGCCGCCTGGTGCCAACCGTACCGCAACGGCCTCCATCCACCAAGGGTGCGCGGCTGCGGCCACGCACCTTCGCCCTCACGCCGGCGCGGACCGCGTGGAACTCGCGAGCGGGGCGACACGTTTCATCCTTCGGGAACCGTATGCGAGAATGGCACGGAGGCGGACCGGGATGAGATCTGCATTGCGAGTCGTGCTGCTGGTGATCCTGCTGGCCGTGCCGCTCGCCCTCTCCAGTCGCCGTCCGACTGTCGCCGCTCCTCCGTCTCCCTCCTCGACCGCTGCATCTCCCGCCACGGCGGACGACGCCCCGACCGCCTTGCTGGTGCAGCTCGCGCCGGCAGCGGCCCACCGTCTGGCGGCGGCGATGACCGTCCAGGCAGTCGGCGGCGTGGTCGAGGCGCGCGAGCAGAGCATCGGGGTCGTGCGCTACCGTTTCGCCGACCCCGCTTCGGCCGCGGCCGCGCTCGATCTGCTGCGGCAGGACCCGGGCGTCGCCTCGGTCTCGCCGCTCTACGTGGCACACGCGCTGACCGTGCCACCGCCCGCGGTCCTCTTCTGGCAGCCGTACGAGAGCCTCTACATGGACGCGATCCATCTGCGGGACGCGTGGGCACAGGGGACGGGCTCGCCCAGCGTGGTGGTCGCCGTCGTCGACACGGGGGTTAACTACCGGCTGCCCTCGGTCGCGCAGCATGACTACAAGAACTACGTCGAGCTGGCGGGGGCGCTCGGGAACGACAACGATGGCAGCGGCTGCGCGTACGATGTCGATGGCTGCAACTTCGTCCACCCTAGCACCGCGACCGGCGTCGGAGTCGGGTGCCCGGTCCAGGACAGCTACTTCGGCCGCGTGGACCCGTACGCATCGACCCCGAACAACGACGTGTTCGATGACGACTACCGCAGCCCCAACCACGGGACGGCGATGGCCTCCGTCGTCGCCGCGGGACCACAGGACTGGCACCAGGGCGATCCGAGCTTTGTCGGGGTGGCGTGGCGTACCAGCGTGCTGGCGGTCAAGGTACTGGACTGCCACGCCGAGGGGAACGTCGACGACATCGCCGCCGGCGTCCAGTACGCGATGGACCGGGGATCGCGGGTAATCAACCTGAGCCTCGGCTTCTGCCCGCCGGCGGGCTACGACGCGACCGCCGACCCGCTGCGCGCCGCGGTGGAACGCGCGCTGGCGCGCGGGATCGTCGTGGTCGCCTCCGCCGGCCAGTACACCACCGGTCTTCCGGACGGCGCCAGCAACTGCCCGACGACCATGCTCCCGGCAGCGTACCCGGGGGTGGTCTCCGTCGGTGCCGCCCGTGTCATGGAGGATGGGAGCATCGTCCGCGGCGATTGGACGCGCCTGCAGCCGGACGGTCGCTCGGTCGAATGGAAGAGCCCCGCCGCGGGCCATATCGACATCGCCGCGCCGGGTGTGGGCGTGCTCGGCCAGTGGATGCAGTACGACCCCGCGACCGGCAAGCCGGTACTCTGTGCCTTGGTCGGGCCGTGCCCGACGCCCTTCCCCGGCCTTTACTTCGGCACGTCGCCCGCGGCGGCCGTCGTCTCCGGTGTCGTTGCCCTCATGCTGGCGCGCAACCCGACGCTGCGGCCGGCGGACGTGGTGCGCATCCTTCGCCAGACCGCGCAATCCTACGTCGCCGGGGACGCGCCGGGTTGGGCCGGAGCGGGCGTCATCGACGCAGCCGCGGCAGTGGTGGCGGTGCCGCCCGCTGCAGGGTTCGGGCAAGCAGGCGGCGTCGCGCACCAGCCCTAGCTCGGACCGCCCTCCGCCCGGGCACGCGTCCGCAGCTCGTACAGCCGGGTGATCGCCTCCAGCGGAGTGATCGCGTCGACGTCGAGCTCGCGCAGCTCGCGCACCAGCGGGGAATCCGGCTCGAACAGCCGCATCTGTACCACGGGCTGGCGGCGGCGCGGCCCACGTCCCTGCTCCTCCAGCACGCGCAGCACCTCCCGGGCGCGCTCTACCACCGGCCGTGGCAAGCCCGCCAGCTCCGCGACGTGGATACCGTAAGAGCGGTCAGCCGCGCCGGGGATGACCTGGCGCAGGAAGACGACGGCGCCGTCCTGCTCCGCCACGGCCATCGTCAGATTGGTGACCCGCGGAAGCTCGTCCGCCAGCCCGGCCAGCTCGTGATAGTGGGTGGCGAAGAGCGTACGCGCGGCGTGGCGCGAATGATTGTGCAGGTACTCCACCACGGCGCGCGCGATGCTGATGCCGTCGTAGGTGCTGGTCCCGCGTCCCACCTCGTCGAGGACGACCAACGACCGCGGGGTGGCGTCGCGCAGGATGGCGGCCGTCTCCAGCATCTCCACCATGAAGGTGCTCGCCCCGCCGACGAGGTCGTCCTGCGCGCCCACCCGGGTGAAGATGCGGTCGGCCACGCCGATAAGCGCCTCGGCGGCCGGCACGAAGCTGCCCGTCTGCGCCATCAGCACGATCAGGGCGCACTGCCGCAGGTAGGTGCTCTTGCCGGCCATATTCGGCCCGGTGACGACGGCGATCTGCGGTCCCTCGATGTCGAGCAGACAGTCGTTTGGCACGAACGTTCCCTCGGGCAGCGCGCGTTCGACCAGCGGGTGGCGGCCGGCGACGATCCGCAGCCGGGCCGCATCGTCGACCGCGGGTCGCCGGTAGTCGTAGCGCGCGGCGGCCTCGGCGAGGGCGGACAACACGTCGGCGATGGCGACCGACGTCGCCAGGGCGCGCAACCGTTCCTGCTGCCGCGCCACGCGACCGGCGAGCTCGCGCACGATCGCCTCGGCGAGCTCCTCGGATCGCGCCTGCGCCCCGAGAATCCGCTCCTCGATCTCCTTCAGCTCGGGCGTGACGTAGCGCTCCGCGTTCACCAGCGTCTGGCGGCGTGTCCAGGTCTCGGGCACGAGCGCCCGATTGGCGTGCGAGACCTCCAGGTAGTAGCCGAACACGCGGTTGTAGCCCAGCCGCAGCGAACGGATGCCGCTTTCGCTGCGGGCGCGGGCCTCGATCTCGGCCAGCACGGAGCGGGAATCTGCCGCCAGCCGCCGGACCTCGTCCAGCGCCGCCGAGTGTCCCGGGCGCACCACCTCGACCGCGTCCCCGCCTTTGGGCGGGTCGTCCACCAATGCGGAGTCGAGCGCGGCCAGCAGGTCGTCGATGGGCGGTGGCGGCTCCCACGCCGGCAGCCGGTCGGCGTGGGACGCCAAGGCCGTGAGGGCGTCCGCGGCCTGGTGGAGCGCGAGCCGCAGCGTCACGAGCTCGCGCGGCTGGGCGAGGCCGGCCGAGACACGCGTCGCGAGCCGCCCCAAGTCGCCCATGCGGGCCAGTCCCGCTCGCAGGGCTGAGCGCAGCGACCCATCCGTCGTCAGCGAACCGACGCTGTCGAGACGCCGGTTGATCGCTGGCGGTTCCGCGAGCGGCCGCGTCAGCCACTCGCGCAGCAGCCGGCCGCCCATCGGGGTCTGCGTCAGGTCCAGCACATCGAACAGGCTCGTCATCCCGCCCCGCGGCGCCCCCGGAGTGGGCAGCACGGCCAGATGGCGCAGCGCGGTGGCCGAGACGCGGCAGGTGCCGGCCATGCCCAGCGGCC
Organism: Chloroflexota bacterium; assembly: GCA_021787985.1. Classification (GTDB taxonomy): domain Bacteria; phylum Chloroflexota; class Dehalococcoidia; order DSGV01; family DSGV01; genus JAJYLG01. The sequence goes on from JAJYLG010000001.1 coordinate 106,812, forward strand.
GCGGCGGGCCGAGCGCGTTCGCTACCTGCGGGAGGCTCGCTGCGAGGTAGTCGCGCAGGGCCGCCAGGGCGCGACCGGCGACCTCGGGCAGCGCCTCGCCCTCCGCATCGCGCGCCTCTGGAAGCGCGCTGAAACGCGCGGCGGCCCAGGACGTGATCCGCGTGCCCCGTGGCAGCGCCGGCGGCTCGGCGCCTTGCGCGACGAGCACCTCGGCCGGCTGCAGGCGGGCGATCTCGGCGGCGGCCTGCGCCTCTCCCAGCGCGCCGGCGAGGCACTCCCCCGTGGACACATCGGCCGCGGCGAGCCCGATGGTGTCCCCGTCGCGAGCGACCGCCAGCAGGAAGTTGTTCGCCTCGCTCGGCAGCAGGCGCTCCTCGACTAGCGTCCCCGCCGAAACGACACGGGTGACGCGGCGCTCCATCAGCCCGGCGGCGGCGTTCTCATCGACCTGCTCCACGATGGCGACGCGATGGCCGGCCGCGACCAGTCGCGCCAGGTGGCCCTCGGCGGCGTGGAACGGGATGCCGGCCATGGGCACGCGACCATCGCGCCCGAAGTTGCGCGTTGTGAGCGTGATCTGGAGGATCTCGGCACACACGCGGGCGTCGTCGTCGAACGTCTCGTAGAAATCGCCGAGGCGGAAGAAGACGATGACGTCTGGATACTGGCGCTTGATCGCCAGGTACTGGCGGCGAATGGGTGTCACGGGGTGATTATGCCGTGCCGCCCGGTCGGCGCTCGACCCGCGACTCGCCGCTGGGTCAGCGGCCGGCCGCGGCGGCGACCTGGCCGGGCGGGGTGGCCGCGGTGCCCGCCGGCAGAGTCTCGGGGAAGGCCGCCAACTTCCGCACCCCCTCGTGGGCCACTTCGTGGCAGACGCCGCAGCGGATGCACGCCGCCTGGTCGATCCGCCAGCCTTGCTCGGACTGGCGGAAGGCGTCGACAGGGCAGGCCGCGGCGGCGCCCTCCACCTCCCGGTCTCGCGCGTGCGCCGGGCTGACCTCGAAGCGGATCAGGCCGCGGCAGACGCCGGCCTCGCAGCGCTTGCGCTGGATGTGGTCCAGTAGCTCCTCGCGGAAGTAACGGAGCGCGTTGCGGACGGCCGTGGGCGCGGCCTGGCCGTGGACGCAGTTCGACCAGCGCAGGGTGTCGGCCAGCAGCGGGATGCGTTCGAGGTCGCTCACACGCCCCTCGCCGGACTGGAAACGGCGCAGGATCTCGACCAGCCGCTGTGTGCCGATCCGGCACGTGGTGCAGCGCGAGCAGGACTCGTCCTCGGCGAACCATTCGACCCACTGGCACAGATCGACGATGCAGTTCGTGTCGTCGAGGGCGATCAGGCCGCCGGAGCCCATCAGCACGTCGCGTTCGCGGTACGGCTCCGGCTCGAGCGGGATGCTGATCTCGCTGGCGGGCAGCAGTCCGCCGAGTGGGCCGCCCGACTGCAACCCTTTGAACTGGTGGCCCGGGAGCGGGCCACCGCCGGCGACGTTCAGCAGCTCGAGCGTGTTGAAGCCGAAGGGGACCTCCACCACGCACACCCGCTGCAACCGCCCGGACAGGCTGAACATCTTCGTCCCGGCGTTGCGCTGCGTCCCCTGCTCGCGGTACCAGGCGACGCCGTGCCGCAGGATCAACGGGACGTTGGCGTAGCTCTCGACGTTGTTGACGTTGGTCGGCTTGTGGAAGAGGCCGGACTGGGCCGGGAACGGCGGGCGGATGCGTGGCATGCCGCGCGAGTCCTGGATGGAGGAGATGAGCCCCGTCTCCTCGCCACACAGGTAGGAGCCGGCGCCGCGCACGACGACCAGGTCAAGGCTCGTGCCGCTGCCCAGGATGTTCTCGCCCAACAGCCCACGCTCGCGCGCCTGCTCGACGGCACGCTCCATGCGATAGACGTCCAGGGGGTACTCGTCGCGGATATAGATGTAGCCGCGGATGGCACCGGTCGCCCGCGCGGCGATAATCATGCCCTCGATGATGCCGTGCGGGTCGCCCTCCATGAGCGTGCGGTTGACGAACGCGCCGGGGTCGCCCTCGTCGGCGTTGCAGACCAGGAACTTCGGCTCGCCGCGCGCCGTACGCAGGAAGTCCCACTTGCGACCGGTGGGGAACGCCGCTCCCCCGCGGCCCCACAGGCCGCTGTCGAGCGTCTCCTGGATGATCTCCTCGGCCTTCATGCCCAGAGCCCGCACCAGGCCCTCGTAGCCACCGGTCGCGAGGTAGTGATCGATGGACTCCGGGTCCTGCAGGCCGCAGCGCTCCATGAGGCGCCGGACCTGGATCTTCCAGATGTCGAGCGAATCGACCGGCTCGATCTCCGTGGTCGCGCCGGACAGGGCCGCGACGGCCAGCCGCTCGAGAGGCCGTCCCCCGCGGATGGCCTGCAGCAGGTCAGGCACGTTGGCTGGGCGGACCGGACCGTGGAGGACGGCTGTCCCATCGGGGAAGACGACGGTGACGTTCGGCTCCGAGTAACAGAGGCCGAGGCAGGCGGTGCGGACGAGGTCCACGCCAGCGGCCTGTTCGACGATCGCTTCGTTGAGCGCGGCGTAGGTGTCCAGGGCGCCCGCCGCCTTGCCGCAGGTGGTCAGCCCGACGCGGAGCTGTGGCCGCGGCGGGTTCACCCATGCTGTCCACTGCTCGCGGGCCGCCGCCTGCAGCTCAGCGAAGCTCGCCATGACCCCACTCCTCTCGAACCTCGAAGGTGCCATCGCGCAACCCGCGCGCGATGCGCACGGCGTCGGCCAGCGTCAGCGGTCCGTGCACCCGCCCGTTAATCCAGACCATCGGCGCAGCGCAGCACGAGCCGTCGCACTGCGCCACGTGCAAGCCCACGCGCCCGTCCGGTGTCGCGCCCTCCATGGGCACGCCGAGTACCGCCTCGAAGATGCGGCGGATCTCGTCGCCGCCGGAGAGGCGGCACGCCGGACCCGAGCACCAGCTCACCTCCACCTTCGGCGGAGGCGTGGTCGGCAGCTCGCTGTAGAACGAGATGCAGCCGAAGACCGCCGCCGGCGTCAGGCCCAGCTTGCGCGCGACGACCGGGACTGACTCGGGCGGGATGTAGCCGTATGCTTCCTTGACCAGGTGGAGCGCCTTGAGGAGGTGGCCGGAGTTCGGCTTTACGTCCCTCAGCAGCGTTTCGAGCGGCGGGTGGCTCGCGGCCACTTCCGACATGCCAAACCTCCGTTTGTGCATCCCATCACACTATAGGCGCCGGCTTCCGACACGCTCAACGAGGGCGGGACGCCGATGCCGCCAGGCGTGGAGGGACATCCGGTCACGGGCCGGCGGTGTCGATCAGCTTCGCGACCTGCTGGCCCATGCGGATGCTGTAGTTCTGCCCGCGGTCCTCGGGATAGATCTGGGTCGTGTTTGCCAGCCACAGCCCGGGCATCGGCGTGCGATGCGGCGGCACGCTGCGGCTGTAGAAGCGCCCGATCAGCGGCTGCCCGCCGGGGTCCTTGAACAGCCAGCGTTGCGTCACCCACGATGGCTGGAACGCGGGATTGAGCTTCTTCACGTAGGGAAGGTACGTCTCCCAGATCGCGTCCTCGTCCATCTGGATGTACGGCGACGAGTCCTCCACGTAGTTCGACAGGTAGACGAGGTGCTGGCCGCCGTAGCGCTCGGGCTCGATGAAGTTGGTGTGCTCCACGCAGGCGACGAAGGGGATGTCGCGGTCGCCGATGTTGCACCAGTACGTGTTCGTTAGCGGCCGGTCCAGCGCGAGGATGAGGCAGGTCGCCCACTGATAGCGGACCGAGCGCAGGATGGCGGAATACTCCTCCGGCAGCCCGGGGGCGAGCCGCAGCACGGCACTGTTGGGCACGGTGAGCAGCACGGCGTCGCCGCGCCGCAGCTCGCCGCCCACGCGCACGCCGACCGCGCGGCCGCCTTCCTGGGCGATGCCTTCGACCGGAGCGCCGCAGGTGATCTTGCCGCCGAGGTCGCGGATCCGGTCGGCCAGCGCCTCGATGTAGACGGCAAACGAGCCGAGGAGATAGCCGAGCAGCTCCTTCTGACTGACGCCACCCTTGCGGCTGGCGAAGCGGAGGTGCACCTTGCCCCAGTACCAGGCCATCCCGACCTCGTCGGCGTAGCGGCCGAACTTCCCACGCAGCAGCGGTCCCCACACGACGTCGTACGCCTTGCCGCCGGCGTGGCGCCGGATCCACTCGCGCGCCGTGAGCTTCTCGTAGCGCCGCCAGTCGGACTGGTAGCGCAGATACAACCCGGCCAGGCCCAGCCGCACGCGGTCAGGCAGCGGGAGAGGGGTGAATCGCAGCAGGTCGCCTGGCGTGACGAAGGGATAGATGCGACCGCCGGAGAAGAAGCCGAGCTTGCTCTCGCGCCACGTCATGCGGCCGCCGAGACCAAGCTCCTCGACCAGCTCCACGATGTCGCGGTCGTTCGTGAACAGGTGGTGGTAGAAGGCCTCGATCCGGTCACCCGCCGTGGGGAAGGTGATGACCTGGCCGCCGACTTCCGGGCGCGCCTCCCATACTTCCACCTCGTGCCCCATCTGCAGCAGCCGATAGGCCGCCGACAGCCCGGCGACGCCCGCGCCCACGATCTGGACTCTCATCCTCCCACCTGCCCGATCAGCGCCTGGACCGCGGCCTGGGCGGCTGGCACCTCCAGCCGTTCGGCCGCCTCCGCCGGCGGGAGCCACAGCGTCTCCACGATGTCGTGGTCGGCGGGCCGCGGTGGTCGCAGCGGGGCGCGAGGTGTCGCGAAGAAGAAGAAGCCGAGCACGTGCCACAGCTCGTCGCTGGCCCACGGAGGCACGAACGGCCACTCGGCCACGTGCACCAGGCCGCCGACGGTCGCCTCGATCCCGGCCTCCTCGCGCACCTCACGTGCGACGGCGTCGGCCAGCGGCTCGCCGGGCTCCACGCCGCCGCCCGGCAGCACCAGTCGGCCGGTCATGCTCGACCGGCAGACGAGCAGCCGCTCCTCGCGCAGCAGCAGCGCGTAGGCCGACGGTCGGAAGTGCACACGGCCGGCAAGCGGGGCGACCAGGCGTGGGTGGAATCGGAATGCCGCCATGCAAGGCGCCGGCTCAGCGGCCGGCGACCGCCTCCTCGGCGACCGGCTCCTTCTCGCGGCTGCGCTTCCAGAGCGAGCCGAGGGAGAGGTCGGTGGTCCAGAGGAAGAACAGCCCCAGGACGGTGGCGGGCCCCAGGATCACGAAGTGCGCGGCGAACGAATACGCGGTGGCGCTCGCCGCGCCGACGCCGCCGAACGTGATCGCCGTACGCACGAAGAACTCGAACGGCCCGACGCCGCCCTGCGACGACGGGGCCGTGATGGCCAGGTTGCCGGCAGCGACGGCGAGCACGTAGTACGCGAACCCGAGATGGAAGCCGAACCCGTGGCCCATCAGCGCATACACGACTGCTTCAAGCAGCCAGGCGGTCCCGGAGGTCAGGACGACAGCCGCGAGGCCCCCTGACCCTCGCAGGGCGCCGAGCCCATCCAGGAACGAGTGCGCCAGCCGCTCTCCCTCGTCGTGGAAGCGATGCGGCAGGAGCCGGACGCCCAACGAGGCGAACGTGCGGCTGCGCGTCGGCGACACGATGACGAACAGGAAGACGCAGAGCGCGACGGCGAAGATCGGCAGGGTGACCAGCAGCAGGTCGCGCAGGACGCCGTTGACGCCTACCACCAGCGCCGCGCCCAACAGCATCGCCAGCAGGGTGAGGCCGTCGAAGAGACGTTCGACGGCGATGGTGCCGAACCCCGCCATCTTGGAGACGTGGTACTTGTGGCCCAGCACGTAGGCCCGCACCACCTCACCGGCCCGCGCCGGCAGCACATTGTTGGCCATGTAGCCGATCATCATCACCGGAAACAGACCGGCCGGGTGGATGTCGCGGATCGAGCGCAACAGGAAGCGCCAGCGCACCGCCCGGATGCCCACCGAGAGCAGGTAGACGGCCACCGCCGGGATCACCCAGGCGTAGTTCGCCTGCCGCAGCGAGCTCATCACTTCGCGGAAGGGCGTACGCCAGAGCAGCAGCGCGATGAAGAACGCGCTGACTCCTAGCCCGATCCAGTACCTGCGCGATTTGAGCAAATCAGCCTCGTCTCTTCGCTCGGCTGCCTAGTGAGGAAGCACGACGGCGCGTGCCCGCGCGGCGCCTGCCTCGGTCCACCACAGTCGCCCCCGGGCGTCGACCGCAACGCCGAGCGGCGTTTGCAAACCCGCCGCATCGCCCTCGAACTGATGCACCACTGTCTGCGGCTGGTCGCCTGTCAAGGGGAAACCACGCACCTCACCGGCGGTCGGGACTGTGAAGTAGCACCAGCCGTTGGCGATGGTGAGATACGGCTTGTTCTCCACTCCGTGGTCGCTCGCCCATTCCGGGACTGGGACGCTTCCCAGCCACGCGCCCGACGGCGAAAGATGGGCGATGCGCCCGTTCCAAGTATCGGCGACCCACAGGCTCCCATCAACGCCGACCGCGATTCCGACTGGCTCGTCGAACTGGCCGGGTCCGGAGCCCTTCGTCCCGAACGCGCCCAAAGGCTTGAGGTCGGCCGAAAGGTGGAGCACGCGCTCGTTGCCCGTGTCGGTCACCCAGATCGTCCCGTCCGGGGCGACCGCGATGCCGCGCGGGCCGTACAGGTGCGCATAGTCGGTGGGGGACTTCGCGTACCCGCCCGAGCCGAAGCTGGCCAGGTAGTTACCCGACGCGTCGAGCCTCTCGATGCGATGATTCCACGTGTCGGCCACGTAGATGCTGCCGTCCCGCCCCACCGCCACACCCCACGGTTGCTGGAGCTGGCCGGCCAGCGCTCCGGTGCCCGCGCCGATGGTGCGCACCAGCTTGCCGGACGGCGAGAACTGGTACACGCGGCTGAGGCTGGAGTCGGCGATCAGCAGGTCGCCGTTGAGGGCCGTGGCCATGCCCACCGGGTGCGCGAACGCCGCCCCGGCCCCGCTGCCGATCTGGATGCCGCCGTCGGGGAAGGTCGTCGGGCCGGACGCCGCGCCGGTCTTCCCTTGCAGCAAGCCCTTCTGGAAGAAGGCGAACGCGTCCACCGAGCCGAGCGGGTACGGCTCCTTGCGGTCAATCCAGTAGTTCCACCAGCCCTCCCACGTCTTCGTGCTGCCGAGGTGCGCGAGGAACGAGTCGGCGGTGAGCCCGCGATACGTCTGCTCGGGGAACCACCAGCGATGATGATAGCGTTGGCCGCTGTCGTAGTAGCCGGGCACCTGGTTGACGATGGCCACATTGCTGGCGTTGACGAGCAAGACTGGCGTGGGCTGGAATCCGGTGACCTGGCCGGATACGTATGACGTCAGGTCCGGGTAGGACACGTTATGGTAGTTACGCAGATACCACGCCCACGGCCAGGTGAACGCGTCAGTAGCATCCACGGTGATGGGCAGGTCGTGCCCCAGGCCGCTCGCCTTGGCGGCCGACCTGATCTCCTGCATCACCCGTGGGACGTCGGGCGCGGTCTGCGTGTAGACCAGGGCCTCGACGGGGATGTCGCCGTGGCGGAACGATAGGATCAGCGAGGCCCGAGTGGTCAGGACCAGCCCGAGCACCGCCGGGCCCGCCAGCAGGAACATGCCCACGGGCAGCCGCCAGCGCGCGCGCATCGCCACGGCCGTCGCCCCCGCCACCAGCAGGAGCAGCGCTGCCGCCAGCCAACGTTCGCTGCCACTCGGCGCCAGGACGAGCGCGGCGGCAGCTCCTGCGCCGGCCAGGATGGTGACGGCGAGGCCGCCCACGGCCGGCCGGAACGCCGCGCGCGCCGCCCGGATCAGCGGCTCGGCGGTGTCTCCCACGGTCGCGGCCGCCAGCAGGACCAGCGGCAGCGCGATATGCTCGACCAGCCACGGCATCTTCTCACCGGCCACGGAAAGGCCGAAGAGCATCGCGCCCGCCCAGAAAACCAGGAACTGGCGGAACGGGTCATCTCGCGTGGCCACCACCAACGCGGCCAGCGCCGCGATCGTCAGAATCACCGTGAGCGGCGCCGAGCGGTTGCCCGAGAAGGCGGCCGCGGCCATTACCAGCGCCGCGAAGAGCACCAGCAGGAGGTTGCCCAGCGCGTCCCTCCGGCGGCGCGCCGCCAGCCGCACGACGCCGATCAGGGCGACGGCAAGCGGCAGGAACTCGTAGATCGGCAGCAGCGTCACGTAGTAGTAGACCGGCTGGTTGCCGCGGTTGACCGTCTGCTGCGTGAGCCAGTAGCTCAGCGAGCCCCAGATGCCGCTCGCGAATCCCGCTGGGTTGGTGAAGAACGTCGTGTACAGCAGCACGTAGGGCACGTAGAAGATCGCCGCCATCGTCAGGAAACGGCGGCGATCCCAGGCGAGGCCGATCTGGAGGCTGGCGATGAGCAGCACCAGCACCGTCAGCGTGCCGAAGAGCTGCTCGTTGGACACCATGTGACCGACGAGGTTCGTGCGGGCGTTCATCGAGACGCCGATCAGGTGCAGCGGCTTCTCCACGGCCGCGGCGAACTGCGGCGCGGCCAGCAAACCGAACGTGAGAAGCAGGTCTGCAACCCGTGGCCGCGTGTTCAGCCGCCAGCGCGTACGCGCGCGCTCGATTCCCGGCCAGAGGATGGCGAGCAGCCACGCGACCGGGAAGAGGAGCACCGCGGTGGCGAGCGTCGTGCCACCGCTCCAGCGGTGCTCAGCGCGCAGGGACCGGGCCAAGGCCGCGGCCAGCCACACCTCGAGCGCAAGCAAGATCCCGGCGACGAGGATGTAGGTCGTTTCCAGGCTCGAGTAGGAGAGGGTGAGCATCGCCGCGATGAAATACAGCCAGCGGGCGCGGCCGTCGGACAGGTAGCGGAAGATGCCGACGACCATCCCCAGCGTGAAGAAGACGACAAACGGGTCGTCACGGATGAAGCGGCTGTAGTACATGAGCGACGGCGAGACGGCGAACATCAGTGATGCCGCGAGCGCGCCGACGCGTCCCAGCCGCTCGCGCAGGAACCACGGCAGGACGATCAGCCCGGTGCCGAAGAGCGCGGGAACGACGCGCGCGGTGTAGTCGCTGGCGCCGAAGAGCACGAAGATGAGGGCCGTGGCGTGGAAGAGGAACGGCCCGTGCATCATCGGGTCGTGCTTGTAGCCCTGGCCGGTCGCCAGGTACCAGGAGTAGGTCGCGTGCAGGCTCTCGTCGTGGTGGAGGGCGCGGGCGCCCAGGTCCCAGAAACGGAGAACCCCGGCCGCGATGATCAGCAGCGCGTATGCCGCCAGCTCCAGTGCCTCGGCGCGCGTCAGCTCGGAGGCACGCGCACGCAGCCGGTGGACGAGGGAAGCGGGGCCACGCCCCAGCGCCGGGGGCGCGGGAACCGGCCTGGCAGTGCCTTCGGCCGTGAACTCCTGGGCGAAACGCTGCGGTCGCTCGAGCTCTTCGGACACACTCCCCCCGTGCGAGCGGGGCGGCTCTTATCCTCCATCCTACACAACGATGGTCGTGTCACCCGAGTTCCGGCCGGATGAACGGCGCCGGCCGCTATCCTGGAGGAGGCCGCCCGCTGCAGGCGCCCGCTGAGGTCAGGTGAACGAGGCGATACGGTTCTATCTCGCGGCGCAGGTGATCGCGGCGGCCTCTCTTCCGCTGTGCCTGCTGCTGTTCCAGCGTCTGCCCGAGCGCGGCTACGGGCTCTCGAAGCCGTTCGGCCTCGTCCTTGCCGCGGCGCTTTACTGGTACGCGCTGCACGTCCATGCGCTCCGGAATCACGGCGCGAGCGTCGTCGTCGTGGCGCTGGTGCTGGCGGCGGTCAGCGTCTGGGTCGTCCGGCGCCGCGCATTGACGTTCCGCGGATGGCTGGCCGAGAGCTGGCGGGTCTGGCTGTTCGAGGAGGTGGTCTTCCTTCTCGCCTTCGTTATCGCCGCCTACCTGCGTTCGTTCACGCCCGAGATCGCGAACACCGAGAAGCCCTTCGAGTACGCGGTCCTCAATTCGGTGGTGCACAGCCGCTACTACCCGCCGCTCGACCCCTGGTACGCTGGGCACTCGCTCTCTTACTACTACTTCGGTTACGTGGTGTTCGCTCTCCCCATCCGCCTTGCCGCGGTGAGCACCGCGTATGGCTTCAACCTTTCGCTCGCGCTTACCGCCGCGCTGATCTCCGTGGCCATCTTCAGCGTCGCATTCAACCTCTGCGCGCTGGTCCGACGCAGCACGCTGCGCGACCCGGCGGTCCCGGCGATCGTCGGGCTGCTGGCCGTCGTGCTGGCCATCGTGATGGGCAACGCGGAGAGCGTGTTCGAGCTGATGGCCGTGCATCATGTCGGGCCGCACGGGCTCTATGGGCTGCTGAACGTCGAGGGGCTCAAGGGCTACCAGCAGGCCACACAGTGGTGGCCGACCGGGTTCTGGTTCTGGTGGCGGTCGACGCGGCTCAGCAGCAACTGGAACATCTTCGAGTATCCCTCTTTCAGCTTCCTGCTCGGTGACCTGCACCCTCACACGTTGGTCGTCCCCACCACCCTCACCTTGCTGTCGTTGTGGCTCGTGCTGCTGCTCGAGCGGGCGTCGCCGACCTTGCGCTGGCTGCGCCAGCACGTCTGGTGGGCGCTGGCGGCCGGCGTCGGGACCGGCCTGGTGTCGGCGACCAATAGCTGGGATTTCCCCACCCAGGCGCTGTGGCTGGCGGTCGCGCTGGGAGCGCTCTGGTGGTGGTCGGGCGGCGGCCGGCGGGAGCTACTGCAGGCGGCGGGCGTCTTCGTGGTGCTGCTGCTGGTCGGCGCCATCGCCGCGTCGCCGTATTACCTCACGCTGCAGGCGAGGACCGGGCTCATCCCCGTCGAGGTCGCCCACCGCCCGTCGTGGCTGCCGCCCAGCGCGCTGTCCACCAGGCCGAGCGACTTCCTGCTGCAGTGGACGCCGTTGCTGGTCTGTTCGGTCGGCTGGCTTGCCTGGCGGGCCAAGGTGCTGGCGCGCGCCGAGACCGCGAGCCGCGACCTGATCGTGGCCCTCGCCCCGGCGATGGTGCTCTACGGCTCGTGGGCGCTGCTGCTCACGCTTACCCGGGGCATCGGCGGTCTGGGCGATGAGTTCCGTGCACGGGGCGCCGCGATGTTCACCATGGCGGGGATGGCGGCCTGGCTCACCCTCGCGACGTACGTGTTCGTGCGCGAGGTCCAGGAGCGCGATTCGACCGGCCGTATCTTCCTGGCGCTGGCCGCGAGTGTGGCGGCGTTCCTGATCATGGCGCCCGAGTTCTACTACGTCTACGACATCGTCCCGAGTCGCCACAACACCGTCTTCAAGTTCGGTTACCAGGCCTGGTTCCTGCTCGCCCTGGTCTCGGCGGTGGGCTTGTGGGACACGTGGCACGCCGTGCGCGCGCGTGCCGCCGCGCTGGCGCCGCGGCTCGCCTGGGGCGCCGCCGCGTTCGTCGCCGTGGGCGCGGGGCTGGTGTTCCCGGTGATCGGCGTGGCGAATCGCAGCAACGGGCTGAAGAATCCCCAGACGCTCAACGGGCTGGCCTATGTCCAGCAGCAGGACCCGTCGCAATACGCGCTGCTGCAGTGGCTGGCCAAGAACGTGAAGCCCGGGACGGTGGTGCTCGAGGGAGTGGCCGACGACTACACGGACGGCGGGCGGGTCTCAGCGCGCACCGGCCTGCCCACGCTCGTCGGCTGGCGCAACCACGAGTGGCAGGAGCGCGGCGGTCTCGGACCGGTGCAGCGGCGCGTGGACGACGTGCGCACGATCTACGACACGACCGACCCCGGCGCCGCGCTCACGCTGATGCGCAAGTTCGACGTCTCTTATGTGGTGGTGGGGGGTCTCGAGCGGCGCACCTACTCGGCAGCGGGGCTGACGAAGTTCGCCAGCATGGGGCGTGTCGTCTTCCAGCAGGGCGACGTCACGCTCTACCGGGTGATCGGCACCGGAACCGCGCCAGCCCGCGCGCTGCCGTGACCCCCGGCGGCAAGACGGTTCCGGCCGAGAAGCAGACGCGGCTGGTTCCCTGGCGTCCGACGGCGGTCCTCGCCGCGTCCGGGCTGGCGTCGGCCGGGGTCTATCTGCTGCTCACGGTCCGCATGTCGCTCCAGCGCTTCTTCCCCGGCCCCGGCATCAGCATCGACTTCCAGCGCATGCTCGGCCCGAACTGGCGTGCCAACACCCTCTTCCTGTATGGCTCGTTCGCCGTGCTGCTGGCCCTCTGGCTTGCGGCCATCGCCGCGGTCCGCCGACTTCCACGCCGCACGGCGCGCCTGCTGGTCTTCGGTATGCCGGTGCTGTTCATCGCCGTGCTGGCCTCGATGTACCCTCCGCTGGCGGTCGACTTCTTCCTTTACCTGTCTGACGGACGCCTGCTATGGATTTATGGCGCCAATCCTATGACCAGCCCGGTTGGCGCCCATTTCCCGGTCGCGCTGAGCTTTGGAAACCAACCATCGCCCTACGGCCCGTTGTGGCACCTCTTGCTCGCCCCGCCCGTTCTCTTCGGTGGGGACAGCTACCTGCGCTCGCTCATCCTCCTCAAGCTCTGGATGGGCGGCTTCTACCTCGCCTGCGCGGCTCTCACCTGGGCCATCGCCCGCCGTCTCGCGCCGGGGCGCGAGTCCCTGGCGGTGGTCCTTCTGGCCTGGAACCCGTTCGTCGTGATCCGTGTCCTCGGCAACGGCCACAACGACGTGGTGATGATGTTCTTCGTGCTGTTGGCCCTGTGGGCGGCCCTCCATGACCGATGGCGACTCGTCCCCATCGCGCTGGCGGCCTCGGTCCTCATCAAGTACGTCTCACTGCTGCTGGCCCCGGCGTTTCTCGTTTGCGCCCTGCGGCGACCGGCCAAGGAGCGCGGGCGCGCCGTCGCCGGTCTGGCGACCGGGACGAGCGTCGCTCTCCTGCTCACCGTTACCGCGTTCGCCCCATTCTGGCAGGGACTGGCCACCTTCAACGCACTTCGACAGCAGGCAAACATGCTCATCACCAGCACGCCGCTGCTGCTCGACTACCAGCTTCGGCAGTGGCTCTCGCTGGACTCGGCCACGGCGACCGCCTTGGCGACCCGCATCACGACCATCGTCTTCCTGTCCGTCGGGCTGGTGCTATTCGTGCGGCAGCGGCCAGGCGCGACCGCACTGGTGGCGACGGCGGCCGGGGTCATGCTTGCCTACACGCTGATCGCGGTTGGCTGGTTCCGGCCCTGGTACCTGCTCTGGGTCGTGCTGCTGACCCCGCTCCTCTCGGGACGCTGGTGGCTGCTGTTGACCGTCACGGCGTCGGCTGCCGGCCTCCTCCCCGACGTCATCGAGCAGTACCGGGCGCACATCGGCTGGCTGCGTCCGCACGACTTCTGGCTGCTGGCGGCTCCGGTCGCGGTGACGTTCCTGCCCCCGCTACTCGTCTGGCTGCTGGGGCTCTGGCGGACCCGGCGGCTCGAACTGGACGCCGGTGAGCCTGCGTCGGTCTGAGATCGGGAGTCGGTGGCTCTACACGGCCTCGAGGGTCGATGCCGGCAAGGCGAGCAGCGCGTCCACGTACTGCTCGGCATCGAAGGGCGCGATGTCGCCGGGCCGTTCGCCAATGCCGATGAAGCGGATGGGGATGCCCAGCTCGGCGGCGATGGCGAAGGCGATGCCGCCCTTCGCCGTGCCATCCAGCTTGGTGAGGAAGATCCCGGTGACGTCGACCGTCCGGGCGAACTCGCGGGC
>JAJYLG010000035.1 GCA_021787985.1 Chloroflexota bacterium
TCCGATCTCCTCCCTGGTCGCCGTGCCGGAGATCCCGTCCGCTCCCGCTCTACTCTACGGCTGAATCGGAGCAGGATGCAACCAGTTGCAACAAAGCGGGGAGGCGCTTGCCCGAGGCAGCAGGTGCCGCCCCTGCGGTCAGGCATCGCCGGCCCGTGCTTGAGCCGCCGCTCGCGAACAACGAGGCGCTCGTGGCCAGCTTCAGCCCGTTCGGCGAGCTTCGCGACCGACTCCACCGCAGCCGCGCCGTGGAGCAGACCACGCGGAAGCGGGGCCAGCCAAGGTTTCTATGGTTCCGTGCCTGTCGCCAGAAAACGCCGAGCACGCATGGCGTAGCGCGCCCACTCACCCCCGGCCACGCCACCGCGTACCATGCGTGTGGTGGAGGTGGCGCATGTCGCTGGTGATGGCGCTCGTGGCCCGTGACTCCCTGGTGGTGGTCGCCGACCGGCGGCAGACGATGATGCACCCGGCCGGCACCTCCACGCAGTGGGACGGGGCCACCAAGCTCGCCATCCTGCCCTTCGCCTCCGGCCGGCGCCAGGTGCTCGTCGGCACCACCGGCGCCGCCGGCTACGCCGCCGTCATCCTGTCCGAGCTCGCCGCCACCGTCGACCAGCCGATGACGGGCCGTGGCATGGCCCAGCTCGCGCCCGCGCAGTCCGCCGCCGACGTGGCGATGCGCGTCCACCACCTGGCAGCCCAACTCTACGACCAGGCCTTCCCCGGCGTGCCGGCGCCAGGAACGTCACAGGGGCCGAGCCGACCTCCGCTCGGATTCGTCGTCGCCGGCTGGGAGCCCGACGCCGGCGGCGCCGTCCACCCCGCGCTCTGGCTGCTCGACGGCGGCTCGACCTTCTTCCCGAACCTGGTCGAGACGCGCTGGACCGCGCTCGGCCTCTTCGACTACGCCGCCAAGCTGCTCTCGCGCCTGCATCAGCCCGGCTCGGCGGAGGGCGCGCTCGCCCTCGCCTCGTTCGTGCTCGAGGAGGTCTCCGCCCAGGACGGCCGGGTCGGCGGCGGAGCGCTGGCGGCCGTGCTCCCGGCCGCCGGCGGCGGACGCTGGTGCACGGAGCAGGAGCTCCGCGCGGCAAGCGAACGCGCCGGCCAGGCGCGGGCGCAGCTCCGCGGGCAGTTCGCCTGACGGCGCATCTTTCCGCGGACGAACGGTCAGCCGCGACCGAGCACCCGCGCCACGCGGTGCTTCTCGGCGATGATCACGGCAAGCACCGCGTCAACCGCCTGGTCCAGCTCGCCGTCCCGGTTGATGATGGCGTAGTCGAAGCGCGGCAGCTCGTCCATCTCGTGCCGCGCCACCTCGAGCCGCCGGCGCACCACCTCGTCCCCATCGGACTTGCGGCCGCGCAGCCGCCGTTCGAGCGACCCCAGGTCGGGCGGCGCGAGGAAGATCTTCACGGCCTCCGGGTAGCGTTCGCGCAGATGACGGACCCCCTGCACGTCGACCCGCATGATGACGTCCTCGCCACGCGCCAACGGCGTCTCCACCTCGTCGCGCGGCACGCCGTAGCGATAGCCGTAGACCAGCGCGTGCTCGACGAAGCCGTCCTCCGCGAGCAGCGCCTCGAACCGGGCTTCGCTCAGGAAGTGGTAGTCGCCCCCGTCGCGCTCGCCCGCCCGCTTCGGCCGCGTGGTGGCCGTGACCACGAAGTGCATTCGTGCGCCGTGAGAGGACAAGCGGATCGCCTGCAGCAAGGCGTCCTTGCCCACTCCCGACGGGCCGGACACCACGACAAGCAGTGGGGGGGCAACGCGCGCGAGGTCGGCCCAGTGCGCTCCGGCGGACGCAGGAGCGGGCTCGCTCATCCGCCGCTCCCGAGTGCGACCCGACCCAGGTCGTCCCAGAAGCCGGGGTAGGACACGGCGACGGCCTCGGCGCCGCGCACCGTCGTTTCGCCTTCGGCCAGCAGCCCGGCGACTGCCAGCAGCATCGCCAGGCGGTGATCGCCGTGGCCGTCCACGGCGGCACCCCGCAGCCCCGCGACCGGGTGGACGCGCACCCCGTCCGGCAGCTCCGACAGCCGCGCTCCGAGCCGGTTCAGCTCCGCCACCGTGCTGGCGACGCGGTCCGACTCCTTCGCCCGCAGCTCGGCGGCGTCGCGGATCACGGTTTCGCCTTCGGCGAAGCAGGCGGCGAGCGCCAGCAGCGGAAGCTCGTCGATGGCGCGCGGGACGAGCGCGCCGCCCACCTCGATTCCGCGCAGGCGGCTGCTGCGCGCCATGACGTCGGCCACCGGCTCGCCGTGCTGCACACGCTCGTTCTCCAGCGTCACATCCGCACCCATGGCGCGCAGCGCATCCAGCAGCCCGGTGCGCGTTGGATTGACCAGGACGTCCCGCAGCCGCAGCTCGGCGTCCGGGTGGAGCACGGCCGCGACCGCCCAAAAGGCGGAGGAGGAGAAGTCACCGGGGATGCGCAGGTTGCAGGGAGACAGCTCGTGGTCCAGCGGACGCACCCGCACACACAGGCCCTCCGCGGTCACGGGCGCGCCCATGGCGCTCAGCATCCGCTCCGTGTGGTCGCGCGACGGGCCGGGTTCATGCACCGTCGTTTCCGCGTCCGCCTGCAGGCCGGCGAGCACCAGCGCCGACTTGACCTGGGCCGATGCCACCGCCAGCCGGTGGTGCATCCCCCGCAGCGTCCCGCCCTGGATGGCGAACGGCGCCAGCGTCTCCCCCGCGCGGCCCACGCAGACGGCGCCCGCTTCGCGCAGCGGCCCGAGCAGGCGCCCCATCGGCCGGCGGCGCAGCGACGCGTCGCCGGTGAGGATCGAGACGAACGGGCGACCCGCCAGCAGGCCCGCGAGCAGCCGCATCGTCGTGCCGCTGTTGCCGCAATCGAGCACATCGCTCGGCTCGCTCAGGCCGTCCAGCCCGCGGCCGTGCACCTCCAGCGTGAGCCCGTCGGGGCGTTCCTCGAGCACGCGCAGCTCGGCCCCCAGCCCCTGGAGGCAGCGCAGCGTACCGCGGCAGTCGTCGCCGGGAAGGAAGCGCTCGATGCGGGCCGCACCATCGGCGATGGCGTTGAAGATCGCGGCGCGGTGGGAGAGCGACTTGTCGCCGGGGGGCACAATCTCGCCGCGCAGGCGGTGCGGGCGTCGGACGTGGCGATCCATCGTCAGCGACGCCGGCGGCGTCGCACGTCCTCCTCGCGTTGGCGTAGCTCCCGCTCCAGGCGGTCCCAGCGGTCGCTCACCCAGCCGCCGAGGAACATCGACCGGAACGGGCTGACCGCGACGACCTCGCCACGCTCGGGCTCAGGTGGCCGGTCGACCCCGGCCAGAAAGCGCGCGCGGGACTCCTCCACCTGCGAGAAGGCCTCCTCCAGCTCCTCGAGCGAGCCGTCCGCCACCAGGTCGCGATAGCTGATCAGCTCCGCGGCCATGCGGTCGAGCCAGGTCACGATCGCGTCGCGGTTCGTGGAGGTGATGTCACGCGCCAGCAGCGGGTCGCCGGAGGCGAGGCGCGTCGTATCGCGGAAGCCCGGTCCGGCCAGCGGGGCGATGTCATGCCACGAGCCGCTGGCGCGCGCCGTGCTGAAGAGCGCGTACGCGACCACCATCGGCAGGTGGCTCACCGCCGCCACGTACTGGTCGTGCTCGCCCGGGTCGACGAAGATCGGGTTGGCGCCCACGGCCGTTGCCAGATTGACGACCGACTGGACGGCGCTCTCGCTGGCCAGCGGCGACGGGGCGATACAGTACGCCCGGTCACGGAACAAGTCCGCGTCGGCGTTCTCGATGCCCGCGGTCTCCTTGCCGGCCATCGGGTGACCGCCGACGAAGCTGACCGTGTCGGGAAGGGCCTCGCGCGCCCACGCCATCACCTGCTGCTTGGTCGAGGCGACGTCGGTGATCACGGCGCCCTCACGCACCGCCGAGCCCAGGGCTGCCAGAACGTCCCGCACCGCCGAGATCGGGGTGGCCACCACCACCACGCCGGCGCCGCGCGCCGCATCGGCCAGGCTTGCCGCGGCGACGTCCACGGCGCCCGCTGTCTTCGCTCTGCGCAGCGCCTCGCGGTCCGCGTCGTACCCCGCGACCTCGAGGTCACCCACCCCTGACTTCTTCAGCGCCAGCCCGAGAGAGCCGCCGATCAGGCCGACCCCAACGATGGCGATCCGGTCCATGTCCCCACCCGCGTCCGTGTTGGCGTCATTGTACGGTCTGGCGGGACGCTACTCGACGTCGTCGGCGCGCTGCAGCCAGGCCAGCCGCTCGTCCGGCGGCGGCGCCACGTGGTGGAGGCGGATGAGCCGCACCACCTCCTCGCCAGCGCCGGCACGCCGCGCCAGCTCGGCCGACTCCTCCGCGTGCCGCGCGCTGCGACCGAGCGCCGCCAGCGGGCCGCGTCCTTGCCGCGCCAGCAGGGCCGTGATCGGGTCGCGGTCCAGCAGCACGAAAGCGACCCGCTCAGGGACGCTCTGCCGCCCCTTGGAGCAATCGTGCAGCAGCGCAGCCTGCACCAGGTCGCGGTCCTTCTGTCCCTGCGAGATGAGCCAGCGCGCGGCCGCGACAGAGTGTCGCTGATCGCGCGGCGAGGCGGCGGAGAAGAGCGTCCGCAGCAACGGCGGTAGATGCAGCTCGGCAAACGCGATGTCGTCGGCCGTGGGGCGTGAGCCGATCGCACGGCGGACCTGCCACACGCGCAGGCGCGCGGACGTCATATCCCGAGGATCACCCCCAGGAGGCCGGAAACCGGACCACGGATCAGGTCGCCCAGCGGGTTGACGCTCCCCCCCGTCACCAGCGGAAGCACGAAGAGCAGCATCAGGATGCCGGGGCCGTACGCCTCGTAGCGGCTCACGTCGCGGGCGATGTGCTGAGGAAGGAAGGCCACGCCGAAGCGATAGCCATCCAGCGG
The DNA here is from genome assembly GCA_021787985.1 of Chloroflexota bacterium. Lineage (GTDB taxonomy): Bacteria > Chloroflexota > Dehalococcoidia > DSGV01 > DSGV01 > JAJYLG01. The sequence continues at coordinate 4,882 of JAJYLG010000035.1, forward strand.
CGGCAGCGGGATGAGGTTGAACACGCCCAGGATCACGTTGATGTAGATGGTCCAGCTCGCCACGTAGCCCAGCATGCGCGCCTGCTCGCTATAGCCGGCCAGGCCGAGGACGGGCGACTGGATCAGCGACAGATTGTCGAGCAGCGGGACCCACCCAAAGCGGATGGGCAGAGCGAACAGCACCGCGACCACGAAGTTGGAGAGCGGCCCGGCGACCGCCACCAGCGCCCAGCCAAGCCGTCCATGCCGCAGGCGGTAGGGGTTCACCGGCGTCGGCTTGGCCCACCCGAAGCCGACCAGGGCGATCAGCAGCGTTCCCAGCGGGTCCAGATGACGCCTCGGGTCGAGCGAGAGCCTGCCCGCCTGCTCGGCCGTCGCATCGCCGAGCTCGTACGCGGCCAACGCGTGCGAGAACTCGTGCACGGTGAGTCCGGTCACGATGACGATCAGGAAAGCGATGATGACGGCGACGAGCGCGGTGAGCGATTCGTTCGACTGAAAGAACTCGTAGAGCAAACGTGCCTCCGGCAGAGCGCCGCCGCGAGTGTACCATGAGCATCCGGCGCGCTTCCCCTCTGCCGCCCAGGGCGCCCACGGAGGGGCGCTCCTATCGAAGGCTAGGCGGCCGCCGCGCCGGCGACGGGCACGCCCGGCCGATGCTCATTCGACCATGCGCCGGACGACCTGGCCGGCGGCCGCCTGCGCCCGCGGCCGCACCACGATCTCGTCGACGTTGACGTGGAACGGCCGTGTCACGGCCCAGGCGATGCAATCGGCGATGTCATCGGCAACCAGCGGCTGCAGCCCCTCGTACACCTTCTTCGCCCGCTCCAGGTCGCCGCGGAACCGGACGGCGGAGAACTCCGTCTCGACCATCCCGGGCGCCACCTCGGTGACGCGCAACGGCCGGCCGAGCAGCTCCAGCCGCAGCGTCTGGCGCACCGCGCGCGCCGCGTGCTTGGCGGCGGTGTAACCCGCGCCGCCGGGGTACACCTCGAAGCCGGCGATCGAGCCGACGAACACGATGTGGCCGTGTCCCGAGCGCTCCAGCTTCGGCAGCAGCGCGCGCGTCATGCGCATCGCCCCCAGGACGTTGGACGCGTACATCGTCTCCCAGTCCTCGTCCCGCGCCTGCTCCACCGCCTCCAGCCCGATCGCGCCCCCCGCGTTGTTCACCAGCACCTGAACATCCGCGACCCGCTCGGCGAGCTCACGCACGCTCGCCGGGTCGGCCACGTCGAGCCGCTGCGCCGTTCCACCGATCTCGCGCGCGAGCGCCTGCAGCCGCTCCACGCGCCGCGCGCCGACAACGACCGCGAAGCCGCTGGCGGCCAGCAGCCGCGCGGTCGCCGCGCCGATGCCACTCGACGCGCCGGTGACGACGGCCACCGGCTTCGCGCCGGCCGGCTTCAGCCCCAGCGGGATCTCGTACGCCATTGCCTCTCCTCCATTGCGGGCTACACGTCTCTCATGATGCCGCATCTTCGCGCCTTGTTCGGCACGGACGTGCCCGCGCGCTGCGGCTGTCGGCCGGTTCGGCGACAATTGAGGAAGCGCCAGGTGCGCATATCCTGGCGCGGAGAGAGACGCACGATGCCGAATCGCCTCGCAACTGAGACCAGCCCGTATCTGCTGCAGCACGCCCACAACCCGGTGGACTGGTATCCCTGGGGCGAGGAGGCGTTCGCCCGTGCCCGCGCGGAGGACCGGCCGGTCCTGCTCTCCGTCGGCTACTCGGCCTGCCACTGGTGCCACGTGATGGAGCACGAATCGTTCGAGAACCCGGAGATCGCGGGGTTGATGAACCAGCACTTCGTCAACATCAAGGTCGACCGTGAGGAGCGCCCGGACGTGGACGCCGTCTACATGCAGGCCGTGCAGGCGATCTCCGGCCACGGCGGCTGGCCCATGACCGTCTTCCTTACGCCGGACGCCAGGCCGTTCCACGCGGGCACCTACTTTCCCCCTGAGGACCGCGGGGGAATGCCGGGCCTCCCGCGCGTGCTGCTGGCCGTCGCCGAAGCCTACCGCCAGCGCAAGGACGAGGTCATCGCCTCCGCCGGGCGCCTGACCGAGCACATCGCCGGCAGCGCGCTCACCGCCGCCGGGGCCGGCGCGCTCACCCCGGCCATCATGGACGAGGCGGCGCGGCGCCTCGTCGCGGCCTTCGACACCGCGAACGGTGGCTTCGGCGGCCCGCCCAAGTTTCCCCAGGCGATGGCGCTCGACTTCCTGCTGCGCCATCACGCGCGCACGCGAGACGCGCACTCGCTCGATATGGTGACGCGCACGTTGCGCAACATGGCGGCCGGCGGGATCCGCGACCAGCTCGGCGGCGGCTTCCACCGCTACGCCGTGGACGCCATCTGGCTGGTGCCCCACTTCGAGAAGATGCTGTACGACAACGCGCTGCTCGCGCGCGTCTACCTCCATGCCTGGCAGGTGACCGGCGAACCCTCCCTTCGGAGCGTGGCCGAGGGGACGATCGATTATGTCCTCCGTGACATGGCCAACCCGGCGGGCGGCTTCTACTCCTCCGAAGACGCCGACTCGGACGGCGTGGAGGGCAGATTCTACACCTGGACGCGGGAAGAGCTCGTCGAGGCGCTCGGGTCCGAGGACGGCGCGCTCGCGGCGCTTGCCTTCGGCGTCGGGGCGCGGCCCAACTTCGAGCACACGAACGTGCTCCACCGGCCGCTGTCGCTGTCCGAGCTGGCCGCGGCCGCCGGCCTCCCGGAGGACGCCCTGGTTCAGCAGGTGGACGGCCTTCGCGCCCGCCTGCTCGAAGCACGCGCGCGCCGCGCGCGGCCGGCCCGCGATGAGAAGGTGCTAACCGCCTGGAACGGCCTGATGCTGCGCGCGCTGGCGGAGGCCGCGGCCGTCCTCGAGCGCGAAGACTATGCCCGGGCGGCGGTGGCGAACGCGAGCTTCCTCCTCGACGCCGTGCGCGACGGCGACCGCGTGCTGCGCTCATGGAAGGATGGCCGCGCCCGCATCGCCGGCTACCTGGAGGACTACGCCCTCCTGGCCGACGGGCTACTCGCGGTGTACGAGCTGACGTTCGAGCCGCGCTGGCTGGCGCAGGCGCGGGCGATTGCCACGGCGATGGCCGCCCGCTTCTGGGACGCGGCCGACGGCTGCTTCTACGACACGCCCGTCGACGGCGAGCGGCTGATCGTGCGGCCGCGCGACCCGCTCGACAACGCCACGCCCTCGGGCAGCTCGGCCGCCACGCTGCTGCTGGCGCGCCTGGCGGCGCTTGATGGCGACCCGGAGAAGTCGCGCCTGGTGGAGCGCGTGCTCGCGGGCTACCGCGAAGCGCTGGCGCGCTTCCCCTCGGGTTTCGGCGAGCTGCTCGCGGCGCTGGACACGTACGTGTCACCTGGCCCGGAGGTCGCGATCATCGGCGACCCGGACGCCGAGGACACGCGTGCCCTACGCCGCGTCCTCTACCGCCGCTTCCGGCCGAACCGCGCGGTCGCCGGCAGGCGTCCAGGAGACGGCATCGCCGCCCGCCTGTCTCCGCTGCTCGAAGGACGCGGCCGGCGCGACGGCCGTGCGACCGCGTACGTCTGCCACCGCTTCGCCTGCCAGGCGCCGACGACCGACCCGGCTGAGCTCGAACGGCAGCTCGACGGGCGTTCATGAACTCTCGGTCCGGCCGGGGCAGGTGGTGACCGTAGTCGTGACAGTATGCGGTCACGATGATCGCAAGACGGCCACGCGGAATGGCCACGCACCCCATGGGCGTCTGTGACGCGCGCACGCAGTCCAGCGGACTCCCGCGTGAGGCGCAGCAAGGCACGGAATGGGTGACCACCGACCGCGGCAGGCCGGTGGCGCGTATCGCTCCCGTACGTTGGGACGACGTCCCGCTGCAAGAACGGATCCGCTACCTGGAAGAGCAGGGCGTGCTGGGGCCCCTGGAATGCGAGCCGCGCCCGTTGCCCCCACCCTCGCCCGTGGCAGGTGACTTGGCTCAGCGATACCTCCGGGAGGATCGCGAGCGGTGACCGGTGAGGTCGCCGTGTATTGCGACAGCTCGGCCGTCCTTGCGCCGCTGCTGGGCGAGCAGCTCGGCGCCTCACCGCTGCGCGGTCATCGAGCGGCTGCGTCGGGAACGCGCGCTGGCCGATGTGCTGTCGCGGGCCGTGCGCGAAGCATTCGAGTAGGGGCCTTGGCGCCTGCTCCGCACCCAGCCGCATTGGAGCACGCTCCCCACACTGGCGGCGAGCCGCCCCCAGACCTATGACACCTGGCGACCGCGCGACCTGCCCGAGCCCAAGGAAGACACGCCCAGCGCGTCACTTCCACCCGCGCAGGAACCCGACCCCTCCCGACGCAGCCTCGGCGCCCCGCCCATCCTCCGCGGCGCTCGCCCCGTCAGGTGCCACGGGCTGCCGCTCCGATCAGCCGATGCGTCTGCCTGTCGTGGCGGTTCCGCGCGGACAGTCTGCGCTCGGTTGACGTGTACCATACCGGGGTATAGCATACTGACAGGCCGGCCCACGGCCGTTCCACGACAGGAGGCTCGTCTGCGACGGTGCCTGCATCCTCCTATCCGTCCGTCGTCGTCTTCACCACCCCGAGCTGCCCCTGGTGCCACCGCGCCAAGGACTACCTCCGCGGCCGTGGCGTGCCCTTCAAGGAGGTCGACGTGGCGCGCGATCAAGCCGCCGCGCGCGACCTCATGCGACGCACCGGCCAGGCCGGCGTACCCGTCCTCATGATCGCCGGCCGCTACATTGTCGGATTCGACCAGCCGCGTATCGACCGCATGCTGGGCCTTCACTAGCAGAGAGATCGGAGGAGCCCATCCATGATCATTGAGCCACTGGGCGACCGCGTCCTGATTCGACCCATCGAGGAGGAGACCACCACCAAGAGCGGCCTGGTGATCCCCGACACCGCCCGCGAGAAGCCGAAGCGGGCCGAGGTGGTGGCCGTCGGCGACGACGACTCGATCAAGGTCAGGCCCGGCGACCGGGTGCTTTTCCCGCCCTACACGGGCACGGAGGTCAAGGTCGACGGCGCGGACCACCTGATCCTCGCGTCGGGCGACCTGCTCGCCGTTGTGCGCGACGGTGCGCGGACGGCGGCGGCCTAGCGACTCGTGGGGGGCGCGCGGCGACGAGCCGCCGCTTCTCGCGCCCCGCGTGCTCCGGGAGTTGGTGACTCAACGCGCGCTTGACAACGCTCCGCCGCGCACGGCAACATAAGCGCACAACCGAAGACGTGGCGATGACCGGGAAGAGTAGGTCGTCGGCGGCGCTCAGAGAGCCGGGGCAGGTGTGAGCCGGCGCGCACGTGACGACGCGAATGGACCCGCGAGCCCCGGACCGAACGCCCGCCCACCAGCGGACCAGTAGGCTCCGGCGGATGTGGCACCGTTAGCCCAGCCTGGGGTATCGTCCGCCGCGGTGGACCGTACCCGAGAGAAGATGGACCGTCTCTGCTGCGCAGGGCGGGCCAACGCAGGGTGGCACCGCGAGCTCGCAGGCTCGCCCCTCACGGGGGCGGGCCTTTTTGTATGCCCCGGCGACCGAGACCACCAGGAGGAGCAACAGCGTGAACGACCAGACCAAGTTCCTACTCGACGAGCGCGAGATCCCGACGCACTGGTACAACGTCGCGGCGGACCTCAAGAACCCGCCGTCTCCGCCACTCCATCCCGGCACCCATGAGCCCATCGGCCCGGAGGCGCTCGCACCCCTGTTCCCGCTCGCCCTCATCCAGCAGGAGGTGAGCCAGGAGCGCTTCATCGAGATCCCGGAGGAGGTCCGCGAAGTCTATCGGCTCTGGCGGCCCACCCCGCTGCTGCGCGCCCGCCGGCTCGAGCAGGCGCTGGGCACCCCGGCGCACATCTACTACAAGTACGAGGGCGTGAGCCCGGCCGGCAGCCACAAGCCGAACACGGCAGTGCCCCAGGCCTACTACAACCGGGTCGAGGGCGTGCACCGCATCAGCACCGAGACCGGCGCGGGCCAGTGGGGCAGCGCGCTTGCCTTCGCCTGCAACCTGTTTGACATCGAGTGCAAAGTCTACATGGTCCGCGTCTCCTATGAGCAGAAGCCGTACCGGCGCTCGCTCATGCACACCTGGGGCGCCTCGGTGGTGCCCAGCCCGAGCAGCGACACCGGGGCCGGCCGCGCCATCCTGGCGCGGGACCCCGAGTCGCCCGGCAGTCTCGGGATCGCGATTAGCGAGGCGATGGAGGACGCGGCCACGCGCGAGGATACGCACTACTCGCTCGGCTCGGTGCTCAACCATGTGCTGCTGCACCAGACGGTCATCGGCCAGGAGGCGCTCAAGCAGATGGAGCTGGCCGGCGAGTACCCGGACGTGGTCATCGGCTGCATCGGCGGCGGCAGCAACTTCGCCGGGCTCGCCTTCCCGTTCGTGGCCGACAAGCTCAACGGCCGGCGCAACCCGCGCATCCTCACGGCCGAGCCCACGGCCGCGCCCAGCCTGACGCGCGGCGAGTACGCGTACGACTTCGGCGACACGGCAGAGATGACCCCCCTGCTGAAGATGTACACCCTCGGCCACACCTTCGTGCCGGCCGAGATCCACGCCGGCGGCCTGCGCTACCACGCGATGGCGCCGCTGGTCAGTCAGCTCTACCACGAGGGCGTCATCGAGGCGTGCGCCTACAGCCAGGTGCCCGTCTTCGACGCAGCCGTCCAGTTCGCGCGCGCCGAGGGCATCGTGCCGGCACCCGAGAGCGCGCACGCGATCAAGGCGGCCGTGGACGAGGCGCTGCGGGCAAAGGAGGCGGGCGAGCGCCGCGTCATCCTCTTCAACCTCAGCGGCCATGGCTTCCTCGACCTGGGCGCCTACGACGCCTACTTCGCCGGCAAGCTCTCCGACTACGAATACCCCGCGGAGAAGGTCCGGGAGGCGATGAAAGCGCTGCCGAAGGTCTGACCCGAAGATGAACGACCGAACGCCGCCCCGTCAGCGCATCCTTACCGGAGACCGGCCGACCGGTGACCTGCACCTGGGCCACTACGTCGGCTCGCTCAAGAACCGGGTGCTGCTGCAGGACGAGTACGAATGCTTCTTCATCATCGCTGACCTCCACACCCTGACCACCAAGCCGGAGGCCGAGGCGATCCGTGAGCTGCCGTCGATCATCCGCCGGCTCGTGCTCGACTACCTCTCCGTGGGCATCGACCCAGAGAAGAGCACGATCTTCGTCCAGTCGCTCGTACCGGAGACGTACGAGCTGAACCTGCTCTTCGAGATGCTGGTCACCGTGCCGCGGCTGCAGCGGCTGCCGAGCCTGAAGGACATGGCCCGCGCTGCCCACCTCCAGGCGATGCCCCTCGGGCTGCTCGGCTACCCCGTGCTGCAGGCGGCCGACATCCTCCTGCCGCGGGCGCACCTGGTGCCGGTGGGCAAGGACAACCTCGGGCATGTCGAGGTCACGCGCGAGATCGCCCGCCGCTTCAACCAGCTCTACCGCGACGTCTTCCCCGAGCCGGACGCGCTGATGGGCGAGATCCCCACGCTCGTCGGCATCGACGGCAAGCAGAAGATGAGCAAGTCGCTGGACAACGCCATCTTCCTGTGCGACGCCGCCGAGACGGTTCGGGCCAAGGTGATGCGGATGTACACCGACCCGACCCGCATCCATCCCACCGACCCGGGACACGTGGAGGGCAACCCGGTGTTCGACTACCATTTCGCCTTCAACGACGACCGCGCCGAGGTGGAGGAGCTGGCCGAGCGCTACCGGGCCGGGCGCGTCGGCGACGTCGAGGTCAAGAAACGGCTGGTCGCGGCGCTCAATCGATTCCTCGATCCGATCCGCGAGCGGCGCGCGAGCTACGAGGCGACGCCGGGGCTGGTCGACCAGATCATCGTCACGGGCACCCGCCGGGCCCGCGCCGAGGCGGCGCTGACCATGCGGCTCGTCCGTGCGGCGATGGGCATGGACTACGGCTGGCTGAAGGAAGCGTGAGCAAGTGGTGAACGTCACGGTCCGCGCAGGCACGTACCACCCGACACTGGACGAGGTCCGGACGCTCGCGGCCGAAGCGGGCGCGTCCTGCCCGCTCATCCCGGTGTGGCGCGACGTGCCCGCGGACCTGGAGACGCCCGTCTCCGCCTACCTGAAGATCGCGCGTGGTCCCTACTCCTTCCTGCTCGAGTCCGTGGAAGGCGGCGAGCGGCTGGCGCGCTACTCGCTGATCGGCACCGAACCCTACCGCCTGCTGCGCACCGGTCCGGGCACCGCCTGCCCGGGCGACCCGCTCGTACCGCTGCGCGACGAGATCGACCGCAACCGGGCGCTCCGCCTCCCCGGCCTACCTCCCTTCCACGGCGGCGCCGTGGGCTACCTCTCGTATGAGGTCGCCCGCCACTTCGAGCGCCTGCCCGCGCCCGCGGCCGATCCGCTCGACCTGCCCGAGGCGGTGTTCATGTTCTGCGACACGGTGGTGCTCTTCGATCACCTCAGGCACCAGGTGCGCGTGGTGAGCCACGTCCGCACCGACGGCGACATCGCCGCCAGCTACCGCCAGGCCGCATGGAAGATCGACGAGCAGGTCCGCCGCCTCGAGGGTCCCGTGCCGCGCCGGCTCTCCGCTGGCCCGCCACTGCTCCATGCCCCGACCGCCGCCGAGTCGATGGGGCGCGAGGCCTACGAGCTGGCCGTCGCCGGCGCGCGAGAGCACATCATCGCCGGCGACATCATCCAGGTGGTACTGGCCCAGCGCTTCTCGCAGCCGCTGCACGTGCCCGCCTTCGAGGTCTACCGCGCGCTGCGACGCGTGAACCCATCGCCGTACATGTTCTTCCTCGACCTCGACGGCGTGGCGCTCGTCGGCGCCTCGCCCGAGCTGCTGGTCCGCGTCGAGGACGGCGTGGTCGAGACCCACCCCATCGCCGGCACGCGCCCGCGCGGCGCCACGGCCGAGGAGGACGCCGCCCTCGAACGCGAGCTGCGGGACGACCCCAAAGAGCAGGCCGAGCACATCATGCTCGTGGACCTGGGCCGCAACGACATCGGGCGCGTCGCGCTACCCGGCACGGTGCGGGTTACGCAGCTCATGGAGGTCGAGCGCTACTCCCACGTCATGCACCTCGTCTCGCACGTCACCGGTCAGCTCCGGCCCGAGCTGCACCCGCTGGACGCGCTTCGGGCGTGCTTCCCGGCCGGCACCGTCTCCGGCGCGCCGAAGATCCGCGCCATGGAGCTGATCGCCGGGTTCGAGCCGGAACGCCGTGGCCCCTACGCCGGCGCCGTCGGCTATTTCGGCTTCGCCGGCGACCTGGACACCTGCATCACCATCCGCACGCTCCTGGTCAAGGACGGCACGGCGCACTGGACCGCCGGCGCCGGCATCGTCTACGACAGCGATCCCGCCCGCGAGTACCGCGAGACGCGCGACAAGGGCCGCGCGCTGCAACGCGCGCTCGAGCTCGCCGAACTGCAGCACGACGCGCCGCGGCCGGGCAGCCTGGGGTACGAGGCATGAGCGACGCGGCCGGAACGCCGCGCATCCTGGTCGCCGCCGTGCTGGTACGCGACGGCTCCGTGCTGCTGACGCACGATCCGGCCCGGGCCCGCTGGACACTGCCGGCGGCCGAGCTTCCGCCCGATGCGGACGACATCGATGCCGCCGCGGGCGGGCTGCTCGCGGGCGCGCTGCGCGCCGATGTCCGCGCGTGCGGCTTCAACGAGTTCTGCGACACGCTGCGCATCCCCGCGGGCGAGACGCACGAGATCTGGAACGTGTACGCGCCCGAGCTCGCCCGTGAGCCGGCGCTTGACGCAGCCCAGCGCTGGATCCCGCTGCAGGAGCTGGCCGCCCTGGAGCTGCCCGCCCCTTTGCGCGAGTTCCTCGCGGACACGTTCGGCATCCAGCGCAGCGAGCTACCCCTGGCGATCGTCCTCAGCGGGCCGCCGGCCGCGGGCAAGAGCACGGTCGCCCGGCTGCTGTGCGCGCGCCTCAGCCGCACGGCCCATATCGAAGTCGACCGCCTGCGCCACCTGGTGGTGGCCGGCTACGTGTCACCCAAGCCAGGTCAACCCGACCCGGCCGAGGCCGCGGCGCAGTCCGTCCTCGCGGACCAGAACGCCATCGCTCTGGCGCGCAACTTCCTCGCGGCCGGCTTCCACGTCGTGATCGACACGGTCGCGGTGGGCGCCGCCGGGCTGCTGCCTTACTTGGAAGGGCTGGGTGGCGCGGGGCGCGTGGCCTGCGTCACGCTCCTGCCCGACGTCGAGACGCTGCAGCAGCGGGACGCCACGCGGGACCCGTCCCTTCGCCAGGGAACGCGCGTCACCGAGCTCCACCGGGAGTTCCAGCGGGCGCTGTCCTTCGGCCTCGTGCTCGACACGGCGGACCAGCGGCCGGAGGAGACGACCGAGGCCGTGCTGGCGGCGCTGGGAGTCACGGGTCCGGGAGGCCGCACATGAGCGAGCGGAGCCGGCATCAGCCGGTGACGGGTGGCGACGTCGAGCCGCTCGACCGCACCCCGCGGGTGGTGCTGGTCGATAACTTCGACTCATTCACCTACAACCTCTACCAGTACCTGTGCGAGCTGGGCGCCGACGTCACCGTCCTGCGCAACGATGTGGCGGACACCGCGGCCGTGCGGAGCGCGGGGCCGGACGTGCTCGTGATCTCGCCGGGGCCGGGCGGCCCGGAGCAGGCCGGCCACAGCGTCGAGCTGGTGGCCGAGCTCGCCGGCGAGCTGCCCATGCTGGGTGTCTGCCTTGGTCACCAGTGCATCGCCGCGGCGTTCGGCGGCGTCGTTCGCAACGCCGGCGAGATCCTGCACGGCAAGATGAGCCGCATCACGCACGACGGCCGCGGCGTCTTCTCCGAGCTGCCGCAGGGCTTCCGGGCGATCCGCTACCACTCGCTGGCGGTGGACGAGCCGAGCCTGCCCGACTGCCTCGAGGTGTCGGCCCGCAGCGACAGCGGCGTGGTGATGGGGCTGCGCCACCGCACGCTGCCCGTGGAGGCGGTTCAGTTCCACCCCGAGTCCGTCATGACCGAGCACGGCCATGCGCTGCTCCGCAACTTCCTGCGCATGGACAGGGAGGTGCCGCGATGATCCAGCAGGCGCTGCGGACGCTCGTGAACGAGCGGCGTGATCTGACCGAAGAGCAGGCTGCCGCGGCGATGCGCCAAGTGATGGCCGGCGAAGCGACCCCCGCCCAGATCGCGGCGCTCGTCGTGGCGCTGCGGCTCAAGGGCGAGACGGCCGCCGAGGTGGCGGGCATGGCGCGCGTTATGCGCGAGCACGCCCTGCGCGTGCCCGTTCACGGCCCGGTGGTGGATACCTGCGGCACGGGCGGCGACGGCCGGGGAACGTTCAACATCTCGACGGCCGCCGCGTTCGTCGTCGCGGCGGCCGGTGTACGCGTCGCGAAGCACGGCAACCGCGCGATCAGCAGTAGCTGCGGATCCGCCGATGTGCTCGAGGCGCTGGGCGCCCGAATCGACCTGCCGCCCGAGGCAGTGGCGGAGTGCGTGCAGCGCGTCGGCGTTGGTTTCATGTTTGCCCCGGTCTTCCACCCCGCGATGCGCCACGCCGCCGGGCCGCGCCGCGAGTTGGGCGTGCGCACCATCTTCAACGTTCTCGGGCCGCTCACCAACCCGGCCGGCGCGGAGATCCAGGTGCTCGGCGTTGCGGAGGAGCGGCTCGGCCCGCTGATGGCCGACGCCTTGCTGCGGCTCGGCAGCCGGCGCGCACTAGTGGTACATGGCGAGGACGGGACCGACGAGATCACCACCACCGGCAACACACTCGCCTGGGAGGTGAGCGACGGCGGCGTGCGCGCCTACCGCATCGCTCCGGAGGACGTCGGCCTCAGCCGCTGCCGTCCGGAAGACCTGCGCGGCGGCGACGCCGCCCAGAACGCCGCCACGCTGCGCGCGCTCCTGCGCGGCGAGAACGGCCCGCTGGCCGACGTGGTCGCGCTCAACGCCGGCGCTACCCTGTACGTGAGCGGCTGCGCCCGCGAGCTACGGGAGGGCGTCGCCAGCGCCCGCCGGACGATGGCGTCCGGTGAGGCCGAGCGAGTCCTTGACCGCTTCGTGGAGGAGACGAATCGGTTTGCGCGCGACTGAAGAGCCCCGATCCGCAACCTACCTCGACCGCATCGTCGCCGACGTCCGCGCCGCGCTGCCGGAGACGAAACGCCGCCGGCCCGAGGCGGAGGTGCGCGCCCGCGCCGAGGCACAGCCACCGACCGTGCCGTTCGCCCCGCCGCTCGGCGCCGCGGAGCTCCAGGTGATCGCCGAGGTCAAGCGCGCCTCGCCCAGCAAAGGGCTGCTGGCGCCCCGGTTGGAGCACGCCGCGCTGGCGCAGACCTACGCGCTCGGCGGCGCCGCCGCCATCTCCGTGCTCACCGAGCCGAAGCACTTCCTCGGCAGCCTGCAGCACCTGGAGGAGATCCGCGCGCGGCTCGACGGATACTACCCGGGCGGTCGGCCCCCATTGCTGCGCAAAGACTTCATCGTCGAGCCGTACCAGGTCTGGGAGGCGCGCGCCGCCGGCGCCGATGCCCTGCTCCTGATCGTCGCCGTGCTCGATGACGCGCCGCTCGCCGACCTGCTCGCCCTGGCGCGCTCCCTGGGGATGGAAGCGCTCGTCGAGGTGCACGACGAGACCGAGGTCGAGCGCGCCCTGCGGGCCGGCGCGCTGGTCGTGGGGGCGAATAACCGCGACCTGCGCACGTTCCAGGTTGACCTGGCGACGACCGAACGCCTGCGGCCCCTGGTGCCAGGGGACCGGCTGCTGGTGGCGGAGTCGGGCATCAGCGGCGAGGGCGACTGCCGCCGAATGCGCGACGCCGGAGCGGACGCCGTGCTCGTGGGCGAGGCGCTGGTGCGTAGTCAGAATGTCGTGGACACGCTGCGGGCGCTGCGGCTGCAGGGCGGCGGCCCGAAGGGGATCTACGGCGTATGAGCGCCCCGCTGATCAAGCTGTGCGGGCTGATGCGCCCGGAAGATGCGGAGGCGGCCGTCGCCGCCGGCGCTGACTTCGTCGGCGTCGTCTTCGCCTCGGAGAGCCGCAGACGCCGCACGGTGGAACAGGCGCGTCGTATCGTCGCGGCGGTGGAGTCGGCCGCCGGGTCGCGCCGCCAGCACCCACGGCCCGACCTGCTCCTGCCGCACGGCTCCGGCCACCTCTGGTTCAATCGCTGTCGTACGGGCATCGAGCAGCTCCTGCCGGCGCACCGGCCGCTGGTCGTCGGCGTGTTCGCGGACCAACCCGTCTCGCTGGTCAACGCCATCTCCGAGGCCGTCGGGCTGGACCTCATCCAGCTCTCCGGCTACGAGCGCTGGGACGACGCCCTGGCCTGCCACCGGCCGGTTATCAAGGCGGTCCGCATCGAGCCGGACGACGACGGCACGTTCGCCGCCGCCGACATCGAGCCCGGCACCGCCAGCCTGCTGCTGGTCGACGCCTTCGTGCCGGGCGCCGTCGGCGGCACGGGTCGGCTCGCCAACTGGGATGCGGCTGCGCGGGTCGCTTCCCAGTTCCCGATCATGCTCGCCGGCGGCCTGACGCCCGAGAACGTGCCGCTCGCCGTGCACCGCGTGCGGCCGTGGGCCGTGGACGTGTCGAGCGGCATCGAGCGGGACGGCCACAAGGACCCCGAACTGATGCGCAGCTTCGCCGCCGCCGTCCGCGGCGCAGTGCGTGCCTGAGGAGCGCCATGCAACCCGCCGATACCGACATCCAGCTTCCCGACGCCACGGGCCACTTCGGCCCCTTCGGCGGCCGGTTCGTCCCCGAGACGCTCGTCGCCGCGCTCGAGGAGCTGGCGACGGCGTTCGCGCAGGTGGGCCGCGATGCCGCCTTCCGCGCCGAGCTCGAGGCGCTTCTCCACACCTACGTCGGCCGGCCCACGCCGCTGACGTACCTCGGTCGGCTATCAGAACGTGTCGGCCTTCGCCTGTACGCGAAACGCGAGGACCTGGCGCACACCGGCGCCCACAAGATCAACAACGCCGTCGGGCAGGCCCTGCTGGCACAGCGGCTCGGCAAGCGCCGCATCATCGCCGAGACCGGCGCCGGGCAGCACGGCGTTGCGGTGGCCACGGTCTGCGCCGTGCTCGGGATCGAGTGCGCCGTCTACATGGGGACCGAGGACATCCGGCGGCAGTCGCTCAACGTCTTCCGCATGAAGCTGCTCGGGGCCGAGGTGCGCGCCGTCGACTCGGGCAGCCGCACGCTGAAGGACGCCATCAACGAGGCGCTGCGCGACTGGGTCACGAACGTGCGCAGCACGCACTATCTCATCGGCAGCGCCATCGGCCCGCACCCCTACCCGGCAATGGTGCGCGACTTCCAGCGGGTCATCGGCGACGAGGCGCGCGCACAGGTGCTCGAGCGCGAGGGCCGGCTGCCTGATGCCGCCGTGGCCTGCGTGGGCGGCGGGTCGAACGCCATCGGGCTGTTCGCGCCATTCGTGGCGGACGCCGATGTCCGGCTGATCGGCGTCGAGGCCGCCGGCCGCGGGCTGGCGACCGGCGAGCACGCCGCGTCACTCTCCGCCGGGCGGCCGGGCGTGCTCCACGGGACGCTTTCGTATCTGCTCCAGGACGAGCACGGCCAGGTCCGCGAGACGCACTCCGTCTCGGCCGGGCTCGACTACCCGGGCGTGGGACCGGAGCACGCCTACCTGCGCGACAGCGGCCGCGCGACCTACATCGCGGCCACCGACCAGCAGGCGCTTGCGGGCTTCCGCCTGCTCTCCGAGACCGAGGGGATCATCCCGGCGCTCGAGCCGGCGCACGCCGTGGGAGCCCTACCGCGCGTGCGCGAGCTGGCGGGCGAGGGCGCGCTCGTCGTGCTCGGCCTCTCGGGCCGCGGCGACAAGGACATGACGACGGTGGCGGCAGAGCTGGGCGTGTCGCTCGACTGAGTCGCGTCCGGGGCGGGTTGGTATGACTGTGGTAGTATTCCAGTATGAGGACGGTCGAGAAGATCGCGATTACGCTCCCTCGTTCGCTCCTTGAAGCGGTCGAGGAGCGGCGGCGCAGCACCGGCGAGTCCCGCAGCGAGTTCATCCGGCGAGCCGTGGAGACGTCGTTCCGTGTCGAGCGAGAGCAGGAAGAGGCACGCCGCTACGCTGAGGCGTACCTACGTGCACCCGAGCGCGCGTCGGAAGTCGAGGCTGTCCACGCGCTCGGCGTGGCCGCGCTCGCCGAAGAACCCTGGGAGTGAAGCGCGGGGAGGTCTGGTGGGCGAACCTGGGTGCGTCTGCCGGGCGTCGTCCCGTGGTGCTGCTCTCGCGTGACGAAGCCTACGCCGTCCGCGCTCTCGTAACCGTCGCCCCAGTGACCACGCGCGTACGCGGCATCCGCTCGGAGATGGCGCTTGGCCCGGACGAGGGGCTACCGAGACCCTGCGTCGCGAACCTCGACGTCATCACGACGATCGCCAAGCGCTCACTCGCAGAGCGACTGACCGACCTCCCGCCGCTCAAGCTCGCCGAGCTCGACGACGCGCTGCGCTTCGCCCTGGGGCTGCCGGTCTCCTGACGCCCCGGCACGCCGTAAGGCTCGCCAGCAGCCGCAGCGCCGTCTCCGGCGGCACGTCGCGCGCGTCGGCGGTCGCGAGACGATGGGCAGGGCGGGGCGTAGTGCTACAGTGTGCTACATGAAAGATTGTGGCCAGGTGGTGACGGTTCGGCAGCTTCGACAGAACCTGAGCGTTTACCTGCGCAGGGTGCCGGCAGGCGAGTCCTCGCAAGTGAGCGCCCGCGGTCGGGTTGTCGCGCTGCTGCAGCCGGTAGCCGCCCCCGCGACGCCGCTCGCGCGCCTGGTAGCCGCGGGCCGCGCCCGTCCGCCTCAAGGAGACCTGCTGGGAATCGGCCTGCCGCCCTCCGACGTGTCCCTGTCTTGCGCCCTTTCCTCAGCGCTCGCGGCCGAGCGCGAGGAACGGCTCTGAACGGTGGCTGTCGGACTGCTGTACGTGGACTTCTCGGCGCTCGTGAAGCTGGTGCGACGAGAGCCGGAAACCGATGCGCTCTGGGACCTGCTACGTGCGTAGCCCGAGCGCGTTTCCAGCGCGATCGCCCATGGCGAGCTGCTGCGAGCGGTGCCACGAACGGGCGGAGGCGACGCGGTCCTGCGCCGTGCGCGCGCGATACTGAGCCGCATCGCGCTCCTCCAACTCGACGACGCGTTGTTCGAGCTGGCGGCGTCGGTCGAGCCCGTGTCGCT
This sequence comes from Chloroflexota bacterium, assembly GCA_021787985.1. Classification (GTDB taxonomy): domain Bacteria; phylum Chloroflexota; class Dehalococcoidia; order DSGV01; family DSGV01; genus JAJYLG01. Next base: position 21,084 of record JAJYLG010000035.1, read on the forward strand.
GCGCTCCCTCGGCGCCATCCATTTGGCAAGCGCGCTCACGCTCGGCGCGGACCTCGGCGCGCTCGTCGTCTACGACGATCGTCTGGCCATGGCCGCTGCGCGTGCCGGTCTCGCGGTCCTCCAGCCAGGACGGTAGTCAACCATGCACGTACCAACGCCGTAGCCCCCGCGAGCGCTGCTGGCGGCGCGGGGCCGGCGGCCGCACGTCGCGGCCCCGTTCCTGCTGAGCATCACGTCCGGCCCTTGAGCGCCGGGCGGAGCGCGGCGTCACCCCACCAGGCTGGCCAGCAGCCGCAGCGCCGTCTCCGGCGGCACGTCGCGCGCGTCGACCGCGGGGCAGCCGAACGCGTCGCGCCACGGCGTGAGGTCGCCGGCCAGCGAGACCAGGCCGTCAGGCTCGCCCAGCTCGGCGCGCACCCGCTCGGCCTGCGCGTACGGATCGGGCGAATCCCCGGCGGGCGCCATCACGTGGCGCACCTCCAAGGCCCACAGCTCGTTCGCGATGCTGGCGATGGCGAACTCGGCGTCCGGTCCGGCGCGAACGCCCAGCAGCGCGACCGCCGCGCCCTCCGCGGCCAGGGCTCGCGCCAACGCCCGCGCGCCGGGCTCCTCCGCGCCGACGACGACGATCGTCCGCCCTCGCAGCGTGCTCACCTCACAAGTGGTCGCGGACCGCGCCGTCGACCCAGAAGACCTGACCGGTCACGAAGTCCGCGGCGTCCGAGCAAAGATAGGCCGCCACCGGGCCCAGGTCAGCCGCCTCGCCGAGCCGTCTCGCCGGGATGTAGCGCGCCAGGGGGTTGGACGGGTCGTTCGAGCCCGCCGCCGGGTCGGCGTCGAGCCAGCCGTAGCCCAGGCCGTTGGCCCGCACGGCCGCGGCCGCGTGCTCGATGGCGAACGCGCGCACCAGGCCGACGATACCGTGCATCGCCGCGCAGGCCACCGCCTGCTGCGCCAGTCCGCGTTCGGCGTGGACGGGCACGACCGCCAGCAGCGCGCCGCCACCGGAGCCCGCCAGCTCCCGCGCGGCGCTGCGGAACGCGTAGAACGCGCCCGACAGCGTGTAGCCGAGCCAGCGGTTCCAGTCCGCGTCGGTCACCCGGCTGCTGGGCGCCGGGTCCGGCAGCGTCGGCACCACGACGACGGCGTCGAGCCCGCCCAGGTCCTTCTTCACCTGCTTGGTGCTGACGTGCACGTTCTGGCCGAGCGCCAGGTCGAAGGCGTACTCCGCGCTCCGGCGGCCGAGTGCCTCGACCGCGCGGCGTGTGCGGCGCGTCGCCATCACCTCAGCGCCCTCGTTGCGGGTCGCGGCCACGGCGACGTTCGCGCCCGCCTCGGCCAGCGAGCGGGCGACCGCGCTGCCCGCCGGGCTACCCGCCCCGATAACGAGCGCCCGCTTCCCCTCCAGCGAGAACGGCAGCCCGCCTGCCCGCCACGCGCCGCCTGCCTGCCGGTCAGGCAGGGCAGGCCCGGTCACGATGCCTCTCCCGCGGTCGGCACCCATCCGGTCGGCGCCACGCCCGCGGCCAGACCGCCGCCGTCGATGACGAACGTCCCGCCGGTCATGTACGGCGCCGCGCCGCTCGCCAGCAGCACGGCCAGCGGCCCGAGCTCGTGCGCCTCACCGACTCGCCCCACGGGGACGAACCGCCCGTGCTGCCTCCGACGCTCCGCCTCCGCTTCGTCCTCCGCCGGGGCTCGCGCGATGTACCCCGGCACGATGCAGTTGACACGAATGCCCTCCGCCGCGAGGCGCACTGCCAGCGACTTGGCCAGCGAGATGACACCGCCCTTCGCCGCGGCGTAGGCCCAGTTGCGCGGGTCTCCCCGCACCCCGGTGCCCGAGGCGACCAGGATGACGTTGCCGCCGCCACCCTGCGTGCGGAAGCGGCGCACCGCCGCGCGGGCGCAGTAGAAGGCGCTCGATAGGTTCGTGTCCAGCGTGTCGCGCCACTGCTCGTCCGTCGCCGCGTCCACGTCGACCTGGGCAGCGGCCCCGCCGCCACCAGCGTTCGCGAGCATCACGTCGAGTCTGCCCAGATCGCGCACGCAGCACCCCACCAGCGCATCCACCTGCGCAGAGTCGCGCACGTCCGTCGGCACGGTGAGGCACCGCCTTCCGATGGCACGAACCCCGGCCGCCGTCTCCTCGAGCTGCGCGATGGTCCGCGCGGCCGCCACGATGTCCGCGCCGGCGCGGGCCAGGGCCAGCGCCATCTGCCGCCCCAGCCCGCGGCCGGCCCCGGTCACGATCACGGCCCGCCCATCGAGCGACAGCCGCTCCGCCAATGTCACCATGACGCCCATTCTCCCCCACGGGTCTGCTCCGCCGTGCCTCGCGCGGCGTTCCGACGCGACGTCATTGTCACGGCAGCGCGGGCCGCGGGCTACCCCGTGCGCGCTCAACCGGGCCGGATCTGGAGCACACGCCCCTGCGCGCTGCAGTAGAGCAGCCCGTCAGGTCCGAGCACCAGCGCGACCTGGCACGTGTGCGGAAGGTACTGCTTCACCACCGCCACCTCACCGCCCTGCCCGAGCGTGAACGAGAGCAGCGCGCCCTCGCGGTACGAAACGGCCCACAGGTGACCCGCAAGGCCGCCGGCGGGGCGCGCGACGATGCCCGTCGGCACCACCTCCTCGCCGACGTGCGTGCCGCTCACCCAGGCGGCGCGGATCCAGCCGGGGCCGCGGACGTCGGTGCAGCCAGAGTCGTCGCGCGGATAGTCGCGGTCGAGCGGCCAACCCAGGTTCGCGTCACCGCCGTCCGGGTCCGGGATGAAGTTCAGCTCATCGCAGCAGGCCTGGCCGTTCTCCGTCTCCCAGATGCCGGATACACCCGCCCGTTCGCAGAAGTCGAACCCGAACGAGTTGCGGATGCCGTACGCCCACACGGCCTCCTGCCAGCTTGCGGCGCGCCCGGCGCCGTGCCCATCGCAGGTGAAGCGCAGCAGCTTGCCGTTGCCGCGCCCCAGGTCCTGCGCAACGGAGCCGTCGCCGCCTCCATCGCCCACGATCCAGTAGACGAAGCAGGCTCCACGCTCGGCGCGGACGTGCACGGGGCCGCCGTGATGGTGTCGGGCCGTGTCCACGGGTCGGGGAATGGCCGGCGGCAGGTCCTGAACCGCTATCACGCGGCCGGCCCCGTCGAGCGCCAACCGGGCGAGATGCTCGAACCCGCGGCCGCCGCTACGGGTGGAGTAGCTGACGAACAGCCGCGGGCCCGGTGCGACCGCCAGGCCGAGCAGCCCGCCCTCGCCACTCGTGTCCAGCTCCGGCACGAGCTGCGCCACGTCGGCCACCTGGTCGACCTGGCCGTCGCGCAGCCGCCAGACCTGGCCGGACTTCTCCGCGATGAGCATCGTGCCGTCGGGCAGCCAGTCGATCGCCGTCGGCAGGTCGTGGGTCTGGGTCACCACGCGCGCGCTCAGGACAGCAAACGCCGTCGCTGTGGCGCTGGCAACCGGCGGTGTCCGTGGCGACGAGGACGGCGTCGGCGTCACCGGCGGCGAGGAGCCGCCGCAGGCGGCGAGCGTTAGCGCGACCAGCATGATGACGGCGCGAGCGGGGGGCCGCAAGCCGCGCATGGCGTTCACTCCGCCGGCGGTTTCCCCCAGCCTACGCGATCAGCGTGCCAACCGCGGCCACTCAGGACGGCGTGGCGCTCTTCCGTCTCGCTGCCGGCCGCACGGCGAGCTCCTCGCGTGCCGCGGCCAGCCCCGCCGCCACGTCGGTGCGATGCCCGTGGGCGGCCAGCACGTCGCCGATCGCCGAGAGCGCCAGCAGCACCGCCTGCGGCGACGCGTTCACGCCCATCGTCCCGATGCGCCAGATCTGGCCGCGCAGCGGGCCGAGCCCGCCGCCGATTTCGATCCCGCGCTCCGTCAGGAGCTGAGCGCGCACCGCGGCGTCGCTCACGCCGTCGGGAACGCGAACGGTGGTCAGGACCGGCAGGCGGTGCGGCAGGTCCGCCAGCAGCTTCAGTCCCATCTGCTGCAGGCCGATCTGCAGGGCCGCTCCGGCCGCCGCGTGCCGCTCGAACCTCGCCTCGAGGCCCTCGTCGAGGGCGAGCCGCAACCCCTCGTGCAGCGCGTAGTGCAGCGTCACGGGCGCGGTGTGGTGGTACGCTCGGCGCTCGTCCCAATACGCCTGCAGCAGCTCGAGGTCGAGGTACCACGAGGCCGGCGGCCGCTTGCGCAGCGCGATCCGCTCGCGCGCCTGGTCGCTCACGGTGATCGGCGAGAGCCCGGGCGGGCAGCCCAGGCACTTCTGCGAGCAGGAGTACACGTAGTCGGTCTGCAGGGCGTCCGTCGGCAGGTCCACCCCGCCCAGCGACGTGACCGCGTCGACCATCAGCAGCGCGCCCGACTCCTGCACGAGCGCGGCGATCTCGGCCAGCGGCTGCTGCACACCGGTGCTCGTCTCCGCGTGGACAATCGCCACCAGTCGCACGGGAGCGTGTTCGCGGAGCGCCTCCTGCACCTGCTCGGCCCGGATGGGCTTGCCCCACTCGGCCTCGACACGCACCAGCTCGCCGCCGTGCCGCTGCACCATCTCGCAGACGCGCTCGCCGAAGTAGCCGGCCACGCAGACGATCACCCGGTCGCCTTTCTCGATCAGGTTGGCGATACCCGCCTCCATCCCGGAGGTGCCCGTCCCGGGCAGCGCCAGCGTCAGGTCGTTCTTCGTACGGTAGACGCGGCGCAGCATGGCCGCCGATTCGTCCATGACGCGCAGGAACGCGGGGTCGAGATGGCCGACCACCGGCTGCGTGAGCGCGGCCAGGACGCGCGGGTCGACGTTCGAGGGGCCGGGGCCCAGCAAGAAGCGGCTCGGGATATCCAGCGACGGCGTCATGCGAATTCCTCCCTGGGGATCGTCAGCGACTCACTGGCGGTCAGTGTGCTCCATGATGAACGCGGCGACCATCTCGTTGAACAGGTCCGGTCGCTCCCAGTAGACGGAATGGCCGGCATCCGGCACCTCCTCGTAGCGCGAACCCGGAAGCCAGCCCGCGAGCATGCGAATCAGCGCCGGGCTGACCAGGTCATCCTCGCTCCCTGCCATCCAGAGCACCGGCACGGAGAGCGCTGCGAGATCCTCGGGGCCGCAACGGTGGATGGTCGCCAGGAATGGTCCCAGGTCCCGCCGCAGGAACTGCCGTTCGTTGAGCCCCGCGACCATGCCGCACAGGTGCGCGCCCGCGCTGTCCCGCTCGCCGTACCCGTGGGATAGCGCCGTGCCAATGTACGGATTGTGCCCGTCCGGCGGCCGTCGCGCCGCGCGCCAGTGGGTCTGCTCGTCGGCCATGCCTGGGCCGACGACGCCGCCGGGCGTGTCGCACATGACCAGCGCGGCGACGCGGTCGCGGCGCCGTCGCGCGTAGCCAAGGCAGGTCCAACCACCCATCGACTGCGCCACCAACGCGATCCGCTGCCCGGGCGCTTCCGCCTCGATCAGCCGTTCGAGGTCGTCCACGAAGTGCTTGGAGCCGTTGCCCTCGGGGTCAGGTGTTTGACCGAAGCCGCGGTGGTCGAAGGCGATGCAGGTGAAACGGCCCCGCAGCGCCGGCACCTGCTGCCACCACGAGAGGCGGTTCCCGCCGGCGCCGTGGGCGAAGACGACCGCCGGGCCCTCGCCCCAACGCTCGTAGTGGAGCGCTCCGCCGGCGACGTCCAGCCTAGCCACCGGCGGCCCTCGCCTTGCCGAGCGCCTGTTCGAGGTCGCCGATGATGTCCTCCACGTCCTCGAGCCCCACCGAGAGCCGCACCAACCCGTCCGTCACACCCAGCGCCAGGCGCTCCTCAGGCGGCGTGGGCGCGTGCATCGTGCTCGCCGGGTGCATGATCAGGGTGCGTGTGTCGCCCAGCGAGACGGCATGGGTGCACAGCTCCACGGCGTCCAGCAGGGCCGCGCCGGCGCTGATCCCACCCTTCAGCTCGAACACCAGCACACCACTCCCGCCGCGCATCTGCCGTCGCGCCAGCGCGCGCTGGGGGTGCGAGGGCAGCCAGGGGTAGCGCACCCACGCCACCTCCGGGCGGGATTCCAGCCACTCCGCCACGCGCAGCGCGCTGGCACAGTGCCGCTCCATGCGCAGCGGCAGCGTGTGCAGCCCGCGCTCGACCAGCCAGGCGACGAACGGCGCGCACACGGCGCCGAACTCGCGCAATCCGGCGATCCGGCCTGGTTCCACGAGCGCGCACTCGCCCGCCACCAGCCCGGCGATGGCGTCGCCGTGGCCGCTCAGGTACTTCGTCGCGCTGTGGACGACGGCATGCGCGCCCAGCTCGAGCGGGCGCTGCAGGTAGGGCGTGCAGAACGTGTTGTCGACCACGAACCACGCGCCGCGGGCGCGGGCGAGCTCCGCCAGCGCCGGCAGGTCGAGCACGCGCAGCGTCGGGTTGCCCGGAGAATCAACGTAGAGGAGCCGAGTATTCGGCCGCCAGGCCTCCCGCAATCGCGCCGGGTCGTTCGTCTCGATGAACGTGGTCTCGACGCCGAAGCGCGGCAGCTCACGCCGCAGGAGGTTGTAGGTGCCGCCGTAGACGCCCGAGTCGGCCACCACGTGGTCGCCGGCGCGCAGGTTCGCCAGCAGCAGGGTCGCGACCGCGCCCATCCCGCTCGCCGCGGCGAAGGCGGACTCCGCGCCCTCCAGGTCGGCGATGGCGCGTTCGAGCGCGGCCACCGTGGGGTTGCCGATGCGGCTGTACCAGGGCGCCGCCGACTCACCCGCGGCGATGGCGCTCGCCTCCGCCGCTGAGGGAAACGAGAAGGAGACCGTCTGGTACAGGGGCGTTGCCACCGGCCGCACGTCGCCGTGGGTAGACCCCTCGCCGGCGTGCACGGCGCGCGTCGCAAACCCCGGTCCGCGCCGTGCCGGGGCGGGCCGGCGTCGCCGCGGTCTGGTCACGGGGCACCGCCGGTCGCCGCGAGCGCCGCGACCGCGCGCCCGGCGGCGCGCCGCAACGCGTGGCGCACCTCGTCCAGCGTCCGCGGGCCGTGGGCCAGCGACACGAACTGCGCCTCGAACTGGGATGGCGGCAGCAGGACGCCCTCCTCCAGGCAAGCGGCATGCAGCGTCGCGAACGTCCGGAGGTCGGACGCGCGCGCGTCATCGTAGTCTCGCACCGGCCCGCCGCGAACGAAAGGCGTCAGCAGCGAGCCGACGCGGTTGACCGTCACCGGCAGCCCGGCCGCGGACATCGCCTCGCGCCACGCCGCCTCGAGCGCGGCGCCGGCTTCCTCCAGCCGCTCGTACGTCCCCGCCCGCTGCAGCTCGGACAGCGTGGCGATGCCCGCCACCATCGCCGGCGGGCTCCCCGAGAGCGTCCCAGCCTGGTACACCGCGCCCAACGGCGCGACCAGCTCCATCAAATCCCGGCGTCCGCCGTACACGCCCACGGGCATCCCGCCGCCAACGATTTTCCCCAGGCAGACCAGGTCCGGCCGCACCCCGTAGCGCTCCTGCGCGCCGCCACGCGCGACGCGGAAGCCGGTGATCACCTCGTCGAAGATGAGCAGCGCTCCGTGACGGCGCGTCAGGTCACGCAGGCCCTCCAGATAGCCCGGCGCCGGCGGGACGACGCCCATGTTCGCGGCAACCGGTTCGACGATCACCGCCGCGACCTGGCCGCGGTAGCGCTCCAGCGTGCCTTCGACCGCTCGCACGTCGTTGTACCGGGCGACGAGCGTCGACGCCGCGTAGCCTTCCGGCACGCCGGCGCTTCCGGGCAGCCCGAGTGTCGCCACGCCGCTCCCGGCGCGCACGAGCAGGCCGTCGGCGTGGCCGTGGTAGCAGCCGTCGAACTTCAGCACCAGGTCGCGGCCGGTGGCTGCCCGCGCGAGCCGCAGCGCCGACATTGCCGCCTCGGTCCCAGACGAGACGAAACGCATCATCTCCATCGCCGGCATCGCGTCCCGCACCATCGCGCCGAGGGTCGACTCGAGCCGCGTCGGCATGCCGAACGCCAGCCCGCGCTCGAGCCAGCGGCGCACGGCGCGCACGACCTTCGGGGGCGACTGGCCCAGGACCAGCGGGCCGTACGCGCCGATCAGGTCGACGTAGCGGTTGCCGTCGCGGTCCCAGGCGTACGGACCGCTGCCGCGCACGATCACCGGCGGCTCGCCGTCCACCGCGCGGAAGGCGCGGACCGGCGAGCTCACACCGCCGGGGAACAGGCTCTGCGCCCGCTGGAACTCCTCCCGCGAGCGCTCACGCGCTGTCATCGGAAACCCCCAGTCCAGTCAGCAGGTCACGCAGATCGCGCACCACGAGCTCGGGAGGAGGCACGTCCTCGGGGAGCTCGCGCCCGTCCCGGTTCAGCCAGACGGTCCGCCAGCCGGCCGCCGCGGCGCCGAGCAGGTCGGCCAGTGGGTGGTCGCCAACGTAAAGCAGGTCCTCGCCGGCCAGCCCCAGCACTCGCTCCGCATGGCGGAAGATCCGCCGCCTCGGCTTGTACGCGCGTGCGTTCTCCGAAGAGACGACCGCGTGCAGCAGGAAGCCGGAGCGCTCGAGCGGCGGTAGCAGGAACTCCTCGTCGGCGTTGGAGAGCGCCCCCACCAGATAGCGCGACGCGAGCGCGCGCACGACCCGCAGCGCGTCGCCCAGCGGCCCGACCTGCCGCAGCGTCCTCACCATGAACTCGGTCGCGTCGGCCGGATCGCCCGCCAGCCCCAGCGAGCCGAATGCCCGCGCGAACTGCTCGGGCCAGCGCTGCCGATACGTGCGAAAGGGCGGCTCGGGCCCGTCGTCCACCAGGCGGCTCAGGTCGCGCCCGGCGTCCTCTTCCATCGCGCGCCAGCCGGCGAGCCACGCATCCCACAACCGTTCGCCCGCGCACGCGAGCCCCTGGCGTTCGCACAGGCGTCCCATGGCGGCGATGAAGTCATCCGTCTCCATCGCGAGCAACGTGCCGAAGCAGTCGAAAAACACCGCGCGCGGCAGCTCGTACGGCCTACCGGCTCTCCGTGCTTCGAGTACCGCGGTCACGCCGCCCCCGCGAGATCCGTTTCCCAGTGGCTCGGCACCCAGGCGCCGCAGGTCAGCGACCAGATCGCCCATCGCCGGCCCCAACCGATGGCGAGAGACACGATTCGCTCCAAACACCCGCACGACCGATGTGCCGTCAGGAGCGCCCGCCCGTGGCCCGCGTCCAGCCGACCACGGTGACGACTCGCCACGGCGCTCCGGCTCCTGCGACCCGAGACGCCCTTCACATCGGCCGCCACATGCACGGTACCACGGCTGATGCACACGGCCGCCACCTGGACCCCAGACCGAAAGGTGGCAGACGCTACTGACCAGCCGGTCGCCAATTGGGCCAGATAAGATCGTCAGGTTCGCTTGACTAGTTCGCCAGACCAGTGTTAAGCTCCGGGGCGTTCCGTCCGGGACCACAGCGGAACCGCGACCTCCGCCAAATGGAGAAAGGGCTCCAGCCGGTGGGAGAGCTGTGCGCGGCCCAGGCCCGGACCCGCCCGCGGCATCGCCTCGGCGAGCGGCGACCGCCGCGCTTGTCTTTCCCAACAGTTCCGTGTCCAGCCAGGCCCAACGCCTTTGCGTTCTCCGCGCGCGTGACTCACCGTCCGCCTTCCTTGCCAACTCGTGGGCCCGCGCCCGCGGGCCTCGGCCGTGCGCGGCACAGTCCGCGGCAGGGCTCAGGTGCCCAGAGAAGGGAATCAGGGCCAGCGCCTCGCCATGACGAGGGATAGCAGAGGAGGAGGATTCTGAACCATGAACCGGCACGAGATCGGCAGACGCAGGTTCACCGCTTTCGCCTTGATCGCCGTGATGGCGTTCGTGCTCGGCATCGTCTCGGTGGCCCGCAGCCCACGGGCCGCCGCGGATCAGAGCCCGCCCGGATGCACCTCCAACAACATCAAGGCGAACGTCGCCAAGGACAAGACGGTCGCGCGTCCCGGCGACACGATCGATTACACGGTGACCGTGACCAACGGCGGTGCGGGCGCGTGCGACATTAGCGACGCCACGGTCACGCTCACCCTGCCCGCGGCCGACGGTACGGCGACGGGCAGCGTGATCACGCTGGACAGTGGCGCCAGCTTCCCGGCCGACGGCAGCGGCGACACCACCTACCCGGCGCAGAGCTGGGTCGTGGCGGTCAACCCAGGCGTCGCCAACGCCGTCGCCAAGGCGGAGGTCTCCGGAG
>JAJYLG010000116.1 GCA_021787985.1 Chloroflexota bacterium
AGCACGATAATACCGGCCCGCCGGCGGGCTTCGGCATTGCTGATGACGCGGAGGAGCATCCGCACGAACGCATCGTTGCGCGGGCTCGGCTGCGGCTCCGGCTCTATGGGGATGGCAACCCAGCGCCCCACACCCACCGGAGCGGGAACGGACTGTCCGAGAGCCCGTCGCGTCGAGACGGGGCGCGGCAGCCTCCCGGAGGTGGCGCCCGTAGCGCGGCTGGTCTCACGGCTGCCGGAGACACGGCGGGCGGGAGCGGTCATGGCACGCGCGTCTCGGCATCGTCGGGATAGTCCCACGGCAACCCGTCCAGGTCCGTGGCGGCGGCGTCATCCGTGTCTGTCGCGGAAGGCGGGTAGTCGAGCCCTACGGGGACCGTGCGCGCTTGCGCGGAAAGCGCGGTATGCGCGGTAAGTGGCAGGCCATGGGACCTTTCCGCGCTTTCGGCGCTTATCGCGCTGCCGCGCACCAGCCCCCACACGTCACGCGGACGGCCAGTCGTGGTCTCGCGCCGGACCGCCACGCGGCCATCGTCAGCGAGCAGGGACAGGGCGGCGTCGAGCCGGGCAGCCGATACGTGGCGGTCGAACAGGTCGCGCAGGCCGTCCCGGGTGTAGTCCCGATCCGTGAGCGCGGCGTCGATCCGGTCGGCCACGGGGTCGCCGGTGAGGGTGCCGAAGACGTCCCGGACACTCTGCTCGGCGTACTGCCAGAGCGCCAGGGCGGCCTGGAGGTGGGCGGGCCGGATCAGGGTCGAGCGATCGGCCAGGGCGTAGACGAGCGCGAGCCGGCGGACGTGGGCGGGCGCCCGCGAGAGGATGGCGCCGGCCAGTCCCGGCCGCTCCCGCGTGAGGGTCGGATAGACGCTCTCCCACAGGTCCCACGCGGCGCGATCATCGACCAGGACGTCCCGCTCGGATGCCCACGCGACCGTGGCAGCGATCTCTGCCACGAGCGTATCAATGGCCGGGCCGTCGAACTCGGGCGGATGGGCCAACAGCTTGGAACGGTGCGCCGCAACCCACAGAAACCGACCGGCGAAGCCGTTGGTGCTCTCCACGGCCGAGAGATTTTTGCGCAGCTCGTCCGGTGTGACGTGGGCCACAATCGCCACGTGCGCGCCAGTGGCCCGTAGCGGGCTGTTCTTCACGGTCTGGCGCAGGTCTCCGTTCTCCCACGCATCGCGCAGCGTGGCCGAGAGCGTGGCACCCTGCCTCGCCATGACGGACAGCACGCCCGCCAGCTCGGAGGCAAACACAAGCGCGCGCTTGTCGGGTTCGCCGGGATTGTCCCCCGCGGGGTCCCGGACCGCGGCGATCAGTCCTTCCCCGGAGCCGAGCCCGGACACGATGCGCTCCGGCCACTCCGGGCAGGCGCGGCGCATCAGCTCGCGGACCGGGGACCAGCTCGCGCCCTTCCTCCCCGAAGAGGTCGGGCCGACGATAGCCACGAACAGGTTGGCGCGGTGGCGGTCGGCTCCGACGTTGGCATGGGGACGGGACCCCACCGCAGACCCGAACGCGGCCAGGAACGAGACGAGTACTGCGGCAGGGTCCGCCTCGGTGCGTGGGTCAACCACGGCCACGACGCGGCCGGGCAGCCCGTGGAGCGCGGCAGGGTCGAGAACCGGCCTGCGCGGTAGCGCGGAAAGCGCGGGAAGCGCGGAAAGGTCGGCTGGCCGGGATGGCAGCGCCAGGACATCGGCCGCGGTCCGGCCATCGACCAGAAAGTCGGCGGCGTCGCCGTGCTCGGGCGCGTCGGGCCAGTCAACGGTCGCAACGGACGCCGCCACATCCCGGAGCGCCAGCCCGATCCGCTCCATGTGTCCCTCGCCCACCGCGTCGCGGTCGGGCCACAAGCGCACCTCGCGGCCGCGCAACGTCTCAAGCGCCGCAGGTCCAGGCATGCTGGCGGCGCCGGTCACGGTGCCTACCGCGAGCAGTCCCGCCGCATGGGCCAGGGCGTCGGCCGCCTTCTCTCCTTCGGTGACGTACACGGGCTCGTCGGGGCGCAACGCGAGCCACTCCGCGCGGTACAGCGGCAGGTCGGCGAGAGCGTGTCCGCCGAGGCCCAGCGTGCCGTCCGGCAGGCGCCACCAGAGGCGCTTTCCGTCCGGGCCGTCGCGGCGAACGTGCTCTGCCAGCGGCTCGCCATCGGGCCCAACGAGCCGGTACACGGTCACGGTGGGCAGCGCGAGACCGGGGCGTCGTCTCGCCGTCGCTACCGCACCCGCCATGCCGGCGTCGGCTCCGCGCGGGGATGCGATCACGCTCTTACCTGCCGGCCGGTCGCTGCGCGGCGAGCTGCTCCTGAGCCCACGCTTCCAGGGAGGCGCGCAGAACACGCCGAGAACGGCCGACCTTGATTGACGGCACGACCCCCGAGAGCACCAGCTTGTACATCTGGGCACGGGAAAGGCCCGCGACCTCGGCGGCCTCCTCGACCCTCAACAGAACGCGTTCCATTGCCACGTATCTCCATCCCTGCCCGGACGACTTCCGGGGACTGACCTCATTCGAAAAGTAAGGGTGGGTCCACCCTCTGTCGATAGGCTCCAAATCTGCGGATGCCCTCGGTAGACACAGCAGACCACGGATGCGCACGTCGTCGTACACCCAACCGTTGTAGATCGGGTTGCGCAGGGTCTCGCGCAGCCCGGGGCTCGACGGATATCGAAGACAGAGCACAGGTTCCGCACGAAACGCGATGCGCGGCCGGCCATGGAGCCGTGCATTCCGCGTGGACCGCCTCGTGTGCGTCCAACTGGTGACTGACGTCGTTGCGGGCTGAAGCGCCGCTCAGGCAGCCGCCACGTGGCGCCACGTCTTGCCGACCACGATGTAGTGGACGCTCGTGTCGTGGACCCCAAGTTCACGGGCGAGATCACATTGCCGGGCCCCGGCGGCGTAGGCCGAGCGGATGTGTCGCACCTGCGCCTCGGTGAGCTTCGCGCGGCCGGCGCGCTCTCCGCGAGGCGGGTTGCCACGACCCTTCCGTTCGCGGTCCCGGGCGTTATCCGCTGCGGTCCCCAGGAACAGGTGCGAGGGCCGAACACAGGTCTTGTGGTCGCACCTGTGGAGTACGTAGAGGCCAGGCGGAATGGGCCCGTAGGCGAGCAGCCAGGAGGCGCGGTGCGCGGAAGTCAGGCCCCTCGCCGGCCCGAGGAAGCACTGCCCGTAACCGTCCCGGCGCACGGAGGCAGTCCACAGCCAGCAGTCGCTCCCCTTTGCCACGTGGGACCAGAAGCGTTCCTCGGGTGGTCGCGGTGACCGACCAGATGAGCGATCCCTCCGCGTCTCGGGCCGTGTGGGCTGACGCCCCGCCCCGCTACTGGACATGGCCGGGGCGGAGCCCCATGACGAACCGCACGACCCACCCGAAGTGCCAGCCGGCTCCTTCGGCGATCTCCGATCTGATGTCCCGATCCGCCACTATGCTGCCGAGCGCCGCGTCGAGGGCCCGCAGGTGCTCCGCGAGCACCTCGACGGCCTCACAGTCGAGGGCGAGCGGCAGCGTTATCTGGTCAAGCGCGCGGACTGCGAGGCCGCGCATCGTCTCGAACGCGGACAGCACGGCCTGTGTGTCATCGAGCCCATCGGCCAACTGGACCGCGAAGGCGTCGCCGACGGCCACCATCTGTGCGAGCGTGCCGAGCAGCGCCTGGAACTGCCCCGCGAGGTCGCCCGGATCGTCCGCAATGAACCTCCCCGTACCGGAGGGAGCGCATGACCACGCCGGAACGCGGCCCATCCGTACCGGGACCATCAGAACGAACTCACCGGCGAGGCGGCGCCGGCGTGGAGCCGCTCCTCCCGGAACATATGGCGGCTCACGCTGCGCGCCACCACCTTGCCGTCGAGGGTGACCGTGATGTTGTTCTGGATGACCTGCCCGCCGTGCGCGGCAGCGCCGCCGAGGCCGCCCAGGCCGGGCATCCCCGCGCCCTTGAGCAGGTTCGCGATGTTGCTGAGCTGGGGAAGTGTCAGCGCGCCGATCGCCCGCTGCAGGCCGCCACCCCAGATCGTGCCGAGGTTGTAGCCCCACTGGCTCTGGTCCTCGGCGAGAGGGCCGCGCTCAGCCGGGGAATGCACCCTGAGGTAGGACGACACGGCCTTCGCCAGCGCCGAGGCGGAGGCTTCCACTGCGCTGACCTTGGAGCGCAGGCCCGCGGCGAACTGCTCACCGAGGGTGGCGCCGGAACTCGTGTAGTCGATGCCGAAGGAGCGCAGCATCGCGAGGACCTGATCGTTCGCCTGCCTCCACGTGAGCTGGCCGGTGGAAAGGTGCGCCTTGAGCGCCGCCAGCTCCTTGTCGAACGCCGAGACCTGTGTCGAGTGGCGGGTGTTCTCGGCCTTGGTCTGCTCGGCGGCCTTCTTGGCGTTGGCCGTCTTCTGCGCGTTGAGCTGCGCCACCTGCGACGCAACCGATGCCTTGAGCGCGTCGAGCGCCTGCTGCTGCTGGAAGTCCCCGAGCGCCTGCTGGGCGGACGCCAACTGCGCGGCATCGCCGGACGCCTGCGCCTTCGCCAAGTTGTCCTGGAGGTTCTGGAGCTGCTCGGCATTCTTGCGAGCGGTGATCGCCGCCTCCATCGCCGTGACCTGCCCGTTGAGCGCGGTCTCGGCGGCGTCGATCTTGGCGTTGGCCGCGTCGCGGGTGTCCTGGATGGACTGAAGGATGTCGGCGTGCTCCTGGTCGAAGTACGCCCTGGCCTTGGTCTGAAGGTCGCTGTACGCGAGCCCCATGTCGGTCCGCGCCGCCGTGGCCGCCTGCTTGATCCCGGAGGTCAGGTCCTTGACCTTGAGAGCCGCCTCGGCGGCGGATTTCTTGGCCTGCTCCTGCTTGCGCCAGATGGCATCCGCGAGGTCCAGCTCGCCCTGCGTCTGCGCATCCGCAATGAGACCCTGGCGGTGCTGTTCGGACTGCGGGACACCGGCCGTGCCGCCGGTGCCGGGGGCGTACATCGGCGCCTGGGTCTGCGTGACCGTGTACCGGTTCGATGCGTTGAGGCCGGGACGGTGGAAGCGGATGCTGTTGGCGCCCCCGACCCCGGCGAGCGTGGATTGCGAGACCGTGGCCTGGCCGCCCGCCGCGTTGATCGCCGCCGCAGCGGCGTTGGCCGCGTCGGCGGTGGCGTAGAAGGTCGTCTGGACCTGCTTCTGCTCGCCGACCAGGTTGGAGAAGAAGTTGGCGATCTGCGGGCCGAACGCGACGAGCAGCCCGAGCGCGATGAGGAGCGCGCCGATGCCGGTGGACCCGACGAGCAGCGCGACCTCCGGGGTCGCCGCCGCCGCCTCGACGCCCAGGGCGGTCTCTCCGGCGGCCGCCGCCTCCGCCGCGGGACCGGCCTCCAGCATCGCGGTGTTCGCCGCGTCCTCCGCGACGGTCTGCTCCTGGAACGCGGTGGTCGCTCCGCGCAGCCCGTTGACGAGGGTGGTCCCAATGGTGAGCGCGGCCTGGACGGCTGCACGCCCAGCGTTCATGAGTTCCTGGGTGAAGGCCACCACTCGGCTGACCGCGAGATAGGCCAGTGCGGCCCCCACTGCCCTCCCGAACACGCCGATGGCCCACTGGTTGTTGTCGAGCCATTCAGCGAGCTGGCGGAGGTCGGGAATGACCTCGCCGGTCATGAGGCTGACGAGCTGGGTCAGGATCGGCAGCCCGACCTGCGCGATCTGGATGCTGAAGCCCTGCCACGCCTTGTTCAGCTCCTCCTGCTTGAGGTAGAGCTGGTGGTAGGCGACGATGTTGGTGTTGGTCAGGACGTCGCCGTAGCGCTGCGCCTCGGCGGCGGCGTTCGCGATCCCCTGCGCGCCCTGGTCGAGAATGGGGATCATCGCCGCACCCGAGCGGCCGAACAGCCGCATGACGATGGCGGTCTTTTCGGTGCCGTCGGCCATCTTGGAAACCTTGTCGGCCACCGCGGTGAGCAGATCGTTCATGGGCAGCAGGTTGCCGCTGGCATCCCGCACGTTGATCCCGAGCTGCTCGAAGGGGCTGCCCATCGTCTCGATCTGCGTCGAGAGCTGCGCCGCCCGCTCCTTCATCAGGTTGAGCGTGTCGATCTGCGCCTGGGTGACCTTGTTCGAGGACTGGAGGCGCGCCTCGGTCTCGGCGATGCGCTGGTTGAGGAGCGCGAGCGAGTCCTTCTGCTTGGCCGTGGAGTTGCTGCTCGTCTGCGCGTTGCGCGCGAACCGGCCGAGCATGGTGCTGAGCTGATCGGTCCCCACCCCGGCCTGGCCGGCCAGCATGTTCCACGCGCTCAGCTCCTGGCCCGACATGCCGGTGACCGCCTGGAGCTTGTAGAAGGTCTGACCGAGGCCGACCACCTTCTCGGTCATCCCGAGCACGCCCGC
>JAJYLG010000036.1 GCA_021787985.1 Chloroflexota bacterium
CCGCTCTTGCCGAGTGCCGCGCCCGCTGGGGGAAGCGAGGGGGCGACCGGCGGGCCGGCCCTTGGTGGCGATGAACGCGAATGTCATGCTCCCGCGGAAGGTAGCACTTGGCGGTCGGGATGGCGTTGTGCTAGCATCGCCGCGTTCGATCAGGGGGTGCGGCGTTCGGGATGGAGCCGGCGGAGGGCCTCACTCACGTCGACGAGCAGGGCAGGGTGCAGATGGTGGACGTCTCGGCGAAGCGTCCCACCGTCCGCCAGGCGACGGCGCGTGGCCGCGTGCGGATGAAGCGCGGGACGCTGCGCGCGGTCCTCGCCGGTGAGGTACGCAAGGGGAACGTACTGACGACGGCGCAGCTCGCGGGGATCATGGCGGCGAAACGTACGCACGAGCTGATCCCGCTCTGTCACCCGCTGCCGCTCACCTCGGTGGATGTTCGGCTGGAGCCGGGCGAGGACGGCCAGTCGATCGAGATCGAGGCCACCGTCCGGACGACGGCGCAGACCGGGGTGGAGATGGAGGCGCTGACGGCGGTGAGCGTCGCGGGGCTGACGGTCTACGACATGTGCAAGGCGCTGGAGCGCGGGATGCGGATCGAGGACGTGCGCCTGGCGCGGAAGTCCGGCGGGCGCAGCGGGACGATCGAGCTGGAGTAGGCTGCGGCCCGCGCGCGCGACCTCACTGATCGGCCGTCCCGCTCGGATCCGCGCGCAGAGTCAGCATGAGGCGGACCTCCTCGGGCGTTCGGGCACGGAATCCGGACCCCAGGGCGGTGAGCGTGATCAGGCAGGCGCCCGACGCGAACTCCGGGTCCCAGCCGTCGCTCCGAAGGATGACCGACCTCAGCAGGGCCAGAAACGTCGCCGGCTTGCCGGGCGGAAGCCGGACACGCGCGACCCGAACGCCTCCCTCGATCAGCGCACGTGAGATGGCCAGCCACTCTGCCGACTGGCGGTGGAGGTCGAGGGTTACGAACGCGTGGAAGTCGCGCGCAAGCTCGACGAGCTCGGTATCCGCGGTGCCGCGGTACCGGGTCTCCGAAACATAGACGGCCTGGTGATCACAGAAACCCGGCACCACGCCGCGGCGGGGATCCACGTTCTCATCCAGCAGGATGCGCAATCCCTTGCTCCGAACGGAGCAGTCGAGGCATCGGGCCTATGCGGCCTTGTGCTGAAACTGCACCGCCCGCTCCACTGCGCCTTCGTTGACGCGATAGACCCGGGCTATCTCCGAGACAGGCGAGCCGTGCGACACCAGGGTCGCCACGAAGTCGGTCTCGATTCGCGTGCCGCGGAGGACCGGGTTGCCGCCGGCCACACCCGGGCGCATGTCGACGACCTTCGCGAACTCGCGCAGCTCACCCAGAGGCCCCTCCTCTTCGATCTCGCGTACCACGTTCACGAGGGACGGTAGCAGCAACTGCTGCTGCTCGTCCGCGGTCATTGCACATCCCTCGATCTCGACAATGACCCGTGCCCCCAGGCCATAGAGCGGGCAGTTGTACCAGTCGGGGACGTGGTGGTCCAGGAAGGCGATGGCCGCGCGGATCTTGCGCGTGCTGAGGCCTTGCCGAAGTAGCTTCGTGATCGCTCGGACCTTGACGTAGTCGGTCCAGGAGTAGAGCCGCGGCCGTCCGGGCGCGCCGGGTATCACCTTCGCCTGGATCAGGCCGGTCCGGTGCCAGTAACCGAGCTGGCGCAAGGTGACACCCGCCAGCCGCGCCACCAGCCGCGCGCGCAACGCCCCGGCTATGACAGGCGTTGCGACCAGCCGTCCGCCGTCTTGGCGGTTCTCGACCGTCTCGGTCATTCTCCACACCCTTCCTCGTCGCCAGGTCGCCAGGCGGTGACCCATACCTTTCACCTGACGAGCGCGAGCGTCCCCACCCGGATTATCGAACGGCCTGTCAAGTCTGGGGAGCGGACCACTGGCGCGGTAAGGCAGGCGCGCGACGGCGCGGTCAGCCGAAGAGCGCGCCGACGGACTGTCCGGTGTGGATGCGACTGATCGCTTCGCCCAGCAGCGGGGCGATGGACAGCTCGTGCAGCGTGGGGATTCGCCTGTCCGGCGGCACGGGCACGGTGTCGGTGATCACCAGCTCCTGGATCGGGGCGGCGCGCAGCCGGTCCACCGCGGGGCCGGAGAAGATCGCGTGCGTCGCGGCGACGGAGATCTCCCGTGCGCCGCGCTCCTTGAGCGCCTGGACGGCCTGGACCACGGTCCCGGCGGTGTCGATCTCGTCGTCCACGATCAGGGCGCGGCGGCTGTCGACCTCGCCGATGACGTTCAGCGCCTCGGCGCGGTCCTGGTTGCCGGCGCGGCGCTTCTCGATGATCGCCAGCGGCACGTCGAGCCGTTCGGCGAGATGGCGGGCGCGCTTGCTGTCGCCGACGTCGGTGGCGATCACCGTCAGGTCGGGGATGTGCTGCTCGGCGAAGTAGCGGCTGAAGGAGTAGAGGGCGGTGAGCTCGTCGACGGGGATGTTGAAGAAGCCCTGGATCTGGCCGGCGTGGAGGTCGACCGTAAGGATGCGGTCGGCGCCGGCGGTTTCGAGCAGGTTGGCGACCAGCCGCGCGGTGATCGGCACCCGTGGTTGGTCCTTCTTGTCGGAGCGGCCGTAGGCGTAGTAGGGGATGACGGCGGTGATGCGGCCGGCCGAGGCGCGCTTGGCCGCATCGATCATGATGAGCAGCTCCATGAGCCGGGTGTTGACGGGAGAGACGACCGGCTGGATGAGGAAGACGTCACGTTGACGGATGTTCTCACTGAACCGGACGAATATGTTCTCGTTGGTGAACTCGAAGACCTCGCAGCGGCCCAGGGGGCGGCCAAGGTAGTCACAGATCTTCTGTGCGAGGACGGGATGAGCCCGCCCGCTGAAGACGCTCAGTTCCTGGTACACGCACGGCCTCCGCAGTGCAGGGCTGGTCACGGCGAACCGGAGCAATTGTAGGGCCGCGCTCCTCTTGGTGGCGAGAAGCGGTGACAGCCGAGAGGAGGGGTGTTATTCTAACAACGTGCCTTCAAATCCCTCAAGCGAGCGCGCGGGCGGCGCCCGATGGCGCGGCCGTGCGTTGACATCCGGCTGTTGGGGAAGTAACCTGACCCTTTGCCCGGAATCCCGTTGCGTTACCACCGTCTCCGTCCCTTTTGCCCATCCCCGCAGGGTTGCCCCCTGGTAGGCGGACTGTCTCTCGTTCGACGTATCCGTGGTGAGGAGTGCTGACGCATGACAACGGCCCCCGAACTCGTTCATCCCAGCAGCCCCGTGCCGAGTGTTCGCCAGAACTACTCCCGCGTGGCCGACGTGCTCGAGCTGCCCGACCTGATCGCCATCCAGCGGGACTCGTTCGAGTGGTTCAAGCGCGAGGGGTTGCGCGAGCTGTTCGACGAGATCAACCCGATCCGCGACTTCACCGAGCAGCGCATGGAGCTACGCTTCGGCAGCTACCATTTCAGCGAGCCGAAGTACGGTGAGCAGACGTGCCGCGTCCGGGACAAGACCTACGAATCGGCGCTCCGGGTCAACATCGAGCTCGAGATCAAGGAAGGGGCCGGGGAGATCAAGGAGCAGGAGCTCTACTTCGGCGAGTTCCCCGCCATGACCCGTGACGGCACGTTCATCATCAATGGCGCCGAGCGCGTGGTCGTGTCGCAGCTCGTTCGTTCGCCGGGCGTCTATTTCACCAAGGAGACGGATCCGAGCACCGGCCGCCCGCTCTGCTTCGCGAAGCTGATCCCGAACCGCGGCGCCTGGCTCGAGTTCGAGACCGCGCGTAACGGCGTCCTCTATGTCAAGGTCGACCGCAAGAAGCGCATCCCGGTCACCGTCCTGCTGCGCGCCATCGACCACGACCCGTCCGGCCAGATCACGGACGACCGACATCTCGGCACGGACGAGCGCATCCACGCGCTCTTCGAGGACGATCTGGCGGCCAGCGAGCTGGACTACCTGCGGATCACGCTGGAGAAGGACGGCTGCCGCAGCAAAGATGAGGCGATCCTCGAGTTCTACAAGAAACTGCAGCCGGGCGACCCCCCCAACCGCGAGAACGCCCGCTCCAAGCTGGAGCAGCTCTTCTTCAACCCGCGGCGTTACGACCTGGGCCGGGTCGGGCGCTACAAGCTCAACAAGCGGCTCAAGCTGGACGGCGCCGACAAGGAGCGCGTCTTGCGCTCGGAAGACCTGTACGAGATCGTCCGCCACATGGTGCGGATGAACAACGGCATGGGCCGCTCGGACGATATCGACCACTTGGGCAACCGCCGGGTGCGCGCAGTGGGCGAGCTGATCCAGAATCAGTTCCGCGTCGGCTTGCTGCGGCTCGAGCGTGTGATCCGGGAGAAGATGTCGATCACCGATCCCGAGAACGCCACGCCGAGCGCGTTCGTGAACGTGCGCCCCGTGACCGCGGCGATGAAGGAGTTCTTCGGCGGCTCACAGCTCAGCCAGTTCATGGACCAGACGAACCCGCTGGCCGAGCTGACGCACAAGCGCCGCCTCTCGGCCCTCGGCCCGGGCGGCCTCTCGCGCGACCGTGCCGGTTTCGATGTGCGCGACGTGCACAACAGCCACTATGGCCGCATCTGCCCGATCGAGACGCCCGAAGGCCCCAACATCGGTCTCATCGGCTCGCTGGCCACCTACGGCCGCATCAACGAGTACGGCTTCATCGAGACGCCCTATCGCAAGGTGCTGCGCGAGCTGGCCATCGACGACCCGCGTCTGCTCGGCCGGCCACTGCGCGAAGACGTGCGCGACGGCGCCGGCCAGGTGATCGCCCGCGCCGGCGAAACCGTCACCACCGACGCGCTCGCCGGGCTGCGCGCGGCCGGCCGGCAGTGGGTGCCGGTGCGCGCTTTCGTGACCGACCACGTGGATTACCTGGACGCGGACGAGGAGTACGAGAAGGTCATCGCCCAGGCGAGTCATCCATTGGACGAGATAGGGCACTTCCTCGAGGACCGCATCGCCGTGATCTTCAACGGCGATTTCAGCGAGGAGCGTCCGGACCGCGTCGACTACATGGACGTATCGCCCAAGCAGATCGTGTCGGTGGCAACCTCGCTGATCCCGTTCCTGGAGCACGACGACGCGAACCGGGCGTTGATGGGCTCGAACATGCAGCGCCAGGCGGTGCCGCTGCTTCGCCCCGAGGTGCCGCTGGTCGGCACCGGCATGGAGCAGCGCACCGCGCAGCCCTCGCCCGCCTCGCACCGCTCGGGACAGGTGCTGGTCGCGCGCGCCGACGGCGTGGTGACCCGCGCCAACGCGCGCGAAATCACGCTGCTCTACGACGACCGCGCCGAAGAGACCTACCCGCTGCTCAAGTTCATCCGCTCGAATCAGGGCACGTGCATCAACCAGCGGGCGCTGGTCAACCGCGGACAGCGCGTGACCGCGGGCCAACCACTGGCCGACAGCTCGTCCACGGACCAGGGCGAGCTGGCGTTGGGCCAGAGTGTGCTCTGCGCCTTCATGTCGTGGGAGGGCTGCAACTTCGAGGACGCCATCGTCATCTCCGAGAGCGTGGTGCGCGAGGACAAGTTCAGCTCGATCCACATCGAGAAGCACGAGACCGAGGCGCGCGACACGAAGCTCGGTCCGGAGGAGATCACCCGCGATATTCCCAACGTGGGCGAGGAGAGCCTGCGCGACCTGGACGAGAACGGCGTCGTGCGCATCGGCGCCGAAGTGCGCGAAGGTGACATCCTGGTCGGCAAGATCACGCCCAAGGGCGAGACGGAGCTCACGGCCGAGGAGAAGCTGCTGCGGGCGATCTTCGGCGAGAAGGCGCGTGATGTGAAGGACACCTCCCTGCGCGTGCCGCACGGCGAGCGCGGCAAGGTGATCGACGTCAAGGTCTTCGACCGGTCGGACAAGGACACCGAGCTTCCGGCCGGCGTGACCCGCCTGGTGCGCGTTGGCATCGCCCAGAAGCGCAAGCTGAACGAGGGCGACAAGATGGCCGGCCGCCACGGCAACAAGGGGGTGGTCTCGCGCATCGTCCCGGTTGAGGACATGCCGTATCTGGCGAACGGCACCTGGATCGACATCATCCTGAACCCGATCGGCGTGCCGAGCCGCATGAACGTCGGCCAGGTGCTCGAGACCCACCTGGGCTGGGCGGCCCATCAGCTTGGCTTCCGAGCGATCACTCCCGTGTTCGACGGCGCGTCGGACCGGCAGATCGAGGACGCGCTGGCCCGCGCCTGGATCGCCGACCAGGCCGACGCGATCGTACCCGGCGCGGGCGTCGGGAACGGTAGCTCGCGGTACGGCCGGAACCTCGACATCGGCCGCGCCATCCAGTGGCTGCGCGACCGCGGTTACACCGGCGAGGCCGAGCGGGTGTTTGCCGACGGCGAGCCGGGGCTGCCGAAGCGTGTCTGCCTCGAGCTTTGGCTCGAGGGGACGGGCATGGCCCAGGTCCGCGGCCTGCCGATGGAACGGATCGAGCTGCTGGCCGAGGATGTGGCGCGCGAGAAGCGACTCGCAGCGCCGATCTTCGGCAAACAGGTGCTCTACGACGGCCGCACCGGCGAGCGGTTCGACCAACCGGTGACGGTGGGGTACATCTACATGCTCAAGCTGGTGCACCTGGTGGAGGACAAGATCCACGCGCGCAGCACCGGGCCGTACTCGCTGATCACCCAGCAGCCGTTGGGCGGCAAGGCGCAATTCGGCGGCCAGCGGTTCGGCGAGATGGAGGTGTGGGCGCTCGAGGCGTACGGCGCGGCCCACATCCTGCAGGAGCTGCTCACGGTCAAGAGCGACGATGTGGTCGGCCGGGTGAAGACGTACGAGGCCATCGTCAAGGGCGAGGACGTGCTCGAGCCCGGCGTGCCGGAGTCGTTCAAGGTGCTGGTGAAGGAGCTGCAGAGCCTCGCGCTGTCGGTGGAGGTACTGAACGAGGACGAGGAGACGATCGAGTTCCGCGGTGAAGAGGTCGCGGAGGTTCCGTCGCTCGGGGTGAACCTGAGCGGTTTTGAGGGAGACGACGGCTTTGGTGCTTGAAGTTAACGAGTTCAACGCCATTCGGATTTCGCTAGCCTCGCCGGACCAGATCGAGTCGTGGTCGTACGGCGAGGTCATGAAGCCGGAGACGATCAACTACCGCACGCTGAAGCCGGAGAAGGACGGCCTGTTCGACGAGCGTATCTTCGGGCCGACCAAGGACTTCGAGTGCTACTGCGGCAAGTACAAGCGGGTGCGCTACAAGGGCGTGATCTGCGACAAGTGTGGCGTCGAGGTCGCCCGCAGCAAGGTGCGGCGCGAGCGGATGGGCCACATCAAGCTGGCCTCGCCGGTGAGCCACATCTGGTTCGTCAAGGGCACGCCGAGCCGGCTCGGGTTGCTGCTCGATATCTCACCGCGCAACCTGGAGCGGGTCCTCTACTTCGCCCAGCACCTCGTCATCAGCGTCGATGAGGAGAAGCGCCGAGCGCGCATCGCCGACTACCGGCAGGCAATCGAGGAGGAGGTGCGCAACCGCACCGCCGCCATCGAGGCCGAGCTGGAGGCCGTGCGGGCCGCGGCGCAGGAGCAGGTGGGCGCGCTCGCGGTGCGGAAGGTCGAGGCCCTGACGGATCTCGACCGCGAGCTCGAGGAGGCGCGCGCCCAGCTCGAGCAGGAGGCGCAGGCGCTACGGCCGGATCTGGAGGCGCGGGTCGGCCAGCGCGTGCCGCGCAAGCTTGCCCTGCGCGATACCACCGTCCTGCCGCGCGGGTCGACGGTGCCGGAGGATCTCGACACGCTGCTGAAGCGCGTGGTGGACGAGGAAGTCGCGCGGCAGATGCGCGACCAGGGGCCCCGCCGCGAGGACCGCACGCGGACCATCGATGCTGAGATCGAGGCGCTGCGCGCGGAGACCTTCCGCAAGACCGAGCCGCTGGACCAGAAGCTACGCCAGGAGCGCGATGCCGCCCGGGGCCAGTACGACGAGTGGATCAACGAGCTGGAGCGCGAGATCCAGCCGCTGCGCCTGATCCCCGAGGCGCGCGTCAAGGACTGGGCGGAGCGCTACGAGGGCGTGCTCCAGTACGGGATGGGCGCTGAGGCGCTGCTGCGCGTCCTGCAGGGGTTGGATATGGAGGAGCTGCGTTTGCAGCTTCAGGCCGAGGTCGGCTCCAGCAGCGGCCAGCGCCGGAAGAAGGCCACCAAGCGGCTGCGCGTGGTGGAGGCGTTCCGCAGGTCCGGTAACATGGCGGAGTGGATGGTGCTTACCATACTGCCGGTCTTGCCGCCGGATCTGCGGCCGATGGTCCAGCTCGACGGCGGCCGTTTCGCCACCAGTGACCTCAACGATCTCTACCGGCGTGTGATCAACCGCAACAACCGTTTGAAGCGGCTGCTGGAGCTGGGCGCGCCCGACATCATCATCCGCAATGAGAAGCGGATGCTGCAGGAGGCGGTGGACTCGTTGATCGACAACGGGCGCCGCGGGCGCGCCGTGGCTGGCAGCGGCAACCACAAGCTCAAGTCGCTGAGCGACATGCTCAAGGGCAAACAGGGCCGCTTCCGCCAGAACCTGCTCGGCAAGCGCGTCGACTACTCCGGCCGGTCGGTGATCGTGGTCGGCCCGCAACTCAAGCTGCACCAGTGCGGGCTGCCCAAGCGGATGGCGCTCGAGCTGTTCAAGCCGTTCGTGATGCACAAGCTCGTCGACCGCGGACTGGCGCACAACATCAAGAGCGCCAAGCGGATCGTGGAGCGAGCGCGGCCCGAGGTCTGGGAGGTGCTCGACGAGGTGATCCACGATCGTCCCGTGCTGCTCAACCGCGCGCCGACGCTCCACCGCCTGGGCATCCAGGCGTTCGAGCCGGTGCTGGTCGAGGGCTCGGCGATCCAGATCCACCCGCTGGTCTGCACCGCCTTCAACGCCGACTTCGACGGCGACCAGATGGCGGTGCACGTACCGCTGAGCCGCGCGGCCGTGGCCGAAGCGCGGCAGGTGATGCTGTCCAGCCGCAACCTGCTGCTGCCCAGCAGCGGCGAGCCGGTGGTCGCGCCCACGCTCGACATGGTGCTGGGCTGCTACTACATGACGGTCATGCGGCCCGGTGCGAAGGGCGAGTACCGGCAAGGCCCGCCCCAGCAAGGCGTCTACAGCTCGTTCGAGCAGGCGCGGCTGGCGCACGATCTGGGCGAGCTCGATCTGCAGGCGGGCATCCGCGTGCGCGATCGCCGCACCGTCGGCCAACTGGTGGAGACGACCGTCGGGCGCATCATCTTCAACGATGTGCTGCCCGAAGACATGGACTTCCTCAATGTCGTGATGGACAAGAAGGAGCTGAAGAACCTGGTCTCCCGGTGCTACCGCTTGCTCGGCACGGAGCGCACCGCCGAGGTGGTTGACCGGGTGAAGGACATGGGCTTCACCTACGCCGCCCGGTCCGGCATCACCATCGCCGTCAGCGACATCAACGTGCCGCACGAGAAGCAGGAGCTGATCCGGCTGGCCGAGGGCCAGGAGGCCACGCTCAACGACCAGTACGAGTTGGGCCTCATCACCGAGGACGAGCGCTACAACGAGGTCATCAAGCTGTGGACCAAGGTGAGCGCGGATGTGCAGCAGGCGGTCAAGCAGCGGATGGACCCGTTCGGCAGCCTGTACATGATGAGCACCTCGGGAGCGAAAGGGAACATCAGCCAGATCACGCAGATGGCCGGCATGCGCGGCCTGATGAGCGACCCGAACGGCCGCATCATCCCGCTACCAATCCGCGGCAGCTTCCGCGAAGGTCTGACCGTGCTGGAGTACTTCATCTCGACGCACGGCGCCCGCAAGGGACTGGCCGACACCGCGCTGCGCACGGCCGACTCGGGCTACCTCACGCGGCGCCTGATCGACGTGGCGCAGGATGTGATCGTGCACGAGGAGGAATGCGGCACCACGCAGGGCTTCTGGGTGCAGGCGCCGGAGGACCGCGCGGTGATGGAGACGCTCGACGAGCGCATCGCCGGGCGGGTGGCCGCCGGGCCGGTCGCGGACCCGGCCACGGGCGAGGTCCTGGTGGAGCCGGGCGAGCTGATCACCCCCGACCGGGCGAAGCAGGTGCTCGATGCGGGCGTCGAGCGTGTCTACGTGCGCTCGCCGCTGACGTGCGAGGCGCGCCGGGGTGTCTGCCAGGCGTGCTACGGCTACAGCCTGGCGCGGCAGGAGATGGTGGGCATCGGCGAGGCGGTCGGGATCATCGCGGCGCAGTCGATCGGCGAGCCGGGGACGCAGCTCACGATGCGCACGTTCCACACGGGCGGCGTGGCGGGCGTCTCCGACATCACGAGCGGCTTGCCGCGTGTCGAGGAGCTGTTCGAGGCGCGCGAGCCGAAGGGCCGCGCGGTCATCTCCGAGGTGGACGGGGCCGTCGAGGTCCTGCAGGAGGCGGACCGCAAGAAGGTGCGCGTCACTGCCTACTACCCGGACCGGCGAGACCTGGAGATCCCGGAAGGCTACGAGCTGCTGGCGGAGGACCGGGCCAGCGTGCGCGAGGGCGAGCCGATCGCCCGGCCATTGGCGCTGCCCGGGCCGGACGGCCAGATGACCGACTCCGGCAAGCCGACCGTCGTGGCGCCGGTCTCGGGCCAGCTCGTGCGCGAGTCCGACCGCCGGGTGGCGATCATCCACGAGGTGGCCGACCCGCACGAGTACGAGGTGCCGGCCTCCGCGCTCTTCCGCGTCGAGACGGGCCAGCACGTGCGCGCCGGCGACCTGCTCACCGAGGGCTCGGCAAACCCGCAGGACATCCTGCGCATCAGCGGCCGGGAGGCGGTGCAGCACTACCTGGTGGACGAGGTGCAGAAGGTGTACCGCTCCCAGGGTGTGACCATCAACGACAAGCACATCGAGGTCGTCGTGCGGCAGATGCTGCGCAAGGTGCGTATCGACACCCCGGGCGACACTGCCATGCTTCCCGGAGAGCTCGTGGATCAATTCGGGTACCGCGACAAGAACGAGGCGGTGCTGGCCGCCGGCGGCGAGCCGGCCACGGCCCAGCCCGTGCTGCTCGGCGTCACCAAGGCCTCGCTCTCCACGGATAGCTTCCTGGCCGCGGCCTCCTTCCAGGAGACGACCCGGGTGCTCACCGAGGCGGCGATCGAGGGCAAGGTCGACCACCTGCGCGGCCTCAAGGAGAACGTGATCATCGGCAAGCTCATCCCGGCGCGCGCCTCGATCGTGCTGCCCGAGATCACGGCTCCCGAGCGGCCACGGCTCGCCCCCGTCATCGAGGGTGACGAGGAAGAGGACCTCGACCTCGAGTTCGACTCGCTCCTCGGCCCGGCTGCCGGCGCGCGCCTGCGCCCGGTCGGTCCGCCGGACGACGAGGACGCGGAGCTGGAACCGGAAGAAGAAGAGGAAGAAGAGGACCTGGAACAAGGGGAAGAGGTGCTGGGCGCGCTCGACGGCGACGAGGAGCCGTAGCACGCTCTGGTCCCGGGTACAGACAGCAGGCCCCGGCCCGCGCGCCGGGGCCTATTTCGTCTCGTCGACCAGCACGGGAATGGCGCGCGTCCATCATTCCGGCCAAGCGAGCGGACGCGAGCGCGAGCCGGAATCCAGCGGTGGTGAAGGACCGATCGAGGCTGGATTCCCCCCTGCGCGGGAATGACGAGGGGCGGGAGTGGCGGAGGGGCTGGCCATCGGGCCGACATCCGGGGGACTGGGGGTGTCCCCCCAGATACGAAACGTGCCCCCTTCCTGGCCAGGAAGGGGGTGGGGGGATGGTCGAAACAGATTCTGCACCACCCTGCTAGTGCGCCGCGTGCATCTGCTGGACGATTGCAGCGAGCGGCGCATGGTCCAGTCCGAGATCCTGGACATGGCGTGCAGGATAAAGCCGGCTCAGCGAGGTAGCCTGCTCGTTCACGACGAGGAATCGCCCCTGCGGGCCGCCGGCGACGAAGTACACGCCTGCGCTGCGTGACTCTTCGAGGAAGAGCAGGTAGGTGGTCCCGACCTCGAACAACGGGTCGTCGCTGACCTCGAAGACGCCGCCGTTCACCTGACCTCCGGTTTGGTGAACCGTGATCGAACCAGCAGAAGCTCCCTTTAGATTCCGCATGACGCGCACGGTGAAATCCGTGAAGGGAATACCTGCCCCATTTCCAGCCGGACCGCCGGCGGTGGTCGCCGCCGTCGCGTGCCCGGCCGTGACTGTGCCCAGGATGACGAGGTCAGACCCCCGCGTCATCGCCGCAATTGAGTCATAGCTCCGCGCCCAACTTGCCTGCAGCGGCTGATACGTGGACCGTGCTTGAGGGGGTGGTGTCGCGCTCGCACGCATGGGCACGGCTGTGGACCGTCCGCAACTCGCTGCCAACGCGGCGAGCACAGCGACAACGAGCACGTGTCTGGCTGACATGCATCTGGTTGCAACGAGCGGGTTCCTCACCTAACGGCTCCTATGTCGAACGACACGCGCCGCTGTGATGCTGCGGGTGCGTTTCATGAGGGGCTCACGTAGGGCCGCCGCCATAGATGGCGTTCACCCCGTTGATATCGTCGGATTGAGGAGTGGATATTCCGTAAGCCAAACTTGGCCGCTTGGGCAACCGCCGCCGCTCAGTTGATAGCTGAACGGTGTTGGGGTGGCCTGCCAGTCAGTGAGAGCACCGTACCATAGCCCGGCATCGTTCAGTCCGGCCGGCGCACTGACACAAAACGTCAGGGGCGAGATGCTCTCCCATCTGGGACCTTCGAGCGTGTATGTTAAAGCGCCCAGCCCAGAGAGAGCCAGGACCACCGCAAGAGCGGCTCCGGGGAGCAGACGACTCAGACTTGGTGGCATGGCAGGCGAACCTCCAACCTGATGCGCCGAGATCCGCGAATCGTGGATGCGTCCAGCCTACGCCCGTCTGGCGAGGGCAGGATGGGCCAGAACGCCCGTCTTTCTTGGGGTAATCGTCCCATGGCAAAGGACGGTGGGGCACGGACGGCTGAGGCGACGGGAACAGGCACCGCCGCGTGGACGTTGTCTGGAGCAGAAGGTACGACAGGAGGCGAGCCATGTGGGCGGCACTGGTGCCGTGGGAGGAGATCGCGCGGCTGCGCTCGCTCCACGCGCAGGAGCTGTCAGGGCGACAACAAACGGTGGCAGTCGGCATCGGGTTCGCGCTGTCGAACCCGCGGACGGCAGGGCGCCTCGGGCTGTCGGAGCACACCGTTCGACACCATGCGGAGGAGGTGTGCGTGCGGCTGGGGGTACAGCGCCGCGAAGCGGTGACGCTCTGGTTCTGGCTGCACGGCAGGTGCTGCTTTGCGCAACTGTTCCCGGCGGGTGGGCCGCCGGGGCGGGCGGTGGCGTTCGATGCTGGGTTCCCGCCCGCGCCTGCGCGGGAATGACGAGGGGCGGGAGTGGCGGAGGGGCTGGCCATCGGGCCGACATTCGGGGGACGTGGGGGCATGCAAAGCAATTTGCATTGAGGATTGACGGCGCAAATAACGTAGGCTAGAGTCGCACGAGGGACGTGGAAAGAAGCAGGGTTCCTGGTAAGCATTCGCGGGCCGGCGACGGTCGCACGGGCGAAGTGGGCGGGCACGCGCCGAGCAGTTTCGCTGAGCTGGCGAGTCTGCTGCGACAGCGGCTCGCCCAGCTCTCGCCCGGGCATCAGAAGCTGGCCAGGAGGGTGCTGGGCGACCCCGAGGGTTGCGCCTTCATGACCATATCGGAGCTGGCGCAGGCGGTCGAAGTGAATGAGTCGACCGTGGTCAGGTTCGCGACCGGGCTCGGACTGGACGGCTATCCCGCCCTGGCTCGGCTCTGTCGGCGCCGGCTTCAAGAAGAGGCGCAGATGATCAGCCGGTTCGAAGGGCTGCTCGACCTCGAAGCAGGAGCGCCGGACTCCCTGGAACGTTTCGCGGCCTTCGACAAGAGCAACATCGTGCGCACGTTCGCACGAATCGACCCCGCGGACTGGGAACGCGCGGTGGCAGCCCTCTGTGAGCGCCGGCGAGTTTACGTGATGGGGCTGCGCAAGCTCTACAGCATCGCGTATCTCCTCAGCTACCTGCTCAGACTCGTGCGCGACGACGTCGAGCACGTCGGCCTGGAGGCTGGGACCTTCCCCGACGTCCTTCGCCGGCTCGGGCCCGAGGACGTCTTCGTGGGGGCGTCCATTTACCGGTACACACGCCACACGGTCCAGGCTCTGCGCTTCGCCCGGAAGCGAGGAGCGCTCACCATTGCGCTCACGGACAGCGCCGCTTCACCACTGGCGGCCGACGCCGACATCGCGTTCTGCGTGGACACCGCGGCAGTGTCGATCCTCCGCTCGCTCACTGCCTTCACCAGCCTCGCTCAGGCGCTCGCTACGGCGGTCGCGGCGCGTCGAGGCACGAGCACGCGCTCGGCGCTGCTGCTCGAGGAGGAGGTCCTCGGCGAGTTCGAGGTTTACACGGCGATCGCTCCTGAGTCCGCGGCTGCTCCTGAGGTGGAGCGATCAGCTTCGCCGACCGACAGGTGAGGCGGTTTACCGGGGGGCCGGCAGTCCCAGGGCGGCACAAAGCAAGATGGGAGGTTTGACAGGGATGAGCGTGCGGCAGTGTCAGCTTCGAGGTCGGAGGTTAGTGGGCGGCCTAACCCTGACGCTCTTGGTGGCGTTCCTCGTTGCGGCGTGCGGGGGTGGAAGCTCCTCCAAGCCGCAGTCGGCCGGCGGGACCATCGTGATTGGCGGGGTGGGTCCGCTCTCGCAGCCGGGCGCGGTGTCGGCCGGGCTGGACATGAAGTGGGCTATGGAAACGGCAGTCAGCGACATCAACGCCCAGGGTGGGGTGCTCGGCAAGCAATTGCAGCTCGACTTCGAAGACACTCAGAACCGGCCCGACGTCGCCGCGACGGTGGCGAAGAAGCTGGTCGAGGAGAAGCACGTCGCGGCGGTGGTGGGCGAGTACCACTCCGGCGCGGCGCTCGCCATGATTCCGACGCTCGAGAAGGCGAACGTGCCCACCGTCTTCTCCGAGACGTGGGCCGACGCGATTACCGCGGGTGACCCGAAGAGCAACCTGCCGGCCAACCCGCCCGACATCTTCCGCATTGCCCCGTCGTCGAGCTACGCGGGAAGCGCGCTCACCGACTGGCTGATCAACGGCCACAAAGCGAAGGATGTGATTGAGTTCTACGAAGCGTCCGATTTCGGGCTCGGCCAGCGGGACACGATCAAGAAGCAGTTGGCGAGCTCGGGAGTCAAGCTCACCCAGATCCAGGTGCAGCTCAACCAGCCCGACTACTCGAGCATCGTGGCCCGCGCCAAGCAGGACAATCCCGGGGCGGACGCGGTCGTCTTCGACGTCACGGGCGATTCGAGCTACGTGATCGAGGAGAACGCGTACCAGGCGGGGCTGATCAAGAAGGGCACCGTCTGTGTGGCCAATCAGGTCGCCCAGGATTCGCCGGCGTTCTGGCGCGCGGTCCCCGATGGCGTCGGCTGCGTCTTCCGGTACGTGGGACCTGTTCCCTCGCAGTACAACGCCATGACCAGCTCGGTGGCCGATCGCTACGAGAAGCAGTTCCACGGCGCGCCGAAGAACTGGGTGTTCGAAGCGTACGACTCGGTGCGCCTGGTAGCAGACGCCATGAAGCAGGCCGGCAGTACCGACCACGAGAAGGTGATCAAGGCGCTGGAGCAAACGCACTTCGCCGGGGCCCAAGGGGAGTACGCGTTCCCGTACGGTTCTGGCAACCCGGTCCCCGCGGGCAAGCAAGCCTGGCTCTGGCATCAGTGGCCGAACCCGCCGATCCAGGTGGTGGAGTACACGAAGAAGGGCCAACCGATCAAGGACGTCGTCGTGGTGTGGCCACCTCAGCGGCAGACGACCTCGGGGAAGGCGTACGTGGAGCCACAGTGAGGCGGCCGCGGGCGTGCCCCGCGGGGGTGATCCGCGCGATCGACCGCGGAGATAACCCCCTTGCGTGGAAGCGAACGGGGGGTCGATGGCAGCGCTGATCGCCTGGCTGCTGCTGGCGGGCCCGGTGTGGGCGGCCGTCGGCGCCTGGGTCGTCCCGGGGCGCTACCGGCATCGCGGTCGCGATCCGCGGTTGGCGGGGTTGGTGGGCGGCCTGGCCGGCGCGGCCCTCGGCCCGCTGGCGCTGGCCTACCTTGTCACACGCACGCCGGTGGTCCGGCGCGGGGTTCACGTGGTGCCCGCCGGCGTGCTGCTGACGCTCGAGCTTGGGCTGCTGTTCCGCGTCCTGGCGCCTGCCGATCCGTGCGTGACGAGCGCGGGCTACGTGATCGACCAGGTCCAGAACGGGCTCACGGTGGGCGCCGTCTACGCGACCATGGCAGTGGGGTTGACGCTGATATTCTCCGTTCTCGGTGTCGTAAGTTTCACGCACGGTCAGTTTGTGATGCTCGGTGGGGTGATGTCCTACCTCTTGCTGACCCAGGTCTTGCCAGTCAACCCGCTGTTCGTGATCCCGCTGGCGGGCGCAGCGGGGTTCCTGCTGGGGGCGGTCGTCGAGGCGGGCCTGCTCTCGCCGATGCATCGCGGGCAGGTGGAGCGTAAGGACGAGTACGCGATCTTGATCACGTTCGGGTTCGGGGTCTTCCTCCAATACACCTTGCTCGGGGTCCTGGGTCCGACCGCCGGCGTGATGGCGCCCCGGTACACGGCACGGCCGCTGTTCGGGCTTGACACCGCCCTGTTCACGCTGGGGCCGCTTCACCTGCGCACCGATTTCCTGATCGCCGGCTGCGCCGGCGCACTGCTGGTCGCGCTCCTCAGTTGGTTCTTGCGTCGCACCTGGACCGGGAGGAGCCTTCGCGCGGTCTCGATGGACAACGAAGCGGCCGCCGTGGCCGGGATCGACAGCGCGCGAACGTTCACCTTCGCCTTCGGGCTCGGCTCGGCGTTGGCCAGCATGGCGGGCGCGGCGCTGGTCCCGGTGCTCGCCTTCTCGATCCCCGACATCGCGTCCCAGGCAGCGGTGACGTCGTACGTCATCATCGTGCTCGGTGGGCTGGGCTCGGTGCCGGGCGCGTTCCTGGGCGGGCTCTCCATCGGGGTCGTGGAGGCGCTCGGCGCCGGTTGCTACCCGGATCCCAGCAAAGGCGCGGTCTACCAGACGGCTTTCGCGCTGGTTATCTTCGCCATCGCCCTGCTGGTGAGGCCGCAGGGTTTTCTGGGGAGACGGCAGTGACCGCCGCGGCGGACTCCCGGTTCGCTACCACGCGCCGCTGGTTGCGGGTGGTGTTGCTGGTGGGTCTGGTGCTGCTGGGAGTCTCGGCGCCGCGCTTCGTGGTCACCAATGGATACCTGCTTGATGTGGCGCGGCTCTCCTTTTACCTCGCCGCCCTCGCCGGTACGTGGTCACTGCTGGCGGGCGTGGCCGGCCAGTTCTCGTTCGCCCATGTTGCCATCGCCGGGATGGCGGGCTACGCGGGGGCCGTCTGGTCTCGGCAACTGGCCACCACCTCGCCGGCGCTGGGGAGCGCGTGGGTGGGGATCGCCGTTGGTGCGCTGTTCGCGGTGCTGGTCGGGCTGCTGCTCGCCGCACTCCTCGGCCGCCTGCGGGGCGCCTACCTGGCGCTGTTCACCATCGCGTTCGCGGAGATCGCGCACACGGTAGTCATCGCCGAGGCGGACCTGACGGGTGGCACGGTCGGCATGGTGGTCCCCCAGCTCCCCGGCTCCGACCTGGTGCACTACTACGTGATGCTGGCGGTCCTCGCGGCGGAGCTGGCAGCGGTGTACTGGTTCCTGCGCTCGCGCACGGGTCTGCTGCTGCAAGCGATGCGCGAGGACAGCGACGCGGCCGCGGCGATGGGCGTCCACGTGCAGCGATTGAAACTGGGGGTCTTCGTCCTGACTTCGCTCCTCATCGGCGTCGCGGGCGCCGTGTACTCCGACACGGTCCCACGCATCGGGCCCGACAGCGTCGATCTGCTCCTCATGACTCAGGTGCTCGCCTTCGCGATCATCGGCGGGCTCGAGAGCCCGCTCGCCGCGGCTCTCGCGGCGGTAGCCCTGACGCTGTTCCTGGAGAACACCCGGAGCCTCGACTTCGGCGGCGGCGCCCTCCTGACCATCGCCTCGGTTGGTCTCGTGAGCGTTCTGGCCGTGCTCGGGTGGTCGGCGGTCGCCTGGCGTGCGCGGCCGCGCGGTGTCGGGCATCGCCTGCTGCCCTGGGCGGGCTGGCTGGCCGCCGCGGTCGCGCTGCTGACGTGGTTCCTGTTCGCGCCCCGCATCGTCGGCGGCGTCGGCTCTCGCGCCGGCTGGCTGCTGATCGCGGCGGCGTTGGTGGCGCTGGTGGCTGGCGCGAAACGCCGGGCGGGGGTCGGGCTCTCTCGACGCCTGGAGCGGACGCTGACTCCGCTTGCGCTTGCGGCCCTGGCCGTCCCGGTCGGCGTTCGGCTGCTTACCCTGGCCAGCTTCCACGCGGATCTGGGCGTCTGGCGCTACGCGTTCTTCGGGGCGGTGCTGGTCGTCACCCTTCGCTTCGCTCCCAATGGTCTCTTGACGCCGCTGCTGCAGGCGTTGCGCGGCCGCGAGGCGGCCGTGCGGGAGGCCGCGGCAGGTCGGTCGGCGAACACGTTGATACGGCCCGAGCTGGAGGTCGAGCGGTGAATGACCTGCGGCTCGACGGCGTCGCGATGGCGTTCGGAGCGCACCGCGTGCTCGACGGAATCAGCTTCGCGATAGCGGAGGCGCAGGTCTGCGGAATGATCGGGCCCAACGGGGCCGGCAAGAGCACGCTGGTCAACGTGCTCGGCGGCGTCTATCAGCCGACAGGCGGGGCGGTTCTGCTCGGCGGTGAGCGCATCGACGGCCTGCCCCCGTTCGAGATCGCCCGTCGTGGGCTGGGGCGCACCTTTCAGGTTCCGCGCGCCTTTCGACGGATGACGGTGTTGGAGAACCTGCTGGTGCCCGGTTTGGCGAAGCCTCACCGCGCGCCGCGGGGGCAGCTCGCGGAGCAGGCTTGGCGCGCGCTGGAACTGCTGGGCATCGACCACCTCGCTCATGAGTACGCGCGCGCGCTGTCGGGCGGGCAGCTCAAGCTGCTGGAGCTCGCGCGCCTCATCGTCCTCGACCCACCGATTCTGCTCCTCGATGAGCCCTTCGCGGGCGTGCACCCGAAGCTCAGAGAGCACATCCATGCCTTCATTCGGCAGCAGCGCGAAGAGGGCAAGGCCTTCGTGATCATCGAACATGACATGGGGACGATCTTCCGCATCTCCGAGCGGCTGTTGGTGCTGGCCGGTGGGCGGCTGATCGCGGATGGAAGGCCCGATCTGCTGCGTCATGACCCACGCGTCATCGAGGCCTACCTGGGCAAGGACGGCGATGGCGATTCTTGAAGTCCGCGATCTCTACGCCGGCTACTACCGGGAGCTGGATATCCTGCGCGGGACCAGCGTCAGCGCCGAAACAGGGCAGATCACGGCCGTTCTCGGAGCCAACGGGGTCGGCAAGTCGACCCTTCTGAAGGTGATCGCGGGTTTCGTCAAGCCGAGCAGGGGAAGCATCCGCATCGACGGACGGGAGATGGCCGGGACTCCGCCACACCGCCTGATCGATCGCGGCGTGTCCTACATCCCGCAGCAGCGGGGGATCTTCGAGCACATGACCGTGGAGGAGAACCTGCTGATCGGCGCCTGGTCCTTCCGTCGGGACGGCGCGCGCATCCGCGACCGACTCGAGCGGAACTACGAGCGCTTCCCGATGCTACGAGAGAAGCGGAGGAAGCCCGCCTGGCAGCTCTCGGGAGGACAGCAGCGCATGGTCGAGATCGGCCGGAGCCTGATGGCGGACCCGCGGGTGCTCCTGGTCGACGAGCCGACGGCCGGCCTCGCCAAGCTGGTCTGGGCGGACGTCTACGGGATGCTGGTGCGCCTGCGCGATGAGGGGAGAGCGGTTCTGCTCGTCGATCAGGAGATCCGCGAGGCGCTTAAGATCGCCGACTATGTTTACGTCCTCGATCTGGGCCGTAACCGGTTCGAGGGCCGGACCTCGGAATTCGCCGACGTCGAAAAGAGCTTCTGGTTGTGAGGATGGCACGATGACGTTCAGCTTATCGCCCACGCTGGCCACGAACGAGCGCATCCAAGCTCGGATCGACGCCGGCCATTCGATCGTTCATATGGCCTTCGGTGAAGCGGGCCTGCCCGTCCATCCGTTGCTTGCTCGCGCGCTCGCTGAGGCTGCCTCCCACAATGGTTACGCGCCGGTGATGGGCACCGCCCGGGCGCGACGCGCGGTGGCGGGCTATTTCGAGCGTCGGGGCCTGCCAACCGACCCCGATCTGGTGGTGCTGGCCCCGGGGAGCAAGCCGCTCTTGTTCGCCCTGCTGCGGGCGCTGCCCGGGGACGTGCTGCTGCCGTCGCCGTCGTGGGTGAGCTACGAGGCCCAGGCCGCCCTGGTCGGCACGCGAGTGATCCGCGTTCCGATCCCGCGCGAGACGGGGGGGATTCCCGATGCCGATGCGCTCGAACAGCGCATCGCGCAGGCCAGGCGCCAAGGCCAGCAGCCCGCCGTGCTGGTGGTGACCATGCCCGACAATCCGACCGGCACCGTGGCTCCGCGCTCGTCGCTGGAGCGCGTGTGCGCCGTCGCCGCCAACGCCGGGCTGACCGTGGTGTCGGACGAGATCTACCGCGACCTCACGTTCGACCAGGGCTCGTTCACGAGTCCGGCCGCTCTGTATCCGGAAGGAACGGTGGTGACGGCGGGTCTGAGCAAGAACCTCGCACTGGGTGGCTGGCGGATCGGTTTTGCGCGGTTGCCCCACACCCCCGCCGGTTGGGAGCTCAGAGAAGCCATTTCCGGGATCGCGAGCGAGATCTGGTCGTGCCTGGCGGCGCCCATGCAGGAAGTGGCCGCGCTGGGGCTCGACGAGCCGGAGGAGCTGCGCCTGCACATCGAGGCCAGCCGGCGGCTGCACGCGACAGTGGCGCGTGCCGTGCACTCGATCTTCGTCGAAGCGGGGGCGACCTGCCGGTCGCCACAGGCCGCGTTCTACCTGTACCCCGACTTCGAACCCCTCCGCGATCGGCTGGAGACGATGGGCGTCTCCGGCGGCGTGGAGCTGGCCGAGCTCTTGCTGGAGCGCTACGACATCGCCGTCCTGGCCGGCGCGGCTTTCGGAGACGACCCGCGGGCGCTCCGTTTTCGAGTCTCGACCAGCCTGCTGTATGGGAGCACCCCGGAGCAACGTTGGCAGGCTTTGGACGCCGCGGACCCGCTGGCGCTGCCCTGGGTGGCGGAATCCCTGGAGGAGATTCGCGACGCCCTCGGCGCGGTCAGCGGCCAGCGCCCCAACCGGCCCGAGCGCCGCTCGCCGGTCGTATGATCTGCGTAGAGAACCGGCCCGGCCTGCCTGCAGCAGGCTGGGCGAAGCGTGCGAGGAGGACCCTGTGGTAGCTCCCGTAGCCCCGGCCGAGGTCAATCCGTACCAGGTTGCCCTCAGTCAGCTCGACGCGGTCGCTGACCGCCTCAGGATCTCCGACGGCATTCGCCAAATCCTGCGTCACCCCAAGCGTGAGCTCACGGTGAACTTCCCGGTCAAGATGGACGACGGCTCCGTCCGCGTCTTCACCGGCTATCGCGTGCAGCACAACGATGCGCGCGGGCCGGTGAAGGGCGGGCTGCGCTACCACCCGGCGGTGGACCTGGACGAGGTCCGCGCGCTGGCGATGTGGATGACCTGGAAGTGCGCCATCGTCAATCTTCCCTACGGCGGCGCGAAAGGCGGCGTCGCGGTCGACCCGAGACAGCTCAGCCTGCACGAGCTGGAGAACTTGACGCGTCGCTACACGAGCGAGATCGGCATCATCATCGGTCCGGAGTTCGACGTGCCCGCGCCCGACATGGGCACGGACGCCCGCGTCATGGCCTGGATGATGGACACCTACAGCATGAACCAAGGCCACAGCGTGCCCGGGGTGGTCACCGGCAAGCCGGTGAGCGTCGGCGGCACCGTGGGCCGCGTGGAAGCCACCGGCCGCGGCATCCTCTATATCGC
Organism: Chloroflexota bacterium; assembly: GCA_021787985.1. Taxonomy (GTDB): domain Bacteria; phylum Chloroflexota; class Dehalococcoidia; order DSGV01; family DSGV01; genus JAJYLG01. The sequence continues at coordinate 21,964 of JAJYLG010000036.1, forward strand.
CCAGGAAACGGCCCGCTACCTGGGATTGCAGCTCGAGGGGATGACGGTGGCCATTCAGGGATTCGGCAACGTGGGCAGCGCCGCGGCCCGGCTGCTGGCCCAGGCCGGCGCCAAGATTGTGGCCGTGAGCGACGCCTCGGCCGGAATCTACCGCGGGTCGGGGCTCGATATCGAGGAGGTGCTGCGCCACCGCACCAGCGATGGACGGCTCGTGGGGTACACCGGCGCGGACCACATCACCAACGGCGAGCTGCTCGAGCTTCCCGTGACGCTGCTCGTGCCGGCCGCCCTCGAGAGCCAGATCACGGACCGGAACGCGACGGCCGTGCGCGCGCGGGTCATCATCGAGGGCGCGAATGGCCCGACGACCACCGATGCCGACCGCATCCTGAACGCGAATGGCGTGTTCGTGGTGCCGGACGTCCTGGCGAACGCCGGTGGCGTGGTCGTCTCCTACTTCGAGTGGGTGCAGGATCTGCAGTCGTTCTTCTGGGAGGAGGACGAGGTCAATCAGCGGCTGCACCGCATCATGACGCGGGCGTTCCAGCAGGTAGTGGAGCTGAAGGAGCGCGAGGGCTGCTCGATGCGCGACGCGGCCTACATGCTGGGTGTCGCGCGCGTGGTCGACGCCATCCAGACGCGCGGCATCTTCCCCTGAGCGCGCCAACAACCGGCCCTTCCCCGAAAGGAAGAACGGCCGGCGGCCCCGGACGCTAGCGGGCGGCGGCCCGCGCTTCCTGCTCGAGCGCTGTCGCCGGCAGCATGCCGTCGAGGACGCGTTCGAGCGCCATCGTATGTGAGCAGGTGTCCCAACCGGCGAAGAAGTCGCACGTGCAGCGCCAGTGGCCGTCGCGCAGCTCCACCTCGTGGGCGTCGTTCTCGCCTTCGAAGCGGAGGTGGAGCTGGTCGATGTGGATGCGGTTGCGCTCCTGGGCGTAGCGGCGCGCCTTCTCGATCTTGCCGATGAGACCAGAGTTCACGGCAGCCTCCTGCGTGCGCGGGACGGCGACGGAAAGACGGGCGGCGCCAACTTACGCCGGCGCCGCCCGCATCTGTTCCCGCTGACCGGTCTGGACACTCATGGGGCGAGTCCCCCTGTCCGTCCCGCGTTGTGGCCGCATCATACCGCCGCGGCGGCGCCACCACAAGCGGGGAAAGCCCTACCAGGGCGGGAAGACGAGCGGCCGCCGGGAAGCGCAGGCGCGCCGGGGCGAGCCTGCGGCGCCCCGAGCCTGGTCCGGAGACCGGCTCTCGCGAGCTCGTCCGAGCCCCCGCGGCCGTCACCCCCTCGTCATCAGCCAACAAACGAAGCGATCTCTCTCGCGATCTTATTCTCGATTTCGAAGTTCCACGCCATCTCCGGCACATCGACGAGCAGGAACAGGTCCGAAAGAAGCAGGGTCTCGACCGCGGTCACGCCGAGATGCTTGAGCCACTTGCCGATGCCGACCCGCACGGTGAAGTTGTTCGGCTCGCCGTCGATCAGCACGGTCATCGCGCGGTCGGCCGCGATCACCGTGCTGAGGAAGCCGCCCTTTTGTGCCTGGACGACGACGCCGTGCGGGCTCGGCGCCGACGATTGCACCTGGAAACGTTCACTCTTCAGGTAATCCTCGATCTTGCTCTGCAAGGCGGCAAGGTCGGTGTTCTTGTTCTCGAAATGCAGGACCTTCTCGCCGATCATGTCATTGCTCCTTGGACTGGATCCGCACCGAGCGGGAACGCGTTGATGGCGTGAGAACACGCCGCCTTCCGGCCTGCGCCGATGGTCCTCACGGCGGCCTCCACGTAATGGTACGGAGCTTGAGGAAACGATCTGCCAACTCGCGACGTCGAAGTTGTGAAAACTGATCTGTGGACTGCCCAGCACCTCACAGCCGTGCGGTGGCAAAGACAGCGGGACGACGCCGCCCTGGCGGCGCTGGAGTCCGGCTCGTGCTCGCTCCGCTCACTTGGCCTGCCTGCAGCACCTGTCTACGGCCAGGTAGAGGCAGGACAGTTGGAGGCGGGTCGGAATGCCGGAGGGTCGTCACGCCCCCGCCCCCACCCTCCCATTCCCGCCGACCCTTCTTGCAGGAACGTGGTCGAGTGTTGATTGCGTCTCGTGGCTGTACGATGGTGAACCTCGATGCTTTTTGCGATACGCTGCTGACCAAGCAGAGGATCTCGCGCCGGCGTTTCCGACCTGCCTGCCTGCCTGTGGCAGGCAGGCGAGGCGCGAAAGGAGAAACGCATCGTGTGGTGGGCGGACCTTCTCTGGGGTTTCTGGAACGGCCTTACGGCCTGGATCGTCCTTCTCGTCCACGTGTTCGGCGGCTGGGAGCGGTTCCCGCTCTACAACGTTGCAAGAGCTGGGAATTGGTATAGCTTTGGCTTCCTGGTCGGTGCTGGCTCTCCGTTTCTGGGCGCTTTCCGCGGGAGAGGGCGAGGCCGCCGCCACTAGCAGGTCGCTGAAAAAGGGGAGTCCAGAGGGGTCTGACCCCTCTGCCGGGGACCTGGGGGTGTCCCCCCAGATACGAAACGTGCCCCCTTCCTGGCCAGGAAGGGGGTGGGGGGATGGTCGAAACAGATTCTTCAACACCCTGCTGGGAGGACCGGGGGCCGCTATCCCGTTGGCACGCTTCAGCGCGCCTGATAACGGCCGTCTTCCGTCGGGGGGGACCTCCGTTCTTCCTGCGTGCCGGGCTCTGACGCGGCGCTACCGACCGGGGGGCGGCTGAGGCGAAGGCGCGTAGCTTCCCGGGATAGTGCGCGGATCCACGAGATGGGCCGAGATGAACACCTTGATGGAGGCGGAGTGCTGGAGCTGACCTTCGAACTCCTCGAGGTGTGGCCAGGCTCTTCTGCTTCTATGGACTGGGCGGCAAGGTGCTGGTCAACCACTGGTAGACATTCCCGACGACCATCAGCTTCTCGATGTTCGCCCGGGCGGCCGGGCTGCTCACAAGCTGCGACGGATCCGTGGCGTGGGCGGTCTGCAGCTCCATCCGCTCAAACTGCGCGGGCAGCCCTCCCGCGGCGAGCATCTGGCTTCGGACCTCCACCTGCTGTTTCATAAACGAGCTGACTTCTGGGGGGCTCGCGGTCATGCCGGAGTGATGCCGTACTGGTAGAGCAGCTCCTCGTCGATGACCTGAGTCAGCGCGACGTTCTCAACCCCGAGTCGCTTCCACGCCGGCCCACCGGTGCAGCGTGCGTCCACGAGACAGCCTTCGTCGCTGGCGAGCCTGCCGCCGTACCTCTCCTTGCTGATGGCGACGCCGTTCACCGTCGCCACGGTATCGGGCAGGGAGGCGAGCGCACGCTGGACCTGCGACGCTCGCTGCAACTGCTCCTGGCCGGGATCGCTCGCGACCCCCGGCCTCGTGAGGGCGAGAAAGGCCGCGACGGCCGCGAGGGTAGCGAGCACCAACCGCGCCCGCTGCGACCCGATCGGACTCCTGGAGGACATTGAGTTCGACCTCCACATAGGAGCAGGAAAGAACGTTAGTTTTGCCTTGTCGTGCGTATTTACCCTTCTGTTCTTGCAGCGAGCGCATTCACTATGACCCTACCGACATATCCATCAAGTGAATGACCGTCGGGATCGTGTCAAGAACCGAAGGACAGCGTGTCAGCCCCGTCAGCCGCCGTTGAGCGTGACCTGGTGGAGGGGGGTGTAGCGCGCGCCGCCGGGGCCCAGGTCGCTCTGGAAGAGCGTCAGCCGCGTCAGGCTGGCGGCTGGCGCGCGGGGCGCCTGTAGCGCGCGCCAGCGGCGGAAGAGTTCGACGCGCTCCGCGGCCGACGCCTCGTCGCGCACGCGCGCCAGCGTCAGGTGCGGCGCGAAGGGACGACGCTCGGCCTCGAAGCCGAGCGACACGAGCTGCGACCACACGGCCTCGTGCACGGCCGACAGCAGCTCGGGGTCCGCCTCGACGGAAGCCCACAGCACACGCAGCCGGTCGCCGTCGCCGAACGAGCCGACCGGGCCGAGGGCGGCAGTGAGCGAGGGGGCCGTGCCGCCGGCGCGGTCGAGCGCGTCGCGCACGAGCTGGAGGTTGGCCGGCGGGACCTGGCCGAGGAAGGCGAACGTGAGGTGGATGCCGTCGGGCCGGACCCAGCGGACGAGGCGGTCCGCCCAGGGGCGAAGCGGCTGCGCCACGCGGATCAGCGCCGTCTTCCAGGTGTCCGGGAGCTCCCAGGCGATGAAGCAGCGGACCGCGGCTTCCTGGGTCATCGTTCGAGCACTCGCAGCAGGTTGCCGGCGATGATCGCCTCCTGCTCGCCGGGCGCGAGCCCTGCCGCCTCGACCCAGCGGCGCGCGCGGGCATGGGACGCGAGCGGCCAGTCGCTCCCCAGCAGGAAGCGGTCGGCGCCCAGCACGGCGACCGCGTGGCGCAGCGAGGTCGGTTCGTAGAGCAGATGACAGGCGGCCGTGTCGAAGTAGCACGATCGCCGCAGGGCGCGGGCGACCTCGGGCATGTGGGCGTAGAAGGGCAAGCCGCCGCCGAGGTGCGCGCCGATCAGCGTCACGGCGGGGTAGCGCTCCGCGAAGGCCATGAACGACTCGGGCCGGCAACCCCCCTTGCCCGGGTAGGCGTGCCCCACCGGCTCGCTCACATGGACAAGCAGCGTCAGGCCATGCGCGGCGGCCAGATGAGCCAGACCCTCGGACATCGATGGGTCGTCGAGCCGCCAACTCTGGTCGTCGGGGCGCAGCTCGCCCAGTCCGCGCGCGCCGGCGCGGGCGCAGCGCTCGGCCTCGTCGAGGGCGGCGCGGCCCGCCGCCGGGTTGACCGTGCAGAAGGGCAGCAGCCGTCCGCCGCTGCGGGCGGCGGTGTCGAGCAGGTAGTCGTTATGGCGGGCGCAGCGGTCCGGATCGCGCCAGGCGAAGCCGCAGATGACGGCGCGCTCGACCCCCTCGCGTTCCATGTGCTCCAACAGCTCCTCGGCCGTGCCCAGGGCGGTGCGCGGGTCGCGGTACAGCTCCGCGAAGGTGGGTTCGACGTCCATCAGCGCGGCGCGTTCGGCGGCGAAGTCCGGGGGAAACAGGTGCACATGGGAGTCGGCGCTCACGCTTCGAGCGTAGCAGGCCGCGCGGCCGACAGCGTAGGTCGCACGAACGAACGCCGGCAGCCAGCGCCCTGCCGCGGAAGGCTCAGTCGGGTGGGGACTGGGGGCGCGCAAGCAGCGGCTGCAGCCACCAGCGGAAGGCGGCCAGCCCGGCGTAGGGAGCCCAGCCCTTCCCCGCAAGGACCACCTCGCGCAGCTCGGCCTCGGTGGCCCGCCGGCCGAGGTAGGCCGCGCCGATGGCGTGGCGCAGGCCCGCGTCGCCGGCCGGGATGGCGTCCCAGCGGCCGAGGCCGCGCAGCAGCACGTACTCGGCCGTCCACCGGCCGACGCCCTGGAGCGAGCAGAGCGCGGCGACGGCCTCGTCCAAGGGCGCGCAGCGCGCGGCCTGCCAGGGGATCGCCCCGGCCAGCTCCGCCTCGGAGCAGGCGATCAGGTAGCGGGCCTTCGGTCCGCTGATCTGCATGGCGCGGAGCTCGTCGGGGCTGGCGGTCACCAGGTCGCCGGCCGTGGGGAAGGCGCGCAGCGCTCCCCAGGGCGACGGCACGGCGCGGCCGTAGCGTTCGGCCAGGCGCCGCTTCAACCGGTAGGCAAAGGGGAGTGAGATCTGCTGGCCAAGCACGGCCCAGACGAGCGTGTCGAACGGGTCGGGCGGCAGCGGCGGGCGGACGCCGGCGGAGCGGGCGGCCACCGGGGCGAGCACGGGGTCGCGCGCCGCCATCTCCTCGAACGGCGTGCTGTCACGGTTCGCCTGGAGCATCGCGGTTACGACAGCCGCGGCGCGGGCGGTCGTTACGCCTGCCGCCGCCACGCGCAGCGCGCCGTCGTCCCACCACACGCGCACGGCCGCCGGCTCGCCGTCCAGGAAGAACGCGCGCAGGTAGGCCGACCCGTGGACGGTCTCGACGGGCTCGAGCGCGTTGCGCGCGAAGTAGCGCAGCACTGGCTCGAAGGCGAACGGCCCGGCCGGCCGTATGGTGGCGAACGGCTCGCCGGTCTCGCTCACACTGGCGCGTCGGGCGGGAAGAGGTGCGCCTCGTCCGGGCGGCAGAGGCGGCAGGGGCGGTAGCCGGCCGCGCGCGCCTCCGCCGGGGAGGCGAAGGAGGCGAGCGCCCGGTGGCGCAGGTCGAGTCGGCCTCCGGCGGCGCACGCGGCGCGGCAGTAGACGCGGGTCGAGCGGACGGCCACGACGGCCTGGGCCGCGGCCGGGTGGCGGGCGGCAAGCCAGCCGGGCAGTCCCGACGCGTCGTCCACCAGTACGCCCTCGAGCCGCAGCAGCGCGCGCTTCGCGTCGAGCCCGCCACCGTAGCCGTGCAGGTGGCCGGTGCTGTCGACCACGCGGTGGCAGGGGATGACGACGGCGATCGGGTTCGACGCCATGGCCGAGCCGGCGGCGCGCGCCTGGCCGGGACGTTCCGCCCAGGCGGCGAGCTCGCCGTAGGAGATGGTGTGACCGCAGGGGATGCGGCGGCACGCGTCCCAGAAGGGCCGCAGCGACGAGTCGGGCAGGGCCAGCGGCAGATCGAAGGTCCGGCGGTCGCCGCGGGCGTACGCGCGGAGCTGGCGGGCCGCCTCAGCGAGCAGTCCGTCCGGCGCGGCAGTTGGGACGCCGGCAGCCAGCATGCGCATCGCCTCGGCGACGGGCGTGCCGGGCGCGCTGACGCCGGTGATGCGGTCGCCAGCGGCCGTGACGACGAGCGATCCGAGGTCGGTCTCGACGACGGTGGCGGAGTCAGGGGTAACGGTGATGGGGCGAGGGATGGCGGCAACGGCGGGCATGGGAGCACCTCCTCGCACGATGAGTATCGCAAAGCGCCGTCTGGGATACCGCGGCGCAGTGCGTACGTATGTTCTGATTGTACGGGGTGGGGCCGACAGCCGGTGATACACTGGCTTCGCCCCGCTGCACCATCTCCCGGGGCCGCGAGCTCAGCGGAGGGGACCACGATGTCGATCGACGAGGAGGTGTTGACGGCCGGCCATTCGCTGGAGCCGGCCGGTGGCGTGGACCAGGATCGGGTGGCCGCGGCCGTGCGCGAGCTGATCGCGGCGCTCGGCGAGGACTTGGCGCGCGCGGGGCTGGCGGGCACGCCTCATCGCATCGCCGAGATGTACAGCGAGATCTTCGCGGGGCTGTACCTGGACCCGCGCGCGGTGCTCCGGGTGGGCTTCGACGAGGGGATCGACGAGATGGTGATCCTGCGCGACATCCCCTTCTATTCGATGTGCGAGCATCACCTGCTGCCGTTCCACGGCGTCGCCCACGTGGGGTACATCCCCGACGGCCGAGTGGTCGGCCTGAGCAAGCTCGCCCGCACGGTGGAGATCCTGAGCAAGCGGCCGCAGCTTCAGGAGCGGCTCACCGCGCAGATCGCGGATACGATCAACGAGGTGCTCCAGCCGGACGGCGTGGCGGTGGTGATCGAGGCGGAGCACCTGTGCATGACCATGCGCGGCGTCAAGAAGCCGGGGAGCCGCATGGTGACGAGCGCGATGCGGGGCTACTTCAAGAAGCGCGAGGTCACGCGCGCCGAGTTCCTCGCGCTGGTGATGGGCCGCTCGCAGTGAGCGGCGGGCTGCAGGTCGGCGAAGAACGCGCCTCCGAGCTGGCCGCCGAATGGGCGGAGCTGTGGCGGGCCAGCGGCTGCGCCCCGGTTTTCGCCAGCCCGTGGTGGCAGGAGCTGTGGTGGCGGGCCTTCGAGCCCGACGCGCAGCCGTGCACCGTGGCGATCCGCGATGCAGGCGGCAGGCTCACGGGCGTGGCGCCGCTGATGCGGCGTGACGGGGCGCTCTGGCTCGCCGGCGACCACGAGGTCATGGACTACATGGACGTGGTCTGTCTGCCCGAGGACCGCCCGGCGGTGCTGTCGGCCGTGGCGGAGGCGCTGGCGGCCGAGGGCGCGCGCGAGGTTCGTCTCTGGGGATTGAGTGGCCGCGCTTCCACTGCCCAGGCGCTGGCCGAGCCGGCCGAACGCGCCGGCTGGAGCTACGAGCGCGGCGACGAGGCGGTCTGCCCCACCATCGAGCTGCCCGGCTCGTGGGACGAGTACCTGGCGCGGCTGGGCAAGCACGACCGCCACGAGCTGCGGCGGAAGCTGCGACGCTTCGCCGAGCTGGGCGACGAGCCGCGCGTGGTGCCGCTGTCCCAACCGGACGAGGTGGCGGCCGCGATGTCCGCTTTCATCCGCCTGGCCACGGAGTCGCGCCATGACAAGGCACACTTCATGACCGCCAGGATGGAGCGGTTCTTCCGGGCGATGGCCCCGGCGATGGCCGAGGCGGGCGTCCTGCGCCTCTACCAGCTCCACCTGGATGAGCGGCCGGTCGGGTCGCTGATCGCCTTCCGCGTCGGCGAGGAGCTGCAACTGTACAACTCCGGCTACGACCCGGCGCTCGCCGGCTACTCCGTGGGTCTGGTGCACAAGGCGATGGTGCTGCGCCACGCCATCGACGAGGGGCTGGCGCGCTACAGATC
>JAJYLG010000037.1 GCA_021787985.1 Chloroflexota bacterium
AGCCGCCGGGCGATGAAGTGCGAGTTGGTGTCGAGGATGTCGCCGATAAGGATCTCCGTGCCGATGGCGAAGACTTCCGCTTTCACGCGCCACCCCCCTGCCGCGTCAGCATAGCGCGCCGCGGACCTCGGGTAACGGCCTCGGCGAGGTCCTACTCCGTCAGTCTGCGATAGAGCGTCGGCAGCCGGCTCGGGAGCGACTGGACGTCGGCGACGACCTCGTAGCCGATGTCCTCGCACATCGTCTTCAAGTAGTCGTGCCCTGCCCGGTCGACCGTCAGGCAGAACGGCGTGATGCCTCGCCGCTTCGCCTCGTTCAACGCCATCTTCGTGTCGTGGATGGCGTACTCCTTCTCGGTCCGATCGCGGCCGTATCCGTGGTCCTGCGGCCGGCCGTCCGAAAGCAGCACCAGGATCTTCACCTTGGCGTCGTGCTGGTCGAGCTTGAACGCGGCATGGCGGATCGCGGGGCCCATCCGCGTGCTTCGGATCGGCATGATCTTGTCGATGCGGCGCTTCACCGCGTCGCCGAACGGCTCTTCCAGGCCCTTCACCACGTAGAACTCGACGCACTCCCGCCCGTAGCCCGAGAAGCCGAAGATCCCGTAGCTGTCGCCGATCGTCTCGAGCGCCTCCATCAGCAGGACGGTGCTCTCCTTCTCGATGTCGATGATCCGCTTCACCTCGCGCGACCGCTCGCGCGCCTTTTTCTGCGCCCACCACGCCAGGTAGCGGCGCGGGTCGTCATCGAAGTCGTCGTCGCCCGGCTTCTGTTCACGCCGGGTGATCTCCTCGTCCGTCGAGGCGCTCATGTCGAGCAGGAAGGCCACCGCGACGTCGCGCTCCACCTTGTTGCGGCGCCAGTAGACCTTCTCCTCGGCCTGGGCACGGCGGCTGCGACGCTCCACCATATACTCGATCGCCGCGTCCAGGTCGTACTCCTCGCCGTCATAGAGCCGCTTGATCTTGCGGTACAGCTCGGGCTTCAACAGCTCGAACTGCTTGCGCGTCTGCGCCACCAACCCGCTCTGCTCGCGTAGGGTCCGCTCGAAGAACTCATCTTCCCCTTCGTCGAGCGTCTGCTGGATGATGCGGCACCAGCCCGGTTTGTAGTCGGCGGCGCGGAAGTCCCACTCGTCGTAGTAGAAGTACTGGACCTCCTGCTGCAGCGACTCCTCCTCGTCGCCCGCGCCCTGAGCCGGCGCGCCGTCCGAGGGCTGCCGCTGCTGCCCCTTCTCCGACGCCGGCGTGCCCGCCGCCTTCATGAGGTTGGAGAGGAACATGCCGCTGGAGCTGTCCAGGTCGCCCTCGACGAAGTTCGAGATGTCGATCTCCACGCTCTTCTCCAGCAACTGCTGGAGCTGCTCAGGCGTGAGCGGCGCGTACTGCCCTTCCGTCCTGCCACCGGACTGCTCCGCCTTCATACGCATCAGGAGCTGCACCAGCTCCGGCTTGAAGTCCCCGCGGAAGTCCACCGGCGGCGGGCTCTGGTACGGCTGCTCCTCACCTTCCGGCACGTTGGCCACCGTCGGCTGGCCGCCCTCTCCGCCGACACCCTCGGCGGTCATCCCAGCCGCCGCGGCCGCCTCGATGTCCGCCTCCAGCTCCGGCCAGTCCGCGAACTCGGCGGACTGCAGCACCACGTTGCGGATCTGCTCGGCGATCTCGTACAGCCGCAGCGTCGCCTCGGCGCTGTCCTCCACCATCGCCCCCGGACGCTGCAGGATGCGCAGGACACCGATCGCCCGGCCGAGCATCGGCGCGAATACGGCGGGGAACGCGATCGCCTGCTCCCCGCCGAGGCTCGCGCGAATCGCGTTCTCGGCGAAGGCCTGCCGCAGCGGCATGCCGCGCACCTCCGGCCGGGTGAGCAGCTCGTCCTGTTGCACCCGCTCGAGCGTGCGCCGGATGCCCGAGTACTCGCGCTTGACGGCGGCGTCCACGCGCGTGTCCTCGGCGGCGGTGAACAAGTCCGCCGCCAGCCGCCGATCGGCGAAGAGATCGAAGAAGCGCTCCATGTCAGTCAGCGCCGGTTCGCGGCCCGCGGGCTCGCGCGTCACGCGCGTGGTCTCGAGCTGCGACCCCGGCCGCTCGAAGCGGAAGTCGAACGAGCGGAACTCCAGGTGCGCCGCCTGGTGCGTCGAGTAGACCTTGTACACACCGAAGTTCTCTTCCTTGCTCCCGTGGCGCTCGACCACCGGCGGCAGGTAGACGTGCGTGCCCTCCGTCGATGGCCGGTCCTCGTCCACCCAGCCGACGCCCTTCTCTGCGAGCGCGGCCACCGACTGGATGGTCATCGGCGTACCGGTCAGCGCCTTGCAGTACATCCGCAGGATCTCGCTCACGCGCGACAGCTCGACACGCGCAGACAGCGACTCGATAACCTCCTCGCCCTTGCTCGACTCGAGCCGGAAGTACGCCTCGCCGCCCTCGACGCTGGACGCCAGGATGCGGCGGCCGACCTCGTGCCATCCGGCCACGTCCTCCATCCGCAGGCGCTGGCGCACACGCGGCGCCGACTTGAGGAACTCCATCGCCGCCGGGCCCGACTCGGCGGCCAGCGACTCGGCCAGCCCGAGCATCTGCGGGTGCTCCGCCTCGTCCACCCGCGCGAGCGCCTCGGCCGCTTCGGCGAAGAAGGGATAGGCCTGTCTGCCAGCCCGTCGCGCCACCGCGCCGGCCAGCATCAGGAAGCGGCCACGTTGCCCCGCCCCCACCTGCTGGAGCAAGCGCGCGCCGTGCTCGAAAAAGGCCCGCGCGTCGGCCCAGCTCGTCTCCGCGATGACGCCGGCGAAGCCCAGAAAGGCCGCGCGGTCGTGTCGCTCCATCGTCGAGAGCACCCGCGGGGCCGCGTTGAGGCAGGCAACGCTCAGCTCGTACGAACGCACCGAGAGCGTCTCGAGGAAGTTCACCAGCGCCCGCGCCTCGGGGAGGTCAAGCGCGGCGAAAAGCGCCGGGCTGACCTCGAGGAACTGACCGGCCAGTGAGCTGGACTTCCACGTCCCCTTGTAGAGCTGGCGCGCCAGCCCGGCCCAGTCGCGCAATTGCCCGAGCGTCAGCCGCTCGAGCACGGGCGCCGCCGAACGGAAGAACGCCGCGCCGAGCGTCGAGGACTCGGTCGTCAACGATCGGCCGTACTCGTGGACGAAGCGCAACGCGCTCACCGGGACGCGCTCGATCAGCAGTGGCGTGGCCTTGAAGAACTCGTCCGCCGACTCCCACGCGCGCATCGAGATGGCGGCCAGCTCCAACCCCGCCGCCGACCATTCATCCAGCTCGCGCGGCGACATGCGCCCGGCAAGCGCCAGGCGCGCCGCGTCGTGATCCCGCAAGAGACTCGACGGGTACTCGGCCAGCCGCGCACGCGCGGCCGCGCCGCTCCCCGGCTCCTGGGTCATCGCCTTGCTCTCCTCACGCCAGTCCCCATGGATCACGTTGCGGCATTACCCCGTAGTCGCGCCACCCGCTGCCGTTCGACTGGAACTGCGCCGCGGCGCCGCTGGAGTCGGCGGCGATGGTGCGCGTCGGATCGGGGTAGTCGATGAACCGCACCTCGAGCGTCTCGGTGTCCAGCACCGCGCACGACAACCGGAAACCGTTGCGCGGGTCGCGCGGCTCACCGGCCGACCCCGGGTTGACCACCAGCACGCGCCCGTAGGTACGCGCGTGCTGGTAGTGCGTGTGGCCGTAGACGAGCACGTCCGCGTCCAGCTCGGCCGCCTGCCGCAGCTTCATGTCGTTGGGGTAGAGGTACTCCTTCCGCGGCTCCCGCGGTGACGCGTGAACGACCAACAAGCGCCGCCCGTTCACAGTCGTGCGCAGCTCGGTCGGCTGCTCCGCGAGCCACCGTACCAGGTCCCGGTCGACATGCGGAGCCGAGCGCGCGCGCTCGCCGTGCGGCCCAAGGATCACCTCGTCGTGATTGCCGAGGATGACCCGCGCGCCCAAGCCCTTTAGCTCGCGCACTACCTCGTTGGAGAAGCGGAACTGGTACACCAGGTCGCCCGCGCAGACCAGCTCAGCCACCGCGCCCACGGCGGCGACCGCGGCACGCAGCCCTGCCAGGTTGCAGTGGATGTCGGAGACGATGCCGATCCTCACGCCGTGCCCCGGCCGCTCGCCGCCTCCCCCTCGATGCCGACCGTGGACCGCTCGGCGCTCATTCGAAGATGGAAGTGACGACCTCCTCGATGCTGCGCTGGATCTCGGCGTCGTCCGTGAGCGCCCACACCACCGCCACCTGACACGCGCGCCGCGGCGGGATGCCGCGCGCGATGAGCCTGCCGGCATAGATCAGGAGCCGCGTGCTCACGCCTTCGCCCAGGCCATGCTCTTTCAGGTTCCGCACCTTCTCGCCCAGCTTGGCGAGCTCCGCCGCCACCTCGGTCGCGACATCGCTCTCGCGCGCGATCACCCGCGTCTCGACGTCCCGCGGCGGGTAGGTGAAGTCGATCGCGATGAAGCGCTGCCGAGTGCTGTGCTTCAGGTCCTTCAAAGCGCTCTGGTAGCCGGGGTTGTACGAGATGACCAGCAGGAAACCATCCCCCGCCTCGATGACCTGGCCCAGCTTCTCGACCGGCAGCAGGCGGCGGTAGTCCGTCAGCGGGTGGATGAGGACGGTGGTGTCCTTGCGCGCCTCCACGACCTCGTCCAGGTAGCAGATCGCGCCGGTCTTCACCGCCCGCGTCAGCGGCCCGTCGATCCAGCGCGTGCCGTCGGCATCCAGCAGGTAGCGACCGACGAGATCGCTCGCCGTGAGGTCCTCGTGGCAGGCGACGGTGATCACCGGCAGCCCACCGTCCGGATGAGCCACGCCACCGGCCGGGCGGATGTGGCTGACCGGCCGACCGAGCCGGTACGCCATGTACTCCACGAAGCGCGTCTTGCCGCAGCCCGTCGGCCCCTTCAGCAGCACGGGGATCTTCTGCTCGAACGCGGCCTCAAACAGCTCGACCTCATCGCCCACGGGAAGATAGAACGGCTCGACGTGCGGCGCGTACTCCTCCGCCGCGTACTGGCGATACATCCCGGTCGTCGTCATCCCGATACCCCCGTCAGGCCGCCGCGCCGGCCCGGGCGCGCGCGCCCGCCAATGCTTTCTCCACGGCGACCCGCAATTCCTCCAGTGTCCCGGCGTTCTCGATCACGACGTCCGACCGGCGCACCCGCTCTTCGTTGGTCATCTGCGAGCGGATCCGAGCGCGCGTGTCCGCCTCGGACAGGCCATTGCGCTCGTGGACGCGGCGAACCGCCAGCTCCTCCGGCGCCACCACGGCCCAGACCTCGTCGCACAGCGACTCCCATCCAGCCTCGAACAACACCGCCGCCTCGAGCACGGCCATCTTCGCGCCGTCGTCTGCCAGGCCGCGCAGGCGCTCCTCGGCCAGCCGGCGGATCTCCGGCCAGACGATGTCGGTGAGGCGGCGCATCTGGTCAGGCTTGCCGAAGACGATGCCACCGAGCTTGCGCCGGTCGATTCGACCGTCCGGCCCGCGGAGGTCTTCGCCGAACGTCTCCAGCAGGCGACGGTGCGCCCCCGTGCCCGGCTCGTACGCCTCGTGCCCGAGCAGGTCCGCGTCGACCACGGGCAACTCCTGCTCGCGCAGCATCGCGGCAATGGTCGACTTGCCGGAGCCAATCCCCCCGGTGAGACCCACAACATGCACGCGGAGGGCCCCTCCCCTGCACGACTCACCGTTCGGTGCCGGCGGTCTCAGTGTATCAGCGCGTCCGAAGCAGCGCCGACGCGCCCGCACAGCCGGCCGCCCACCCGGCGCCTGGCGCGCCCGCGGGCTTGGCTCCCGCCCGGTCTCAGGCCCGGAGCTTCCTCAGCTCCTCGATCAGTGACGGAAGGACCTGCTTGAAGTCGGCGACCACCGCGAACCGGGCGGCCTTCACCATGTTCGCTTCGGGATCCTTGTTGATCGCCACGATATTCTTGCTGCCGGACATGCCCGCCATGTGCTGGCTCGCGCCCGAGACCGCCACGGCCACGTAGAGCGTGGGGCTCACGGTGACGCCGGTCAGCCCGACCTGCGCCGACGGCGGGTACCAGCCCAGGTCGCACGCCGCTCGACTCGCACCCACGGCGCCGCCCAGCACCGCGGCCAGCTCCTCCAGCGCCTGGAAACCCTCCGGCCCACCGAGCCCGCGGCCCCCGGTTACCACCACGTCCGCGTCCTCGAGCCGCACACCCTCGACCTTCGCTTTCTCCTGCCCGAGCACCTTGACCCGCGCCTGGTCGGCCGCCGGGCGGGCGGCGATGTGCTCCACCGTCCCACCCCGGCCGCTGTCCGGCTCCAGCGGGTCCTGGCTCTTGCCCTTGACCGTCGCCACCGCCGGCAGCGACTTGGGCGCGAGCTGCGCCCGCGCGTTACCACCGTAGGCCGCGCGGGTGAAGTGGAGCTTGCTGTCGTACTCGATCGCGACGGTGTCCATCGAGACGCCGACCCCCAACCGGAACGCCAGCCGCGGCGCCAGGTCACGGCCGATGGAGGTCTGGCCCAGCAGCACGGCCGCCGGCGACGCCTTCGCCGCCGCCTCTTGAGCAGCGGGCAGCCACGCCTCCGCCGCGTATGGTTCGAACGCCCCGTCCTCGGCGACGTAGACCACGTCGGCGCCGTAGGCGATCGCGTCGTTCGCGACGCCCGACACGGCCGCGCCGACCAGCAGGCAACCCACCTTGCCGCCCGCCTTCTCGACCAGGCGGCGCCCCGCGCCCAGCAGCTCCGTCGTCAGTCCTGTCAGATTCCCGTCGGCGACCTCGCCGACCACCAGCACTCCCTGAGCATCTGCCATCGTCTTCTACCTCGTGCGTCGCCGGCGCCCATGCAGCGCTCGGCGCTCGAATTCAGATGATGCGCGCCTCACGAAGGCGCCGCGCCAGGTTCGCCGCCATCTCGGCCGGCGACTCGCCCTCGATGACCTCGACCTGCGACTCTACGACCGGCACGTAGAGCCGCTCGAGCTCCATGCGCGATTGAAGCTGGCCCGCGTCCAGCCCAAGGTCCGCCGCCGTCCACTGCGCCAGCGGCTTGCGGCCGGCCATCATGATCTGCTGGAGTTTCGGGTAGCGCGGGTCGCCGAGCTCATTCGAGATGGTGACCACGGCCGGCGTGATCACCTCGACGGTCTCGAAGCCGTCCTGCAGCACGCGTTCCACGCGCAGCCGTCCGTCGGCCGCAGTCACGGCCTTGGCGACAGTCACCTGTGGCCAGCCGAGCAGCTCGGCCACGCCCATCGGCACCACGCCCTCGTCCCAGTCGGCCGCCTGGCGGCCCATGAAGATCGCGTCGACGTTCCCGATCTTCTTCGCCGCCGCGGCGATCACCTGGGCGGTGGCGTACGCGTCCGGGTCGTCCAGCCCAGGCCCGGAGATCAGGAACCCATCGTCGGCGCCCATCGCCAGCACCTGCTTGATCGCCTGCGCGGCGCCGGCCGGCCCCACGCTCAGCACGTGGATGGTGCCGGAGCCGAGCTGCTCCTTGACGCGCAGCGCGGCCTCCGCCGCCTGCAGGTCGAACGGGCTGACGACCGGCTGGGTGCCCTGCGCCGGGATGACCTTCTTCGCCGCCTCGTCCACTTTGAACGCGCTTGCGGGCGTCTCGGGGTCGGGTATCTGCTTGATGCAGACAATCATGTCCATGCGGGATAAACCTCCAGAGGTGACCGGGCCGGGAGTCCCCGTGGGCCGCGGGTCCAGTGCCCACTGGGGCCGGTCACGGCGTTTCCGAGCATATCAGCGGCCCCACGGAGCCGCAAAAGGACCATCCTCCGCGCGCCCTACGACTGGCGGGCCGCCGACGGCTCCGCCACCACCGCCGCCTCGAGCAGCTCGGCGATATCCATGACCTTCATGCGACGGGTCTCGTCCGGCTGCACGGCCGGGATCCCGTCCTCGAACATCTGAATGCAGAACGGACAGGCCGTCGCCACGACCGCGGCGCCGGTGGCGGCGGCCTCCTCCGCGCGCACGTGGTTCACGCGGCGGCCCTGTTTCTCCTCGAGCCAGATGTTGCCGCCTCCCGCGCCGCAGCAGTAGCCCTTGCTGCGGTTGCGCGGCATCTCAACGAGCTGCACGCCCGGGATCGCCTCCAGCACCTCCCGCGGCGCCGCGTACTCGCCATTGTGACGCCCCAGGTAGCAGCTATCGTGGAAGGTCACGCCTCCCTGCATCCCCCGCTTCGGTTGCAGCTTGCCCTCAGACACCAGACGCTGGAGGAGCTGTGAGTGATGGATCACCTCGAACTGCGCCCCGAATTCCGGGTACTCGTTCCGGAACACGTTGAAGCAGTGCGGGCAGCCCGTAATCACCTTGCGCACGCCCACCGCCTTGAACGTCTCGACGTTCTGCGCCGCCAGCACCTGGAACAGGTACTCGTTGCCCAGTCGCCGGGCCGGGTCGCCATTGCAGGTCTCGCCGGCAGCGAGCACGCCGAACGAGACGCCGGCCTCCCGCAGCAGCCGCACGACGGCACGCGTCACCGGCACGTTGCGGTCCACCAGCGCGCCGGTGCAGCCCACCCATAGCAGGTACTCCTGCTCGCCGGTGTACTCGGGAACCTCCATGCCCTCCATCCACGACGTCCGCTGCAGGGCGGTGCCGCGCCAGGGATGACCACGCTGCTCGATGTTCATCAACGCCTGCTGGGCTGTCTCCGGCACCTGCGCCTGGTCCAGCACCAGGTAGCGGCGCATGTCCACGATCGTCGGGATGTGCTCGATGTACACGGGGCACTCCGTGACGCAAGCGCCGCAGGTGCGGCACGCCCACAGCGACTCCTCGCGGATCGCCCCGCCGACCATGTCCAGCGGGCCGGGCTCTTCGGTACCGCCGTGCCGCGCGTCCAGCAGGCCGTGGCCGACCCGGTTGAGGTGTGTCTTCAGGTCCTGGATGATCGCCATCGGAGAGAGCGGCTGGCCCGCGATATTCGCCGGGCAGTTCGCCGTACAACGGCCGCAGCGCACGCAGACGTCGAGCTCGAAGAGCTGCTTCCAGGTGAAGTCCTGCACACGGCCGACCCCGAAGCTGGTGACGTCGGCCACGGCCTGCTCATCCATCAGATTGAGCGGGTAGCTGAGCCGGCCGTAGGGGTCGAGCGTCTTGAAGAAGGCGTTCGTCGGCGCGAGCAGCACGTGGCCGAACTTCGTCCACACGATCATCGAGAGCAGCACGAAGGCCAGCGGCATGTGCACCCACCAGACGACGGCGTGCAACGTCGTCATCAAGTCGATGCTGGAACCGGCGCGGGTGAGGGCCTCACCGATCAGCCAGCCGACGGGCGCCCAGTGGCTCCACGCCGCGTGGCCCTCGGGCAGCTCCGTCGCGCCGATGCGGAGTCCCTGCGCCAGGAAGCCGGTGACCAGTATCGCGCCGTACAGCAACGGCAGGGCGTGGTCCTCCCAGCGCGTGTCCAGGCGCACACGGGAGCGCCTCCTGAACCAGCGCGGATACGCCAGCATGGCGATGCCCAGCAGCCCCATCAGCCCGCCGACGTCGCCCACCAGCTTGAAGACCAGGTAGCGGTTCCCCTCCAGGAACCTGTGGCCGGTCATGGGGTGGATGATCTCGTCATCGAACGCCAGGATGAGCGTCACCAGGGTGAGGATGATGAACGAACCGTAGAGGCAGAGGTGGAAGAAGCCGGCGTAGGCGTCGCGCACTACCTTCCGCTGTTCGAACGCCTGCTGAACGTTGCGGATGCGCTCCTTGACGTTGCCGATTCGGAAGCCGCGTCCCAGTCGCCAGAGGCGCGCGCGCCGCGCCGGCACGTAGAGCAGGAAGGCCACCACGGCCGCGAAGAACAGGTACACGGCCCAGCCGCCGGTGATGCCCCAGAAAGGCTCGCGCTGAGCGTGCTGGGAATGCGCGACCGAACCGATGCCGTAGAGGATGCCGATGACGAGCGCGATAGTGACGAGTGGGCCGAGGATCTCGGCGACCTGCCGGGCGTCCGGCCGGCGCGCCTTGCTGCCCTTCGGGGCCAGGTCCATGGGCATCCTTCCCGGGGCGCGCTGGCGCCCGTCCTCAGTTGTTCGAAGGCGTCCCGTACAGCTTCCGCAGCTCGGTCTTGAGGATCTTGCCGAGCGCGTTGCGCGGCAGCTCTGGCGCGATCGTGACGTACTCCGGCGCCTTGTAGCTGGCCAGCCGCGCCTTGGCGTACTCGCGCATCTCCTCCGGGGCGACCCGCTCGCCCGGCTTGGGAACGACGATCGCCTTCACCACCTCGCCCCAGTGCGCGTCCGGCACGCCGATGACGGCCGCCTCCTCCACCCTGGGGTGTGATTCGAGCACCGCCTCGATCTCGCCCGGCGAGATGTTCTCGCCTCCGCGGATTATGAGGTCCTTCTTGCGCCCGGTGATGAACAGATAATTGTCCTCGTCCATGTAGCCGACATCGCCCGTGTGCAGCCAGCCCTCCACGATCGCTTCCGAGGTCGCGTCGGCCTGCTTGAAGTACTCCTTCATCACGCGGGCGCCGGCGACGCAGATCTCTCCCTCCTGGCCCGGCGCCAGGATCTCCCCATGGTCGTTCATGAGCACCACGGCCACGTCGTCCATCGGGCGGCCCACGGAGCGCAGGCGATGCAGCTTCTGCTCCAACGCCTCGCCCGTCAGCCCCTTGATGTCGTGGTCCTCGGGTCCCAGGTAGGTCAGCGTGCTGGTGCTCTCCGTCTGGCCGTAGGCGTTCATCAGCCCACAGTCGAATACCTCGACCGCCTTGCGCACGACCTCATACGGCATGGGGGCCGCGCCGTAGGCGATCAGCTTGAGCGAGGAGAGATCGGTCTTCGAGAAGTCCTGGTGCTCCATGACCCGCTTCAGCATCGTCGGCACGATGAAGGAGTGAGTAACCCGCTCCTGCTCGACGGCCTGCAGCCAGGCTCCCTCGCTGAACTGCGGCAGCACGACCAGCGTGCGGCCACCCCACATTGACGAGATGATGGCGGTCAGCCCGGCGACGTGCGCGATCGGTACGGAGAGCAGCGTGACCTCGTGCTTGTCCGGCGTGGCGGGCTCCATCGTGTTCACGACGTAGCTGGTCAGCGTCAGGTAGGTGAGCACGACGCCTTTCGGCATCGCCGTCGTGCCGGAGGTGTACATCAGCACGTTCGCGTCGTCATCGTCCACGTCGACGAAGATCTCATCGTTCGGCGCCTCGGCGACGAGTTGCGCGTACGGCAGCATGCCCGCCGCCGCGCCATCAATGCCCACGTACCGGCGCACGCTCTTGAGCTGTGGCCGGAGCTGCTCCACCAGCGGAGCGTAGCGCTCCCCCACGAAGAGCACGTCCGTCTCGGCGGTGTTGATCATGTAGTCCAGCTCTTCGGTTTTCGCCCGGTAGTTCAGCGGCACGAACGTCGCCCCGAGCTTGGAGCAGGCATAGTACACCTCGACGTACTCCGCCGAGTTCATCCCCATGACCGCTATCCGCCTGCCGCGCTCGACTCCCAGGCCCTGCAGCGCGTTGGCGAGTCGAAGGACACGGTCGTACAGCTCCGCAAACGTGCGCCGCGTCTCGCCGCAGACGATCGCCTCCCGGTCGGGCACCGTCATCGACGAGATCTGCAGGAATTCGGCAGTGTTCATCCGGCCTGGCCTCCGCATCGCGTAGTCACGTTACGCCGCGCTGCCCATTTTATAGAGCGCGCGTCCCTACGCGGAAGCGCAGCCGACCTCGAACTTTGACTCGGCCACGCGGCGGGTCAGCGCGAGGAGGTCGCGCCCGGCTCCGGCCCGGGCAGCAGCCGTGACAGGTCCACGTAGACGTGGTCGCCCTGCAGGGCGACGGGATACCGATCGAGGCCGCGTGATGCCGGCCCGGAGAGCAGCTCCCCGTCCGTCCCGAAGGTGCTGCCCAGGCAGGGGTCGCGGAACCGGCCATCGAGCGGCAGCGCGGCGGGCGCGGGGTCGCCGCCGCCCTCCCAGCGCACGCGGCAGCCGCCGCCGCTCTTCTCCACCTGCTGGCGCGGGTCCAGGTCGTACAGCGCCAGGAACGAGCCGTCGGCCTGCCGCACCAGGTAGAGGCCCAGGTCGCGGAAGTAGCGCAGCGTGCCCGCCGGGAAGTCTTGCTCCGGCCCCAGGTCTTGCACCGGCGACTGCGCCGTGGCCGCGGTGCCCGGCGCTGGCGACGACCCGCTCTGCTCCCTCTGCGCAATGGTCAGCACCAGCGCGCCGGCGATCACCGCGGCCAGCAGCACGAACCCGATCGTGACGTACGGATGGCGACCGAGCGTCCCGTCGCTCAATGTCCGCCCGCCAGCAGCGTGCAGGCGCGCGCGGCCTCGCGTCGGAGCGCCGCCTCGCACGCGCCCTCCGCGCCGTCCCACAGTGTCGGCCGCAGCGCCCGCACGAACGGTCGCGGTAGCGCGGCCAACCGGGCCGCCATTCGCTCCGTTTCCGCCTCCAGCTCGGCGCCGGGCACCACCCGGTCGACCAGACCGAGCTCCAAGGCCCGCTTGGCGCTGAGCGGCTCGCCGGACAGGACCATGGCCAGCGCCTCCGCGGGCGGCAGGAGTCGGCTGACGAGCTGGGTTCCGCCCGCGCTTGGGATGTAGCCGAGCGTCACCTCAGGCAGGCCCAGCCGTGCGTCATCGCTGGCGATCCGGACGTCGCACATCGAGGCCATCTCGCAGCCGGCGCCCAGCGCCCAGCCCTGCACCGCCGCGACCGTCGGCACCGGCAGGGTGATGAGCCGCCACCACAGGTCGCGCTCTCGCCGCGCCTCGCGAGCGCGGACGAAGCCGGGCGCGGTGCCGAACTCGCCGATGTCGGCGCCGGCCGAAAAGGCCCGTTCACCAGCCCCGCGCAGCACCAGGCAGCGCAGGGTGGGGTCTTCGCCTGCCAGGCAGAACGCCTCCCACAGGGCGTCGCGCATCTCCAGGTTGACGGCGTTGAGCACCTCGGGCCGATGCAGCGTCAGCCAGAGCACATCGTCGCGCCGCTCCATCAGGAGCACTGGGTTCATTGCCAGTCGTGCTTCTGGATGAGGCTGCGCTCCTGCGCGCGCAGCGCCCGCTCCAGGTCCTGGTTGAGCGCGGCGGTCAGCTCTCGCATTGCCTCGGCGCCCACGCGCATCTGCTCCGAGCGCCATCGGCGCAGCGCGGCCCGGTCCGCGTCGGCGAGCGGCGCTTCCTCCAACACTGCGTTCATGACCTTGGAGAGCAGCGCCCAGGCTTCCCGCTCGTCCAGCTCGACGCGCATCACGGGCCCTCCTCACGGTCGTGCGAGGGCTCGTACCACCCCTTCTTGCGGATCAGCCGGTATGTCTTCTCGTCCAGCGCCGAGCCGAGCGCCTCGTTCATGGCGATTGTCAGCTCCGCCATCGGTGCCGTGCCCTCCGCGTGGTCCGACCGCCAGCGGCGCAACGCCGCCTTCCCCTCACCGCCGACCCCGGCGTGGTCGATCGTGCGTGAGACCATCAGGGTCATCAGCGACCAGCATTCGTGCACGTCCAGGATGACCTGCACGTCCCCACCTCCGCCGCCTGCCTGCAGCAGGCAGGCCTACCGCGTTCAGTCCCCGGTGAACCGCGGCCGCCGCTTCTCCAGGAACGCGGCCACGCCCTCCGCGCGGTCCGCCGTGGTCTGCAGAATGACGGTCAGGTCCGTCTCGTAGCGCAACGCCTGTTCGAGCGGCATGTCGAGGCCCCGGCGCACCGCCTCCTTGGCGAAACGCTCACCCAGCGGCCCGCGCGAGGCGATCGCGTCCGCCAGCCGCAGCGCCGCCATCTCCAGGTCGTCGGCCTCTACCACGCGGTGCACCAACCCGGCCGCGTGCGCCTCGCGGGCGTTCGCGGCCTCTCCCAGCAGGAGCAACCGGGTAGCGAACGGCCGGCCGGTCGCGCGCACGAGGCGTGACACGCCGCCCGCCAGCGGCAGGCGGCCGAGCGCCACCTCGGAGAAGCCAAAGCGTGCGTCCGCCCCGGCCATGCGGATGTCGGCCGCTAGCGCCAGCTCGAACGAGGCGCCGAGGCAGTCGCCGCCGACGGCCGCGATCACCGGCTGGGGCACCTCTGCCAGCATGGCGAACCAGCGGCGGTTGAACGCCGCCAGTCCCTCCAGGTCCGGGGGCGCTTCCCGCAGCCCTGCCAGCCGCTCTTCCGGCCAGCCCCGACCGAACGGCCGCCCGGCGAGCACCAGGACGCGGACCTCGCGGTCGTCCGCCAGCCGGCCGCACGCGCCGGTGAGGGCGTCCAACAGGGCGTCGTCCACCGGGTTGCCGATGTCGGGCCGCGCCAGGCGGACCAGCGCCGTGCGACCGTGCTGTTCGACGACGAGCGGCATCGTAGCGTTCACGCGCTCAGCATACGGCACGACCCACTCATTGCTGCAGGCATCTCACCACAGGCAGCACTCGGCGCGCGCGAGAAGGCTGATCGACTGCTAGGCCCTATGCCGAAGAGGCTGAACGATCGCGGCTGTCTGGCGGTTGCTGCGATCGATAAGACCGGGGGCGGGGCATCTCGAAGCGGTCGTGTGTGCGCGCGCCGTCGGGCGGCCCGCCCACCGTCATTCCCGCTCTCTCTCGTCATTCCCGCGAAGCCTGCCCCCGCGGAGGTGGGGGGCGGGAATCCGGCATCCAGCAGACCGCTCCCCACCCTGGATTCCGACTCGCGCTCGCATCCCCTCGCTTGGCCTGCCTGCAGCAGGCAGGCCGGCATGACGAGTCCTGGTCAGTCCGCCCGCGCTGCCTGTGGTACGCTGCACCACGATCCGCCCACGGCGGACTACCGAAGAGGTGCGCCGCGTGAAGATCCTGCGTCGCGATTTGCCGTACGTCCTGATTCCGCCGGCCATCGCCGCCCTGCTGATCCTCGGCTACTTCCTCGTCAGCGACCGATGGCTGAGACTGGAGAACCCGATCGCCGGCACGCTGGCGATCGTCTTCGGCGTGTTCGGCGCTATTGAGGGCCTGGCGTTCGAGCGGCTGCGCCAGTGGAGGCTGGAGGCAGTGTGCTTCCTCGGCCTGGCGTTCATGATCGTCTGGTGGTTCACGGCCGCGCAGACCGGGACGAACCAGCGAGAGGTGCTCCGCTGGCTGATCGGCATCGACGTCGTCCTCATGCTGCTCCTGCCGCTGGCCGACGCCGTCCGCACGCTGCCACCGCCCGGCGGCTCGCGACGATAGCGGCGTCGGTGCGGATCCCGCCCGGCCGGTGACCGCGGTCGCCGTCGCGCTGGCCATCCTCGGCGGCCTGACCGCCGGACACCTCGTCGCCCTCTTCGGCGACGCGCTCTACACCGGCGCCCCGCTCGAGCGACCCGAGGTCTGCGGCCGGCGCGCCGCGGGCGCCGATTTCCTCCCCTACTGGCGCTGCGCCGTGCGCCGCGAGGGATGCTCCCTGCCGTCGCGCTGGTATCTCCTGCCGGCGCTCACCGCCGCGTGGTGGGGCGCCGCCGCCGCTCGTACGTCGGCCCCTGACGGACCCGCGCACTTCGTGCTGCTCGCCTGGGCGGGCACCATATTGCTGGCGCTCTCGACCACCGACCTCGAGCGCCACCGCATCCCCAATCGCGTGGTCTACCCGGCCATCGCGGCCGGGATCGCGTTGAGCTGGGCGTGGCCCGACCGCGGCTGGGCCAACACCTTGCTGGCCGGGGTGCTCGGCCTGGCGCTGCTGCTGGTGCCCGCGCTGGTGGTGCCGTCCGGGCTGGGACTGGGCGACGTCAAGCTTTCGGCGCTGATCGGTCTGCTGTGCGGGCTCAAGTCGCTGGTGGTGGCGCTCACCACCGGCGTCGTCGCCGGCGCGGTGGGGGCCCTCGTCGTGCTGATCGTCCGGCGCGACCGCAAGGCGCTGATGCCGTACGGGCCGTTCCTCGCCGCCGGCGCGCTCTTCGCGCTGCTGTGGGGCGCCCGCCTCTACGACTGGTACGTCGGAGGGCGCTGACCGTGGACCGCAGCCGGCCGACCGCCGCAGCGCCCGCCGCCGTCCGCTCGGGGCGGACATCCGCCTTGGGTGGGCTGCTCGCCGTCTTGCGCGGCTGGTGGCCGCTGGCTGTGCTGCTGCCGGTCTGCGCGGTCCCGTTCGTCCACACGCTGCGCCTGTTCTTCGTCAATGACGACTACACCGAGCTCGGCGGCGTCGTGCGCGAGCCGTTCCTGAGGTTCTTCTGGGACTCGTTCATCCTGCGCGACACGGTGCCGTTCTGGCGGCCGCTGGAGTCCATCCTGTACGAGGTCAACTGGCAGCTCTTTGGGTTGAACGCCACCGGCTGGCGCGCCTGGACGCTGGGAATGCACCTCCTCAACGTGATGCTTCTCTACTGGCTGGTGGCGCGCGTCAGCGGTAGCCGGGTCGCCGGATTCCTGGCCGCGGGGCTGTTCGGCACTTCAGCCGCCTACGGCATCAGCGGACACAGCATCAGCTCGTCGCAGGATGTCCTCGGCGTGACATGGACGCTGGCGGCGGTCCTGGCGCTCACCTGGTACACGACCGACCAGCCCTCCGCACATCGCGGGCGCCCCTACGCGGCGACGATCGCCGCCTACATCATCGCAATGCTCTGTTGGGAGAGCGCCACCGCGCTCGGCGTCGTTATCGCCGCGGTCGTCTTCCTGCGCGAGACGCCATGGCGGCCGCAGGCCGACCGCCGCGGCGCTGCCTGGCGCATCGCGCTGCCGCTGACGCTGGCCGCCGCCTCGGCGATCTTCAACGACATCGCCCAGGTGCAGCGCACCGGGATGCACCTCTTCTACGGCCTCAACCGCGACATCCCCCGTCACTTCTGGTGGTTCCTGGGACGCATCGCGCTGCCGCTGCCCGACAACGGCGGCCGCGTCGTCTACCTGCTCCGCGGCGTGGGCGCGGCCGTGCTGCTTGGCTCGCTCCTGCTGACGCTGTGGCGCGGCTGCTTGTGGGCGCGGGCCTTCGCCCTCTGGGCGCTGGTCGCCATCGCCCCGTTCACCCTCTGGAAGACGATCACGCTCGACCGCTGGGTCTACTACGCGTGCGTGCCGGTATTCGCGCTGGCGGGCTGGGGCGCGTGGGCGGCGTGGAGACGCCTGCGAAGCGACGCCTTCGGGATCGCGGCCCGGGCCGCGGCAGTCGCGGGCGTGGCGTTGGCGATCACCCTCTCGGCCACGCGCATCGGGCCCGACAACCACGTCCTCTTCACCGAGGCGCGCCGCTGGGAGCCGCTGGTGCGCGGCCTCCAGGCGTACCAGGGCCGCGTCCCGCCCGACGCGCATGTGTACCTGGTGAACGGGATCTGGACCCACCCGTTCGACGACGTCGACCTGGCCAGCGTGGCCTGGGTGGTGTTCGGTCCGCGCGCGGAGCTGCGCAACGCCACGCTGCAGGCGTACCGCGACGCCGCCGCGCGCGATCCGCTCGCCGTCGGCCTGGGCTGGACCGGGAGCGGCTTCGTCGAGCTTCCCCGCCCCTGAGCGCGGCGGCATGCCTCGCGATGGCCCGCATTGATATGCTGACCTTCGACCGCCGCGCGGCGGTCGGAGGTGAGACGAGCGCATGGCCGAACCACGCGGCGCACTGGACGAGGTCCTGGTCATCGAGCTGGGGGAGTGGGTCAGTGCGCCCTTCGCGACGCGGCTCATGGCCGACATGGGCGCCGACGTCGTCAAGATCGAGCGGGCAGGCCGCGGGGACCCGGCGCGCGACGTGCCCCCTTTCGCGACCGAGGGCGACCGCGACACCGGCGCGCTGTACTGCTATCTGAACGCCGGCAAGCGCAGCGTCACCATGGACGTGGACGACACGGCCGGCCAGCGAATCCTCCTGCGGATGCTGGAGTCGGCCGACGTCTTCGTCACTGACCTGCCCGCCCGCGCCCTGCGCGCCCGCGGTCTCGACCCCGCGGCGGTACTGCCGCGATGCCCGCACCTCATCTTCGCCTCCGTGACGCCCTACGGGCTCTCCGGGCCGTACGCCGACCTCCCGGCCTGCGACCTGACCGCCTGCGCCCTGGGCGGCCAGATGCACCCGACCGGCATGCCGAACCGCGAGCCCCTCAGGCCCGCCGGCTTCCAGGCCGACTACCTGGCCGGCCTGCACGCGTTCGGCGCCACCGTCGCCGCCCTCTACGACGCCAAGATCTGTGAGGTGGGAGGGCTGGTCGAGATCGCGGCGGTGGAAGCGATGGCGGCCTCCGCCCATTCGCGGGGGCAGGCCTCGGCCGCCCAGGCGGCCGGACGGAGCGGCGAGACGCCCGCCACCGGCGAAGTTCCCGTCCCGGATCTCGCTCGCGTGGTCGACGGACCGGGCGGCGAGACGCTCCGCTTCCCCGGGCCGCCGCTCCGCATGTCGGTTACTCCGCTCGAGCCGGGCCGCCCGCCGCGGCTGGGCGAGCACACCGAGGCGGTGCTGGTCGACGACTTCGGCATGCCGCCCAGCGAGTTGTCTCGGCTGCGGGAGGCCGGCGTCTTGTGAGCATTCGCAGGCTGCCGCTCGAGGGCGTGCGCGTCCTCGACCTCTCGGCTGCCGCGGCTGGCGCACTCGGTGCCGCCCTGCTCGCCGACATGGGGGCGGAAGTGCTCAAGGTCGCGGAGCCGAGCGCGGCGAGCGCGCCCGAGCCGCCCGCCTACCCGCAACACGCCGACCGCAACAAGTACGCCTGCGTGATCGACGCTCGCCATCCGCAAGGGCGCGAGCTGATCCTGGAGCTGGCCCGGCGCAGCGCCGTCTTTGTCGAGGACCGCGGCGGGGATGCGATGGCGGAGCTCGGTCTGGGCTACGAGGAGCTCGCCGCCGCCTGTCCGGGCATCATCTACGTCACTTCACCGGTTCACGGCAACGAAGACCCAAGCGAGAGCTCGGTCGGATGGGCGGCCTCGCGGGCTGGCTCCGTCATGGGGACATTCCTGGCCGGCGCGGTCGTAGCCGCCCTCTACCACCGCTATCGCACGGGACGCGGCCAGCACATCGAGGTGCCACAGCGCGAGGCGCTCGCGAGCTTCATCGGCGAGTACGTCGTCGCGCGCGGCATCACGGGCGCGCCGCCGCCGCGCGCCGGCAACCGCCATCCGCTCTGGTCGCCGCACGGCTGCTACCCGACGGCCGAGGACGACGGCTGGATCGTCATCGCCTGCCGCGACGACGCGGAGTTCCACGCCCTCTGCCGCGCGATCGGCGCACCCCACCTGGCCGCCGACCCGCGCTACGCCACCGCCGCCGCCCGCAAGCAGGATGAGGACGCGCTGGACGCGCGTATCTCCGCCTGGACCCGCGCACTGGCGCGCGAGGAGGTCTTCGCGCGCTGCACGGCCGCCGGTGTGCCGGCCGCCCCGGTCCTCTCGTCGACCGAGCTGCCGCGCGACCCCCACCTGCAAGCCCGCGGGTTCTGGGAGCCGGTCAGCCACGCGACGGCGGGCCACTCGCTGGTGGAGGGGCCAGCGTGGCGAGTGCGCCGCGTCGAGCCGCACGTGCGTATTCCGCCACCGCGCTTTGGCGAGCA
Organism: Chloroflexota bacterium; assembly: GCA_021787985.1. Lineage (GTDB taxonomy): Bacteria > Chloroflexota > Dehalococcoidia > DSGV01 > DSGV01 > JAJYLG01. The sequence continues at coordinate 19,413 of JAJYLG010000037.1, forward strand.
CAACGACTACGTCTTCCGTACGCTGCTGGGGCTGGACGACGCGCGCCTCGTGGCCCTCCGGGAAGCCGGCGTGATCGCGGAGGAGCCGGGCTTCGACGTCCGCCACTGACGGCTTGCCGGCGATCGGCGGTCCACTCGGTGCGGATGCCCCTTTCTCCGCGCTCCCGCGGGCGAGATCCCGACTTCCGCCCGCGACAAGTAGCCAGCACGCAGTATGTGAAGACGCTGTGATAAAGTGTTGCCGCAAGGCCGGCAAGGAGCGGTCGCGCGCCATGCAGCGGCCCTCGCAGGCCGGGTCCTCGCGACCGGTTCGGCCTGCGTCGAGGTGGTCGTCCTCGAGTGCGCGCCCAGCGGGGTGTTCGCCCCGTCGACCGGGGCGCCGGTGATTGCGAGCGCGAGCCGTGTGCACGAAGGCGAGCTGGCCGACGCTGCAGTTCGCTGAGAGCGCCCCTGCCCCCCCACGCCACGGGCTCGGCCGTCGGGCGGCCGCGTGCGCCGAGGATCTAGTCCGCAGGTTCAGCCAGGCCGGTGCCGCGGCGGCCGCGCTCGGAAGCGGAGTGGTGGGATGACGCCAGGCGGTGCGAAACTGCACGCACTCGTCGTGGATGACGAGCCGCCGGACGCCGAGGAGCTCTGCTACCTCCTGGGTCAGGAGCCCAGCTTCCAGCAGATAGACGCCGCATCGGACGCAGTCAGCGCCCTCAGCCTGCTGCAAGCGAACCGCTACGACGTCCTCTTTCTCGATATCCAGATGCCCCGGGTCAACGGGCTCCAACTGGCGCAACTGCTCCAACACCGGCCGGCCGTACCGGCCATGGTCTTCGTGACTGCCTACGAGGAGTACGCGCTGCGCGCGTTCGAGCTCGGGGCGTTCGACTACCTGATCAAGCCGGTTCGGCGGGAGCGGCTACAGCAGACCATCAGTCGGCTGGTCCGCCGCGCCGAGCCGGCACCGCCCGCGCTGGACCGCATCGTGGTCGACAAGGACGGGCGCATCGTGGTGATCGACGTGGCGAACATCCGCTTCGCCGAGGCACAGGACGACCGCGTCTTCCTTGCCACTCAGAAGCAACGCTACTCGAGCCGCCATTCGCTGCGGGAGCTGCAACAGCGGCTGCCGTCTCCCCCCTTCCTGCGCACGCATCGCAGCTACATCGTGAACTTGCGGCACGTCATCGAGATCGTGCCGTTCTTCACCGGCTCGTACCTGCTCCGCCTCGACGACGTCAACGGCACGCAGGTCCCCGTGAGCCGCAGCAGCGCTCACGACCTGCGCACGCTGCTCGGCATGTAGGCCCTCGCCCGTCCCGCTCGCCGCAGCTTTTGGCATCTCACCCCGTCATTCGCACCATTCACGCCCGGTTCATTGCGCTGCGGCTGGCCGAGGCGCAGTATACAGCCCTTCCCGCCGAGCGGCCGCGCATACCCCCGCGACCACGGCACAGTCCGGCGGCTTAACCCACCAACAGCGGCATCAATCCTGCGACACGAAGAACCATCAGACACACGCGGGGGTGACGAGCATGGGTGCGGTCGGTCTTTTCTACGTCGGTGCGGTTCTCTTCCTCAACGCTGTCATGCTTCTTGGTCGCGTCGAAGGGAAGAGCGCTGCGCCGCTGAACTTCTTCGTCGGCACCATGCAGGTTGCCGGCCCCTTCTACCTCATCTTCACGCATCCCGACGATCCCTGGCTGATCTTTAGTGCGTGCGGCCTGTTCCTCTTTGGTTTCACCTATCTCTACGTTGGCATAGGGCTCATCGCCGAGCTTGACAGCACCGGAGTGGGCTGGTACTCGCTCTTCGTCTCCATTGCGGCGATCGGCTACTCGCTCGCGAATTTCCTTCACTTTAACGACTACCGCTTCGGAGTCATCTGGCTCGAGTGGTCGTTCCTCTGGTTCCTGTTCTGGGTCTTGCTGGGTCTGAAACGCAACATCGCCATCTACACGGGTTGGGTCACCCTGATAGAAGCCTGGCAGACGGCGGCTATTCCCGGGTTCCTGATCCTGAGCGACAACTGGAGCACACCGAACGACGGCGCAATCGCCATCGCCTTCGCGATCGGCGCCGTCGCAGTCTTTGCTGCTCTCTACCCAATCACCAGGGCGCTGCTGCCGCCTGCCGCAGTGGAGCAACGGCCAGCAGCCGCCTGAACGCCTGCCCCCGCGGACTGGCGGGGGCCAACATCCGCAGCACCGCGCGTGATGGCGAGCCCCCGCCGGCTCTCAGACACGCCATGGGAGGTGAGACATCCGAGAACCAGCAGTCGCGCAAGGATTCACCCCACAGACAGCCCAAGAGACTGCAGGAGGACAAGCGCATGCGGCACGGTGACATCTCGTCCAGCAACGACGCGGTTGGGGTGGCAGTCGTCAACTACAAGATGCCTCGCTTACACACCAAGAGGGAGGTCGTGGAGAACTGCCATCGCATCGCCGACTACGCGACGGGCGCCAAGGTGGGTTACCCCGGCCTGGACCTCATCATCTTCCCGGAGTACAGCACGCACGGGATTCTGTACGACTTCAACGAGATGATGGAGGTCTCCGCCACCATCCCCGGAGAAGAAGTAGACATCCTCTCCGAATGCTGCCGGAAGAACAAGATCTGGGGCGTGTTCTCCCTCACCGGAGAGAAGCACGAGAAGCACCCTCAGAACGTACCCTACAACACTTTGCTACTGGTGAACGACAAGGGGGCGATCGTCCAGAAGTACCACAAGATCATGCCCTGGTGCCCCATTGAGGGGTGGTACCCGGGCGATTGCACGTACGTCTCAGAAGGCCCCAAAGGCCTGAAGATGAGCCTGATCATCTGCGACGACGGCAACTACCCCGAGATCTGGCGCGATTGCGCCATGAGGGGCGCCGAGCTGATCGTCCGATGCCAGGGATACATGTATCCTCCGCAGGAGCAGCAGGTGCTGATCGCAAAGGCGATGGCGTGGGCAAACAACTCCTACGTCGCTGTTGCCAACGCGGCCGGCTGGGATGGTGTCTACTACTACTTCGGCCATTCCTCCATTATCGGCTTCGACGGAAGGACTCTCGGCGAATGCGGCACCTCTGAGATGGAGAACCAGTATGCCGAGCTGTCGGTCAGCGCGATCCGCGACATCAGGAAGAACTGGCAGTCCGAGAACCATCTCTTCAAACTGCTGCACCGCGGCTACACGGGCAAGATCCTTTCCAAAGAAGACGAGAGAGGCGTGGCGGAGTGCCCGTACGAGTTCTATCGCCTGTGGGTGACCGATCCACAGGCAGCGAGGGAACGTGTGGAGAAGATCACAAGGAAGACGGTCGGCACACCGGAAGCCCCGATCGCGGGCATCCCGGTGACCGTCTAGCACGCCCCGCCTTTGGCGGTCCGTTCCATGAGCCGGCGCACGGCCGTTTACGGCCTGCTCGCGTGCCACCAGCGGCGGAGGCTCGGGCGCGGGCGAAGAAGATAGCGCAGGAGGTGATGATCGGCTCCCTCACCGTGCGGCAGCGGGTGCCGCCGATCATGCGCGTGCGCCGCGTGCCCGGGTCCACGGCCCGCTGCTGCAGGGAGCCGCCTTCTTCGACAGCTCGCGGGCTCGTCTCGGTATCGGAGAGGAAGACGAACCGCGTCACTGTCTGGCCAATCGGCGGGCTCACCACGGTTCGGTCATCGCGACGCGCGGCTCCCAACGCCCCGGCCAGAAAGGAGGGAAACGTACCGCCAGCCACCGCCAGACTCCCACTCCGACCTCCACAACACGTTGAGCCCAGTACGAGGAAGGACTTCAGATGGGAAGCGTAGGCAGCGTAAGCAAACCGACCGAAGGCCTGCTGGTCGGCTTGGTGCAGTTCCCGGTTCCAGTGGTGAACTCGAGAGCAGACATAGATAAGAACGTCGAGTCTATCGTCAAGACGGTGCACGCCACCAAGGCAGGCTACCCGGGCATGGAGCTGATCGTCATACCCGAGTACAGCACCCAGGGCCTCAATACCGCAAAGTGGACGACGGACGAGTTCCTCTGCGACATCCCAGGTCCTGAAACGAATGCCTTCGCTGAGGCGTGCAGGAAGACCAACATGTACGGCGTCTTCTCCATCATGGAGCGCAACCATGACTTCCCCGGGAAGTCTCCGTACAACACGGCAATCATCATCAACAACAAGGGCGATATCGTTCTCCACTACCACAAGCTGAACCCGTGGGTGCCGGTGGAACCCTGGTACCCGGGCAACTACGGCATGCCGGTCTGTGACGGGCCCGGCGGCAGCAAGCTGGCGGTGTGCATCTGTCACGACGGGATGTTCCCCGAGATCGCGCGTGAGGCCGCCTACAAGGGCGCCAACGTCCTGATCAGGATCTCGGGCTACAGCACCCAGGTCAACGACCAGTGGGTCCTTACCAACCAGTCGAACGCCTGGCACAACCTGATGTACACCATCTCCGTCAACCTGGCCGGCTACGATGGCGTGTTCTACTACTTCGGCGAAGGCCAGATCTGCAACTTCGACGGTACGACCCTTCAACAAGGTCACCGCAACCCCTGGGAGATCGTGACCGGAGAGCTCTACCCGAAGATGGCCGACCAGGCCAGGAAGGACTGGGCGCTCGAGAACAACATCTACGACCTGGGCCACCGGGGGTTTGTCGCCGTGGCCGGTGGCGAGTCGGAGTGCCCGTACACCTTCATCAAGGACTTCGCCGCTGGCAAGTACCGGCTCCCCTGGGAAAACGAGGTCAAGATCAAGGACGGCACCTTCTACGGCTATCCCGCGGTCCCGTCGGAGAACTTCCCCCGGCCGAAGACGCCGGCCACCGCTGGTAGGTAGGCCGCGTCCCACCCCGGGGATTGACGCCGTTCGGGCAGCCGGCGACGGCAGATCTCCGAGAGAGGGCCCCCCAGTCTCAAGGGGGGTCCTCTCAAAGCGGGTGACCATGTCATCCCTTCGGGCACGCGGCGCACCAGCGGAGACGAGAGGCCCATGGAATCCTCGAGCGGGGCCGGGCCGGCCGACCTGAAGTACTCCGCGGAAGGCTTGTGGGTGCGGATTCGCGACGGCCTGGCGATCGTGGGCCTTACCGACCGCGCCCAAGCCCAGCTCGGCTGCGCGGTCGATATCGAGCTGCCTCGTCCCGGCGCTCACGTCGGTCGATCGGAGCACCTCGGCACGGTGGAGGCAAGCAAGGTTGCGTTTGACCTCGTCTCACCACTCAGCGGCCAGGTGCTGGCGGTGAACCAGCGGCTGGCCGAAAGCCCGGAGCTGATCAACAGCAGCCCCTTCTCCGACGCCTGGCTGGTCAAGATCACGCTGGACGATCCCGGGGAGCTTGACAGCCTTCTGAGCGCGCAGCAGTACGCGAAATCATCTGGCGTCCCGTCGCTACGCAGGCGGTTTGAGGCGCCACCTGACCGCGGCTATTGATCCGGCCACTTCGCCCCTCGGGAGCGATGGTGGCCCTCAGAAGCGACGCGGCAGGGACCGAGGGGAGCTCGCGCGCTGCGACTCCTCCAGGCACCACCCCGACCGGCTGCACGCCGAAGAGAACCCTGGCTCATCAGCAGGAATCGTTCGCCCGCGCATCCGGCGTGGCGAAGCCTGCGAGCGCCGGAGGCGCTGACCGATACTTCCAACACTCCAGCGCTGGCAAGCTGGCCGCCACGTCGGTAGCATGCGATTGCGGAGGGCGGCGCGGCGGTTCGCCGGCGCCGCTGGGGGAGAGGAGCTTCGTTGAGGGCCGCAACCGTGCCTCGCTCTGGCAGGAGTAGCCAGCTCCCGGGCCACCTCGGCTGCCGCGCTCACCGGGTTGGTCGCCGCCGCGCGTGGTTCGCGGGAGCCGCATCGGGCACCCGGCACGTCGGAGCCGGCGGATGATTTCGCTACGACGCGGGCCATAGATACCGAACGTGCAGCCCGTGTCCCAATCGGAGGAGACAGGGTCCATGACCAACTCGAATGCTTCCAGAGTGAGCACCGAACTGACCGAGGCGCAGATCGCGGTCCACTGGCAAGAGCAGGAGCTCATCCAGCCGCCGGCGCAGTTCGTCGCGCAGGCCAACCTCACCGATCCGGCGGTTGCGGAACGATTCAGTCTCGAGAACTTCCCGGAGTGCTTCAAAGAGTATGCCGACCTGCTGACCTGGCAGAAGTACTGGCACACCACGCTCGACACGAGTAACCCGCCGTTCTGGAGATGGTTCGTCGGCGGCCTGATCAACGCCTCCTACAACTGCGTCGACCGGCACTTGCCGACGAGCAAAGGGAAGGCAGCGTTGATCTTCGTGCCCGACAGCGAAGATGAATCGCACGTCTCGCTGACGTACCAGGAGCTGTACGTGCGGGTGAACGAGCTTGCGGCCCTGCTGCGTGACTTCGCCGGCCTCAAGGCGGGCGACCGGGTCACAATCCACATGCCCATGGTGCTCGAGCTGCCGATCACCATGCTCGCCTGCGCGAGGCTCGGCGTCATCCACTCGGTGGTATTCGGGGGCTTCAGCGGCCAAGCGGCCGGCCAGCGGATCGCCGACTCGCAGAGCCACGTCCTCATCACGATGGACGGCTACTACCGCTCCGGCGTGCCGCTGGACCACAAGGAGAAGGCGGACATCGCCCTCGCGGAAGCGGCAAGCGAGGGCCAGGCGGTCGACAAGGTCCTGGTCTGGCGCCGCCGCCCGGGGCAGTATCTATCGAACACCCCGATGGTCGAGGGGCGCGACTACTTCGTGGACGACCTCCTGCGCGACTATCGAGGCAGCCGTGTGGCGCCCGTGCCCATGCCCGCCGAGTCGCCGCTGTTCATTATGTACAGCAGCGGCACCACCGGCCGGCCCAAGGGCTGCCAACACAGCACCGGCGGCTATCTCGCCTACGTGACCGGCACCGCCAAATACATCCTCGATGTCCACCCCGAGGACATCTATTGGTGCATGGCGGACATCGGCTGGATCACCGGGCACTCCTACATCGTCTACGGTCCGCTCGCCCTGGGCACGACCAGCGTGATCTACGAAGGCGTGCCCACTTACCCCGACGCCGGGCGACCCTGGCGAATCGCCGAACGGCTGGGCGTGAACATCTTCCACACCGCGCCCACTGCCATCCGCCAGTTGCGCAAGGCAGGCCCCGAAGAGCCAAGCAAGTACAACCACCGCTTCAAGCTCATGGTCACCGTGGGTGAGCCGATCGAACCGGCGGTCTGGTACTGGTACTACGAGGCCGTCGGCAAGAAGCAGGCCGTCATCGTCGACACGTGGTGGCAGACGGAGAACGGCGGCTTCCTCTGCAGCACCAAGCCGGCGCTCGACCCCATGAAGCCCGGCAGCGCTGGCCCGGGCGTCCCTGGCATCCATCCCGTCATCTATGACGAGAACGGCGACGAGGTACCGGCAGGCTCCGGCAAGGCGGGCAATGTCTGCATCAGGAACCCGTGGCCGGGCTCGTTCCAGACCATCTGGCGTGACCCCGAACGTTACGTCGCTACCTATTACGCCAAGTACTGCAAGGACCCGCAAAGCAAAGATTGGCGCGATTGGCCCTATTTCGCCAACGACGGCGCCGTTCTGGCCGCTGACGGCTACGTCCGCATCCTCGGGCGAGTGGACGACGTGATCAATGTCGCCGGCCACCGCCTGGGCACCAAGGAGCTGGAATCCGCTTGCCTCACCGTACCGGAGGTAGCCGAAGCGGCGGTTGTCCCGGTGGCGGACGAGATCAAGGGACGCATTCCCGAGGTCTACATCAGCCTCAAGCCCGGTTTCTCGGCCAGTGCGGCAATCGAGGCGAAGGCCGTCGCCCAGATCGAGGCGATCATCGGCAAGATGGCCCGGCCGAAGGCCGTGCATATCGTGCCGGACATGCCCAAGACCCGCTCCGGCAAGATCATGCGACGCGTCCTGGCGGCGATCTCGAACTCCATGTCTCTCGGCGACGTTTCGACGCTGGCCAATCCGGAGGTCGTGGAGGAGATCCGACACATGGTGCAGGGCGAAGAGCCCGTGGCTGTCAAGGAGGCACCGGAAGACATCAGGCGCTTCGGCGACGAGTAGCACTCGCATCGCATGCCGAGTACGTGGGTGTGGCTGCGGGTTGAAACCGGACGGTAACCCGTCCGCAACGGGAACGAAATCCGCCGGTTGCATACTGCGGACGTGAGGATGCGAACGCTCACGGCCAGCCAGGTGCAGGCGCTCTTCGCCGCCATGCGGACGTTCCGCGACGACGACCTGGAGCGCGGACTGCCGCCCGACGAGGCGGTGGCGTGCCATGAGTGTGGCCGCTTCCGACCCGCTGCCGGCGCCATTGCCTACCCCGACGGCCTGCGCTGCAACGGCTGCGCCACCGACCACGAGCTGCTCCGCGCGGCGGGCTATCGCTGACCTTCCGCCTCCCCGCCTTCGCGGGGGCAGGCGTCCGTCTCGGCGACTCCCCGCCAGCCGGCGCGCAAGGCTCGCGTGGCGCAACGGATGGTGACCGGCTAGACTGTGTTTTGTCTGTATTGAATTACGGGAGGACCATCCGCCCTGCCATGGAGACGGAGCTGCCCCGGGCAGTCCGCTCGTTCCTCGGCGCGCTCGACGAGAACCGCACCGACTGCGTGATCCTGTGGTTCACCCCCCGCGGCCTGGCAAGGGCCGCCGAATCGCGCTTCACCCCGCCCGGCGATACGCACCACGAGATCACCATCACCTACGGCGCGACCGACTCGAACGGGACGCAGGTCGACGTGCGAGCCCGCTACTCGGACCACGTCACGCTCACGCGCATGACGTGGGTCCTGGGAGCGGACGGCTGGCGTATCGAGGACATCGAGCAGCGCCGCGACGACACCGCCGGCTCGACCGACATCACCGGCTGATGCGCCCGCTCAGCTACTCCCAGATCCGGTCGTTCCGCACCTGTCCGCTGCGCTACCGCTTCGTCTATCTCCACCGGATGCCAGAACGCCAAACGCCCGAGTCATCGCTCGGCCGCTCGCTCCACAAGGCCGTCGAGATCTTCTTCCGCGCGGGCGGGGCGCGCCCGATGCCGCTGCCGATCCTGCTGCAAGAGTTCGAGGGGAACTTCGAGACGGACGGCTTCGACGGACCGCAGGCGCTCCGCGCGGCGCGGACCGAAGGCCGCGCGATCCTCGAGCGCTTCTGGAACCACGAAACGCAGAACTTCCGCCGGCCCGTGGCCGTCGAGCGGCGCTTCCGCGTCGACGTCGGCGGCGTCCCCGTCAACGGCGTGGTCGACCGCATCGACCGGTTGCCGGATGGATCGCTCGAGGTCGTGGACTACAAGACGGGCGTTCGGCAATCCGGCACCACCGAGGACGACGTCGCCGACAACCTCCAGCTCGCCATCTACCAGCTCGGCGTCGCCGGCGCCTACCGCGAGCCCGTCTCGCGCCTCAGCATCCACCTGCTGCGCGACGACCGGCGCGTGTCCGTGCCGGCGCGCGACGCCGCCGTTCTCGATGCCGTGCGCGAGACCATCCGCGAGGTGGCGCGCCGCATCGGCGAAGGCGAGCTCGATCCGACCGAGAGCCCGCTCTGTCCCTGCGAGTTCTCCACCTCCTGCCCGCTGTTCGGAGGCACCGTTCCGCCCCTGCCCGACCAGGGCTAGCCGGCGTCCGCGGGCGAGCGTTGCGTTCCGGCATCGCGCCCGCACGGCTGCCGAGCCGTCGTCACCCCGCTCCCGTCGAGCCCGCCCCCGCGGACTGGCAGAGGGCCGCGTCCTCGCGCTTTGAGCGCAGCGCCGCCCGGCTGCTAGCCTCCGTGACAGGCGCCGTGCCGAGACTGCCCGCGCCGGATCGAGGCTCGCCGCGTGCTCGCGTCCGTCGTCCAGCTCGCCCTGGCCATGGCTGTCATCCTGGTCGGTGCCGAGCTGTTCACCAACGCCGTCGAATGGGTCGGCCGCCGGCTGGGACTGGGCGAGGGGTCGGTCGGCTCCGTCTTGGCCGCGGTCGGCACCGCGCTTCCTGAGACGGTGGTTCCGATCGTCGCCATCGTGTTCGGCTCGCGGTCCGGCCAGCACATCGGCATCGGTGCCATCGTCGGCTCCTCGTTCATGCTGACGACGCTCGCCATGGCGGTCAGCGGGCTGGCGGTGGTCGTGTTCACGTTGCGCGGACGACGTGGGTACACGGTGCGCGCGGAACCGGCGATCATCGGGCGTGATCTCCGCATGTTCATCCCTGCCTACGCGCTGGGCGTCGGCGCCGCGTTCGTGCGGGTGCCCTGGGTCCGCGCCGCGGTGGCAGTGGTCCTGGTCGCGGCCTACGTCGTCTACGTCATCCGGGCGGTCTGGCAGGAGGAGGCGATGGAAGGCGAGCTGGAGCGGCTCATCCTGCATCGCGCGGCCGCCGAGCCGGACAACGCGCGCATCGCCGCGCAGGCCGTCGTCGCGCTCGGCTGCATCGTCGGTGGGGCAGAGTGGTTCGTTCGCTCCATCGAGCACGTGTCCGCGAGCCTGGGCGTGGCGCCGATGGTGCTCTCGCTGCTCATCACGCCGTTCGCCACCGAGCTGCCGGAGAAGTTCAACAGCGTCCTCTGGATTCGCGACGGGAAGGACACGCTCGCGCTCGGGAACATCACCGGCGCCCTCGTGTTCCAGGCCTGCCTGTTGCCGGCGATCGGCATCGCGCTGACGCCGTGGGAGCTGCAGCGGCCCGCGGCGGTGGCGGCGATGGTGGGAGTGACGGCAGCGGCCTTCGCGCTTGGCTCCCTCAGCATGCGGCGCCGCGTGCACCTGGCCGCCTTGCTGGGGGCCGGCATCCTCTACGCCTCGTACGTCGTCTACGTAGCCCTCACAATCTGAACCGAGGCGCGACCCGGGACCACTGATCAGGTCCGAAGACGTCCGAGACAGTGGAGAGCAAGGAGCAGCGATGCAAGCAACTGGGATCGCTTTCGGCCTCACGGATGGTGGGAAGGGGAAGGGGAAGGGGAGCTCCCGGTAGGATTAGGGGTCTGATCCGTACCTGCCAAGGAGGACTCCCCTGTCCAAGTCTACTGTCCCTTGCCCGTCCGTGGAGAGCGCTGCCATGAGGATCACCGGCATCCCAGGCAGCATGCTGGCGGTCGCCTGCCAGCGC
>JAJYLG010000038.1 GCA_021787985.1 Chloroflexota bacterium
GTGACACAGAGATTAGTCGGCGCCTCCAGGATCCCCTCGAGCTTCAGGCTGAGGTACTTGGTACTGCGCTCGGGCGGGTAGAAGAGGGCAGCGGCCTGCCGCTCCCGGTCGGCCAGGTCCTTGACCTGGCCCGAGCCTCACGGTCCGTGATGATGATGAAGTCCCACGGCTGCATGAAGCCCACCGAAGGGGCGTGGTGCGCGGCATCGAGCAGCCGCCACAGCACCTCGTCCGGCACGGGGTCCGGGCGGAAGCGCCGCACGTCGCGCCGCGCCATGATCGTCCGGTACACCGCCGCGCGCTCGGCGGACGGTAGGGCGAAGCGGCCGGCCTCGGTTGGCTCCGCCCTCCATGAAGTGGATGCGCTTATGTCTTCGATGGGATGGCGCTCCTTTCTCCCAAGCCAAGCAGGCGATAGATGGCCTCCATGTCCAGCGCGGCACGCACCGCGGCGGCGAGACGCTCGAACGAGCGCTCCCGCGCCAGGCCGGCCGTCGCCACGGGGCCGAAACCGTGCGTCTCCGCCAACCAGCCGAGCAACGCCGCGCGCGCGACCTCGTTCTCGAAAAGGCCGTGCACATACGTGCCCACCACGCGCCCCTCGGCGCCGACCATGCCATCGGGATAACGACCGTCTGCCGTGCGCAGGGAGAAGGCGGGCGGCTCGGCAGCGGGCGTCACGCCCATGTGGATCTCGTAGCCGGCGAGCTCCGTCTCACCGATCCCGGAAAGCCATCCAGCGCGGGTGGCCGCTCGCGCCCGCACGGGTTGCGTCCGCTTCTCCCGCGTGAAGACGGTCTCGAGGGGCAGCAGGCCGATGCCGCGGCACTCGCCGCCATCCTCCACGCCCAACGGGTCGCGGACGACCTCTCCCAGCATCTGATATCCGCCGCACACCCCGATGACCGCCACGCCGCGGTCGGCCGCACCGCGGATCGCGCCCGCCAGCCCGCGCTGGTGAAGCCAGCGCAGGTCCGCGATCGTCGCCTTGCTGCCGGGGACGATCAGGCAATGCGCGCGGTGCACCTCCGTGGGCTCGGTCACGAACCGCACCCGCGCTGCCGGCTCCGCGGCGAGGAGCTGGAACTCGTCGAAGTTCGCCGCCCGCGGCAGGCGGATGATAGCGATCTCGATCGGACCGCTCCCTCGGTCCAGCTCAAGGTCGAGCGAGTCCTCCTCGGGCAGGAGCAACCCTTCGACGTACGGGACGACGCCCAGCACCGGCACCCCCGTGCGCTGCTCCAGGAAGCTGAGTCCCGACTCGAGCAACGCGCGGTCGCCGCGGAACTTGTTGATCACCAGGCCGCGCACCAGGGGCCGCTCCTCGGGCGCCAGCAGCTCGAGCGTCCCCACGATGGCCGCCAGCACGCCGCCGCGGTCGATGTCGCCCGCGAGCAGCACTGGGGCCTCGAACGCCAGCGCGACCGCCATGTTGGAGATGTCGCGGTCGCGCAGGTTGACCTCGGCTGGGCTGCCGGCCCCCTCGATCACGACCGCGTCATGCCGATCGCGGAGCACCTGCAGCGACTGCGTGACCGCCGGCCACAGCTCGCGCTTGAGCGCGTGGTACTCGCCCGCGGTCGCCGTGCGGAGCACCCGCCCGCGCACCACCACCTGGGCCGTCTGGTGGCCCTGCGGCTTGAGCAGCACCGGGTTCATCTCGACCGTGGGCGGCACTCCGGCCGCCTCGGCCTGCATCGCCTGGGCACGGGCGATCTCCGCACCGTCGGGCGTGACCGCTGAGTTCAGCGACATGTTCTGCGCCTTGAACGGAGCGACCCGCAGCCCGTCCTCGCGCAGGATGCGACAGAGCGCCGCCACCAGCAGGGACTTGCCGACCGATGAGGCCGTGCCCTGAATCATGAGCAGCCGGCCGCTCACCGCGCGCCCCCCGCCGCCGCGGACGGGGCCGCGTAGCCGCGCTCGGCCACCAACCAGCCGCCCACCTTCGCCAAGCGGAAGGGAGACGACCGCCTACGCCTCGCCACGCACTAGGCTCCGGTGCGGCGAGCGCGGCCGGACCGCTGCGTCTACCGGGTGCTCACGCGGCTCCGTGACAGCCGAGCCTAGGAAACGCCCGCTGGATAAGGCCGAGCGGCCTGTTGCCGCTTCCGAGCCGCACCCGCTCAGCGCCCGGCAGAGTGGCCGACCTATCCCAAGTTCCGATCAGCAGCGATAATGTGGCAGGCTGCGGGGCGCGAGTCGGTAGGAGAGCCTTTGTCTCGGCAGACGCTAGGGAGCCACGGATTGTCCGTTGAGTCCGGCACCAGCGCCGGGCCGGATGACGGGTACTACTACGTCCGCCTCCGGGGTGAAGTAATGGGCCGGTTCAAGGCCAAGAGTCGCGCGCTTGCCAAGTACGCCGAGATCAAGGCCACGCTCCCAATCGAACGCACTCCCGCCCGCATTGACGCGGCAGGAATCTTGCGACGCGAAATGGCCGCCGTCTCGAATAAGGAACTCCTTTGGACGCGCGAGGACTTCGCTCGCGTGGAGCGTATGACACGCGGCCGCCCTCGACACGGAGGCGGCCGTGCCTGACACGAGCAAGGACGAGGTTTATCTCGAACTGCTCCTCGCGCCGATCAGGCTGTGTGCGGACTACACCCCCAAGTTCGGGACTGGTGCCAGCGTTGACCTCGATCAGTTCACCGCTGCGTACGGTGCGGATCCGTTCTACTCATGGGTCGGGCTGGACTCCCCACTCATCTATGCTGCGCACAAAGCAGCGGGAGGCATCACTTCCATCTACCGACAAGTTGGGATCGGTTCGGAGCGTCTGTTTCGAGCCATTGTCCGTGACACGTTGGGTCTGAGCGCCGGACAGGCAACATGGGATTACGAAATCCCGAATGCAAGCGGCGGCATTCGGAAGCTCCAATTGGACGGCCGCATCGACTTGGAGCACGTGCGGGAAGGCGACCGCGATCGCATCGCCGAATGGCTTGAAGCGTTCAAGGCGAAGCTCGACGTGCAAACCGAGGTTCGCGGTGCGGTGTTCGAAGTCCGCCAAGGCTATAAGAGCATGGACAGCAAGCGGCAGAACGCTGATCTGGCGAATGCCGCGAACGCCTACACACAGCGGTATCTTCCGGTGCTAGCCGTGATGTCCCTACAACTCGATGCGGCCCTCCGCGTCCGCTACCATGCGGCGAAGTGGGGAGTGCTCTCTGGGACGATTACGGGAGCCGATCCGCTGTCCTCGACGTACGACTTCATGGCGAGCGTGCTTGGGTACGACTTGCGCGCATTCTTCGAGCGAACCTCCCCACGGATTCGCACCGAAATGGCCTCGGTGGCGAAGTCCCTACTGGAGGCCAAGTGAGCGTTAGGCAGAACAAGCACCTCACCTTCAAGGCAAACGTTCAGGTATCCCGGCACGGTTGGCTCCGTCTGACTCCTGCGTATTCGTATAGGCTCGTACGCAACACGATCAAGGAATTGAACAAGCAGAGTGTTGTCCTCGACCCATTCTCGGGAACGGGAACTACCGGGCTCGCCGCAGCCGAGGACGGCATGTCGGCGGTACTTGTTGATGTGAATCCGTTCCTCGTGTGGTTCGCGCAGGCCAAGACACGTAACTACTCCCACTCCGAGATCGACGAAGCGCGTGACCGTGCGCTGCGCGCGGCGTCGTTGGTACGAGCCGATGATGGTGCCGAGCCGTGGATACCGGCGCTGCACAATATCGAACGTTGGTGGTCGACTGGTGCGCTCCACGCGCTCGCACAACTTCGCGAGGGCCTTGCTTTCGATCGACTCGACACCGGCGCGGACAGTCTTCTCGCGATCGCGTTCTGCCGGGCGATGATTGACGTGAGTAATGCGGCCTTCAATCACCAATCCATGTCGTTCCAGTCTGCCGATGGCGGTGCGACGCTCCCACTGGTGCCGGTGGATGAGGTCGAAAGAGTAATCACGGCTTTCAGTCGGGCGGCAAAGCAGGTCATCGAGTCCGCATCAGTCCCTCTCGAAGGAGCCGTCCGCGTTGAACTGGACGACTCACGAGCGCTCGCTTCGATCGCCGATCAGAGCATCGACTTCATTTGCACGTCGCCCCCGTACGCGAACCGAATGAGTTACATCAGGGAGCTGCGCCCTTATATGTACTGGCTCGGCTTCCTAGCGGACGCGCGTGATGCAGGGGAACTCGACTGGAAGGCGATCGGCGGAACATGGGGAATTGCGACCAGTCGGGTCGCTGATTGGTGCCCCGTAACGGGCTCCGCGCTCGGCGAAGATTTCTCGTCAGCGATCGAGAAGATAGCGTCGTCACCCGCGCCGAACGCCCCCCTGCTGGCGAATTACGTTCACAAGTATTTCCTGGACCTTCAGGAGCACCTGGTAGCGGCGCATCGAGTTGTTCGTCGTGGTGGAGCGGTGTCCTACGTCGTGGGCAATTCGACCTTCTACGGAGTAACAGTGCCGACGGAAAGGTGGTATGCCGACTTGCTGACCGCAGCCGGCTTCGGCGCTGCTTCTGCGAAGACGATCCGCAAGAGGAACTCAAAGAAAGAACTGTTCGAGTTCGAAGTAACGGCTGAACGAATCTAGAACTCGGCGGCCGCGCTGCGCTCGATGGCTAGGGCGTCAATTGCGTCCATGAATCGGGATTCAAGCGGAAACGATCGTCGTTGGAAACTTCGCCTCAGTGCGGGCAGCCGTGCTTGCCGAGGTGCACGATCGCCTGGGCGCCGACGCCATCGCGCAGCCACTGATAGAAGGCGAGATAGTGGTGCGTGGGGGCCAGATCCGGGTCGTGGTAGATGGCCACTGGGTTCTCGCCAAAGCCCCGCGGCGGCTGCACCGTCACGAACACGTTGCCGAAACGCAACGCCGAGAAGACGAACTGCCCGCGTCGCGCGTAGACGGTCCCGGGGGGCTCGCGCCACGTCTCCTCGACCTTACCGCGCACGCGCTCCGGCAGCGTCACCAACCAGTCACCGTAGCGCTCAACCGGCCAGCGGCCACCCGCGAAGGCGAGCTGGCCTTCCGTCAGCAGCTCCTCGTCGTACGTCATCTGTGCCACGAGCGCGCGCATCAAGGCGTCACCGTCCTCCGGCGCCGGACCCACCGCGTAGCCGCGCCACCGGAGCGCCGAAAGCAGGCGAACGGCCGAGGCCGGGGTATCGAGCCCCACCGCGTTCCCGATGCGTGCTGCCTTGGTCGGGTAGTTGTGCAGCACGATGGCGACGCGCTTCTCCGCATTGGGCGTCCGCCGCAGCGCCGCCCAACGAGCGGCCATGCGCGCCAGCAGGTCGACCCGCTCCATGTCTGGCTCGTAACGAGTGATCGCGGTGCCGAGGCGCGCGTCGTACTCGGGCTGCCGCTTGAAGGAAACGGGAACCGTAATGATGCGCCCGTCGAACTCCGGCATGGCCACCACCATCGCGGTGTCCAGCGGCCCCAGCCCCTGGCTGCTCGCCGACCACGCGTCGCGCGGCGCCGTGGAGACGAGCGCCTGCAGCACGGGCACGTCCAGCGCGGCCAGCGCGTCCGCGGACAAACCCTCGGCGATGTCCGGTCCGCGTGTCGTGACCTGCGCCATGGCGAAGCTCAGGGTGCTGATACAGCAGTCGATCGCCGGCTGCCCGTCCCGCATCAGGTAGCGGGCGAACAGCTCGCCGGCGGTCCGGTCTTTCAATGACTGGCAGTAGACCGCCACCGGAGCGCACCCGTGCCGGTCGAGGGCGTCGAGGATCGCGTCAACGAAGCCAGTGTTGCCGGCGATCAGGTGTGCTCGATAGAAAAGGACGGCGACACGCGCGCGGCCATCGTCCGGGGCTGCGCCCCGGTACAGCCCGTCCTCGGGAACACTTGCCGGTGGTGGCAGCGGGCTCGGTTCGCCTTCGCCGCTACAAAGCGCCCCGCACCAGCGCACGAACTCTCGGAGATTCTCCACACCGCCGGCGGCCAGGTACGCGGCGACCGTTTCCAGCCCCCCCGCCGGCGCTCGCGCCAGCGACAGCAGCTCTGGGTCCGGCTGGGCGTCGGCCACGGCGGGCAGGAACCACCCGTCGCGCTCGCGCACGGCGGCCGCTACCGCCAGGATCCCCTCCCGCCACGCGCGCAGACCGCCCAGGAGGTGGGCAACCACCACCGGCCGCTCCGCCGACCGGATCCGGGCGAGCACCTCCTCCGTCTCCACAGCACGCGAGAGGTTGAAGGCACGGACCGGATGCGCCTCGGAAGGCAACGGCTCGACGGCGGCATGCAGCGCCAGCAAGTCCGTGTCGGCCGTGGTGAGGAACACGAGCATCCGCGCGACGAGCTCCCTCGGTGGTCCGAACGGGGAGCCGCGCGGGGCGGGCAGAAAACAAGTACTCCCGCCTCGCGGTGGAGAAGGCGGGAGGGCGAAGTCCGCCGATGGCGGACTGGGCCGGTACCCTTTCTCGCGAAGGACTACGGCTCCCGAGCAGAGGCGGTGGACCTGGCTCCCGGGAAAGCACCCGGATACAGTTGCGGGACAGCGCCGGCCTCGCACCGGACTTCCGCCACTTCGGCCCTGCCTTGCGACAGAGGCCCTCTGCTCATCATTCGGTTGTCGCTCCCAAGTGTCGCGACCCCGCCTGCCGGCTGTCAACTCGCGGAGGGCTCGCTCCCGCCGGTCCGAGGCTCCGCCGCGCGCTCGCCGGTCGGAGATTCGGTCGTCCGTAGCTCAGCGAGGCGGCGTCGTTTGCGCAGCGTCGATCGCCCGCCGGGCGACGCCGGTGAACTCCCCCGCGTCGACGTCCGCAGTCGCCTCTACCAGGGTCGGCTCGCCGTGGCGCGACGTGAAGCGCACCCGCTCGCCGAACGCCGCCTGCAGCTCGGCGCGCACTCG
Organism: Chloroflexota bacterium; assembly: GCA_021787985.1. Lineage (GTDB taxonomy): Bacteria > Chloroflexota > Dehalococcoidia > DSGV01 > DSGV01 > JAJYLG01. The sequence goes on from JAJYLG010000038.1 coordinate 6,824, forward strand.
CCCGATCGCCACATCGCAGACCTCCACGGTCCGATCGTCATGGAACGTGCACATCGCAGTCGTCCTCCATCGCGCCACAGTAGGCTTGCGGGCCACGGAGGCTGGGGGCTGCCGCCGCCTGTCTGCCGACCAGGCAGATGCGGCGGATCCGCCGGGCCTCCCGGCCTTCTCGAAGTCTACGTCGCGCGAGGCCGTCCTCGCTGGGTTCGGGAGTCCTGTCCGGCGAAGCGCCCGCGCCAGGCCGGGAGGGCCGCCGGCAGGAGGCGCCGACGGGTTATTCTCGCTCGGCGGGCACCGCCCCGGCCGCGGGCTTCGGCCCCGCGGGCTGATCCAGCGCGATGTGCGGCAGCAACCGGTCCAGCCAGCTCGGGAACCACCAGTTCGCGTCCCCGAGGAGCTGCATCAACGATGGGACGAGCACAAGCCGCACTACCGTCGCGTCGAGGAAGACGGCCGCCGCCAGGCCGACGCCGAACTCCTTGATCACGCGCTCGCTGCCCAGCGCGAAGCTGAGAAAAAGGGCCACCATGATCGCGGCCGCGGCCGTGATCAGCCGCGTCGTCAGCGAGAGGCCACGCGCCACCGACCGCGAGGTATCGCCGCTCGACAGGTACTCCTCACGGATCCGGCTGATCAGGAAGACCTCGTAGTCCATCGACAGGCCGAAGAGCACCGCGAACAGCATCATTGGCAGAAACGACTCGATCGGCCCCGGGCGGGCCACGCCGATTACCCCGCCCAGCCAACCCCATTGGAACACCGCCACCAGCACGCCGTACGCCGCCGCGATCGACAGCAGGTTCATGAGCGCGGCCTTCAGCGGCACCAGCACCGAGCGGAAGACGAACATCAGCAGCAGGAAGCTCAGCCCGATAACCGCCGCGAAGAAGACCGGCATTCGGCCACTGATCTTGTCGCCCATGTCGATGTAGGCGGCGGTAATGCCGGCCGTGAGCGCGTCTGCGTCCCGCGGGTTGAGCCGGCTCGCAGCCACCGCGCGCAGGCGATGGACCAGGTCGGCCGTCTCCCTCGACTGCGGGGACGACCTCGGGATCACCGTGATGACGGCGGCCGTGCGGTCCGCATTGAAGCTCGGAGGCGAGGCGAGCGCCACGCCGGGTAATTGCCGCAGGTGGCCGGGAAGCGCCTCGACCTCCGCCACCCCTGCGGGCCGGTTGATCGCCACGGCCAGAACTACCGGTCCATTGAACCCCGGCCCGAACCCCGAGGCGACCAGGTCATACGCGCGCCGTGACGTGAACGACTTCGGGTCGCTCCCCTGGTCGGCCACCCCCATCCGCATGTGCAGCACCGGCAGCGCGAGCGTCACCATCAGCACGAGCGATGCCCCGAGCCACGCCACCGGCGCACGCTGGATGGCCCAGCTCAGCCGGAACCCCAGCCCGGTCTCGCTCTCGTGGCTGACACTGGGCAGCCCGGGCACCCGCCAGCGGTCCACGCGCCGCCCCACCAGCGACAGGATCGCCGGCAGCACCAGCAGCGCCACGGCCACCGTGAGCGCCACGACCACCGCCGCCGCGGTGCCCACGTAGGCGATGGGCGGGATCCCCACCGCCCACAGCCCCAGCATGGCGATCACCACCGTGGCGCCGGCGAACAGCACGGACCTTCCCGCCGTCGCCTGCGCGGTGACGACCGCGTCGTCGACCGAGAGACCGCGCGCGAGCCCCTCGCGGAACCGCGTAACGATGAGCAGCGCGTAGTCGATGCCGACGCCCAGCCCGATCATCGCGGCGAACTCGGGCGTGAACGACGGGATGTCCCAGAACGCCGTGCCGGCGCCCACCACCAGCAAGCCCGACGCCAGCGCCAGGAGCGCGGTCATCACCGGCAGGCCCATCGCCACCACCGAGCCGAACGCCACCAGCAGCACGATGACCGCCGCTACCAGACCGAAGATCTCCGCCCTCCCCATCTGCGGACGTTCCGCGACCGCCGCCACGGCCCCGCCGACCTCCACCTCGAATCCGGGAGCCGAGGAGCGTTGCCGCAGCGTCATCAACGCCTGGACGCTGGAATGCTGCAGACCCACAGCACGCTTGCCGTACTGCACGGTGATTCGCGCCGTCGTGCCGCCGGCCGAAATCGAGCCCGGGGCGGTGAACGGCGAGCTGACTCCGGTGACCTCGGGCAGCTTGCCGAGCTCGTCCACCAGCTCGTTGACCCGCGCCTCGACCGAAGGGTTCGCGATCCCGGCGGGAGCGTTGACCACCACCAAGGCCGTGTCGCCGGCGAACCGCTCGAAGCGCTCGCTGAGCAGGGTGATCGCCCGCTGTGACTCGGTGCCCGGGATACCAAAGCTGTCGTTGAAGCTTCGGGCGAATGCGCTGTGCAGGACAGCGGAGAGGATCAACACGACCGCCGCGCCAGCGAGCACACGCCACGGGCGCCGGGCAGCGAAACGGGGCCAGCGTTCGAACAGGGCGGAGCGCTTCTGCGGCACGGGGGACCTCCTGCGGCAACAAGACGATCCTGAACCGGAGTTCCGGTTCAGTCAACCCGTCCTCGGTGCTATCATCGCCACCGATGACAGAATCATTGCACGCTCCCCGCCGCGCCGAGCGCGCCGACTCCGCCGCCAATCGTCGCCGCATCCTCGGCGCCGCCCGCGAAGCCTTCGCCGCCCGCGGGCTCGACGTCGAGATGCGCGAGGTCGCGCAACGCGCCGGAGTGGGCGTCGGCACGCTCTATCGCCACTTCGACAACCGCGAACGGCTGCTCGATGCGCTGCTCGAGGAGACTAAGGATGAGCTCCTGCGCCGCATCGAGGACGCTGTGCACACCGAGCGCCCGGCCAGCGCCTTGCGCGCCATGATCCGCGCCAGCATCGAGACCTATGGTCAGTTCGGCGCACTCGCCGAGGCAGTGCTGGCGCACCGCGGCGTTCGATCGCGCGAAGGGCACGCCGAGTTCGTCGCCCTCATCGAGGAGGTCCTGCGGCGGGGCGCGGCCGAGGGGGTCTTTCGCGCCGACCTGGACGTGCCGCTGGCCGCCGCCACGCTCGAGTCGTTGTTCATCTCCGGCGCGCTGCTCGAGCTGGCGCGGGACGGCGGCTACGCGGGTCTTGCTCAGCGGATCTCGGACTTCTTCCTCCTCGCCGTACGCCCGCTGTCCTCGACGTCGCCCTGACCCCCCTGCACAACTGATTACCGGATGTTTACCGGAGGTTCCCATCCGTTTCCGGCGGCGTTACACGCGGCCCCTACGCTCCTCCACATGGAAGGCAATGCCTCCAGAAACCGAGGAAGGAGCGAGACATGTTCAAGCGATTCAGGATCAGGACCATGGCGATGGCCGGCGTTCTCGCGGCGGCGGCGTTCGCCGCGGGCTTTGGCGCCGTCAGCCTGACGCCCGCCACTCTCGCCGCCGGGCCATCCGCACCGGCGACCGACTCGCCGACCACCGCGCACCCCGTCGACCACTGGCCCGCGTGGATCCAGGGCAGGCCGTTGAGCCTGCACGCGGGCGGCGCGCTCGGCTACTACTTCTGGCACGACGAGACCGGACTACACCTCTGGACGACCACGCCCTCCAACCGCGACCACGTGTTCACCGCCGTGCTGACCACTCGCGGGACGTTCCGCGACGTCTCCGGCCAGCAGCTCGAGCCGGGCGACCACTACAAAGTCCTTGACCACGGGCACCGCCTGGTCATGCAGGTCCACACCTACAGCGGCATCGACGGCGTCAACTTCCGCATCGACGGCGGAGACGGCGTCACCCTGCGGCTGTACTACGACGGGCACCTGATCGACCCGTCGAACATCTTCGCGGGCCGCTTCTCGGTCCACCCGCGCGCCAACCCGTTCACGGTCGAGCGCTAGCCCACGACGGGCCTCCAAGCGGGCGGGAGCGGCAATGACCGCTCCCGTCCGCTGCCGTCGGGGTACACTGCCGTCAGCTTCGTGCCGAACGCGGCAGGATCCCGCACCTCCAGGAGGGCGAGCAGCATGACGACCGCGCGGATCAACGACGTCGAACTGTACTACGAGAGCTACGGGCGAGGCTTGCCCGTCGTGCTCACGGAGGGCTTTGCCGGCACGACGGCGATGTGGGCGCCGCAGGTGAAGGCGGTCTCGGACAAGCGCCGCCTGGTCCTCTACGACATCCGCGGCCAGGGCCGCAGTGGGAGCCCCCGCGCGGCGTCTGCCTACTCGCTCGACCTGGCGGTCGACGACCTCTACCAGCTCCTGCGCCAGTTGGGCGCGGAGCAGGCCGTGGTCGGCGGCCTGTCGCTTGGCGGCTACATTTCGCTCCACTTCTATCGCGCCCACCCGGAGATGGTGCGAGCGCTGGTCCTGGCCGACACGGGGCCGGGCTACCGCAACCCGGAACGCCGCCGACAGTGGCAGGAGGAGTGCGAGGAGCGGGCGCGGCTTCTCGAGACGGGCGGGACGCACGCCTTCGCCCACAGCGCGTGGGCGGCCGACGATTACTACGCGCCCCACGCGGCGCTGCTGCGGCTCGACCCGCTCGGCCTCGCGAACGTCGGCCGCGGCATCATGTCGAGCGCATGGGGCGTCGAGCTGCTGTCGCAGATCCGCGTGCCGACGCTCATCCTGTGCGGCGAGCACGACACACCGTTTCTCGCCGCGACCGACTACATGGCGGGCGTCATCCCGGGGGCGCGCAAGGTCATCATCCCGAACGCCTGCCACGCCTCGAACCTCGACAACGCGGACGCCTTCAACGCCGCCCTGCTCGCATTCCTCGACGAGATCGGGGTGTAACGCGACCCGCGCCGCCCCGGCCGAACCGCAACGGAGGCGCACACGGCGCGACTGGCGCGTCCTCGCCCTCGCCCGGTTGGCCTACTCGCCCGGCCGGTCGGCCTCCCGCTGGATGGGCGAGACCCGCCCGAGCAGGTGACGAAGCACAGTGAACGCGGCAAGAAACGCCGGCGCGTCCGGGTACTCGAAGTCGACGGCCGCCAGATGGCCACGCGGCCCGATGAGCGCGAGCCGCGAGCCGAGCAGCGACAACGTCAGCTCCACACCGGCGAGATCGGCCAGCGCGACGCGGTGGAAGATCCGCCGCTTGCCGCCTGACGCCACCAGGGCGGCGTCGCGGACCACCAGCACGCAGCCGCCGGCCGAGCGGGCGACCGGCGGCGCGCTCGCCGCGGCCAGGACCCGGCAGGGCTCGACCCCGCCAGCCTCCGCCCCCTCCCGCCACTCCTTGTCGAGCGCGCTCCAGTCGCCGATCCCCAGGTGCACCGCGGGGGACTCCGGGCGCGAGGGCGGATACATCCGGCGCAGATCGCTCGGCCGTGGCCGGGCGAAGCGCCCGAGGGCTGCCACCACCTCGGACAGGGCATCAATCTCGTCCGCTCGGAACCGGTAGGTCAAGGCGGCCGCGGCTTCCCCGGCGAGCACACGCACGCCAAGCGTCGCGACCCCGCGCTCCCGCGCGACGCGCGCCTCCAGCACCCGTTCCGCCGGCAGGCTCACCGCCCGAAAGCCCCAGTTCGTGAGCGTCAAGCCGGGGGGCAGGTCGTCCTCCATCCACAGATACTGGCGGTCGGTCAGGACGGCGATCGCGTGGGGCAGCCGCCGGCGCCGGATGTAGCCCGGCACGGCCATCTCCGGCCGCTCCACGAATGCCAGCAGCCGCTCGTCCCAGAGCAGCAGCCGCTCGACATACTGCTGGAAGCGCCAGGGCAGGAGGGGAAGCAGCCGCTCGGCCACGGTGTGCGGCTCGGCCTCGCGCGCGCCCGACCGCTCTGCGCGGAGCGGCCCCGTGACGCGCCAGGCGGCGGCGTAACGCGTTCCCGAGGCACGTCTGGCTCGGGCTTCCGCGGCCTCCGCCATGGCCCGGCGAACCGCCTCACACGTCAGCTCCGGGGGGACGACCACGAGCGCTAGGGAGGGCAGCTTCAGCAGCGCGGCCGCACGGGCCAGCACGAGGTCACGACGCGCGGCGGGCACGTCATCCCACGCTTTCGCCGCCGCATCGTCCATCACCGGCACGCAGACGGCCGCGACGACCTCGTCTTCGGCGGCGAGCCCGGCGATAACCCGGGCTTCTACCAGCACCTCGTTACCGGTAGGGAAGTCCGCCACCAGCAGCACCGGCAGCGGGCCCGCCGGGCGGCCCTCGGTCCGCGCAACCACGCCGCCCTCCGCCGGCTCGGCGAGCCCGTGCTCGACGGCTACCAGGCGCAGCGCCTTGGCGCGCTCGTCCCAGGAGTACCGCGGTCCCGGCCGGGCAGTCCGGACCCGCACGAGCACGGCGCGCTCGGACGGCGAAGCTTCACCAGGCATACGGTTCACGCCAGGGCGAGCTGTCGACGGCGTGCGGCCCCAGCAGCACCGCCGTCCGGGCCGCGAGATACGTGTACTCGAGCGTGGCGATGCCCATCAGAGTCGCCCGAGCGAAGCCGCCGCCCCCCCGCCTACGCGGGGGCAGGCGCCGCGCGCAACCGTCCAGCATGGCGCGCGCGCCCGCGGGGTCCGGATAGCGGCGACCGGTCGCCGCCAGCCCGCTCGTGAGCCAGGCCAGGAGTTCGAGGTGCGCCGGTGGACGCTCGAACGCGCGTAGCTCCATCCACCGCCCCAGCCGGTCGAGCGCCGGCGAGCGCGGGTTTGCCCAGCGGAGCAGCGCCGCCGCCGCCGCCACCGCGCACTCCTCCGAGAACCCAGGGTCGGACACCCCGCCGTCGGGGCGCACACGCCCGCACACCAGCCTTGCCACGACGTCCGCATCCGGAGCCCTCCCCAACGCCGTCGCGCCGGCGACCACCACGCGGGCCTCGTCGAGCGCGCTGGGCGTCTCCACATCGACCGGCGCGGCCCGTTCGAGCAGCGAAGACCGCCCGCCGCGCCACGGATGGCCCGCGACGATCGAGAGAGGCGGGCGGCGGCAGGCCCAGGAGGCGGTAGACGCCGGCAAGGAGCGCCAGCGTGCGCGGAGCGCGGCCCAGCGACCGCTCCGCCAGCCGCGCCCAGGCCGCCGTGGCGTCGGGATTCTCGAGCCTGCCTCCCAGCAGGCGCATGATGGCCAGGGCGTGCCACGTGTCGCGCAGGGCGCCAGGAGGGATACGGAAGAAGCAGTACCCGCCATCGCCAACCCGGCACGACCGCGCGTAGGAGAGCGCAGCCCGCACGTCGAACCAGTCGGGTGCGGCGGACGGGTGCGCGGAAGACCGCGAGAGTGAGTGCGGCGGGGCTGTCATGGCGCGGGGCTCTCGCCGGTGGCGGTCGCCTCCGACGGAGGTCGAGCACCCCGCGCGGGGCGCAGCACGCGGCGCCACCAGGGCAGCCGCACCGGCGGGCGCGAACCGAACGAGAAGCGCGCTCGCACGCGCTCCGGGTAGCGCTCCGCGAGCTGGATGGCGGCGACCTCGTCGTCGTGGCGAGGGATCACGCTGAAGCGCGGCCGCGGGAACCAGTAGGGACAACCGTGGCACTGCTCGCCGAGGCTGCGCGGCTGGTCGCCCAGCCGCAGCTTGAAGAACCAGCGGCAGGGAAGACGCGGGTCCCAGGCCTGCCCAGCGAGCACGGTCGGGCGAAGGTGCAGGCACACCCAGCGGTCCTCCAGCGCACCGGGCACCGGACATGTCCCGCAGCGCTGCCACACCCGCTCACCCTGCGCGTCGGTGTCGCCCAGATCGGCCAGCGCCGCGTGGCAGTACGCCACCCATCGCGAGCCGTCCCGCCGCCATTCGCGTAGCTCGCACGCCGGCAGGCCGGCAAGCGGTTCGCCGCTCATGGCGCCTCCAGCGGCCGTAGCCGATCCCGGGCCAGACGCCGGACGACTTCACTTGGGTCGCTGGCCGCGTCTCTCAGAGCCACTTGCGCCGCGGCGCTGCCGATCGCCGCCAGCGCCTCCACGGCGGCACAGCGCGCCTCGAGCCAGCCGGTCCGCGACATCTCCGCCAGCTCGCGCACGGAGCCGTCGTCTCGGAGCGCACCGAGCGCCTCGGCGACCGCCGCCAGGACGGCGGGCGCCCCGGGGCGGCGGGCGCGCTGCCGCAACGCGGTCGTGGCGTTGGGCGGCATGCGGGCGGCCAGCAGCCGGGCGGCGTGCGCGGCGACGCCGGGGTCGGGGTGGTCCAGCGCGAGGCTGAGCGCGTCGTCGAAGGCGACGGCCTGATCGAGTCGGACGCCACAGCTCCGGCAGGAGCTGCCGACATGCGCGTACTGGATGTCTCCGCACCCGGGACAGAGCCACCAGCGCATTGCCCTGCCTCCCTGGGGCAACAAAACGGCCCCTACCGCTGTCGGTAGAGGCCATCAGCCGTCGTTCCGGCCCTTGAGGGCGAGCCTCATCGCCCGTAGTGACGCATTCAGCATAGCGCCGTCGCGGGCGCCCCGGAAGGAGAAGTCCCCTGTGCGCCGTCCAGCGAACCCCGTTCCGTACCGCCGCCCGGCTTTCCCGGAGCGGGGGCGCACAGGGGGACTGGCAGGAGGATCACCGGACGCGGCGCTTGCCGCCATCGGGCAATGCCCCACAGCCGCCTGGGTAACAACCGCTGTCCGGCCGCGGCGCTCGCGCGCAGCAGCAGCTTCGGCAGCCGGCGTGCCCCTCGGCACGAAGCGCACGCTCGCGACATTTCGCGGCAGAATTGCCGGACGCGAGCCTCTTTGTGCTCTTGTCATGGGCAGACTTTTGCCGAGAATCCCTGGGGACCGGCGATGGGACGAAGCGCCGGGCGAAAGGAGTGACCGCCGATGTGCGCGGCGCGACCGCAATCCTATGGGCACGCCCAGGTGCTCGAAAGACCCGACCCGCCAGGGGCGGAGGTGAGGCGACTCGGCGCGAGCGTCCGGTACCTGCTGGCAGCTCGTCGTGAGTTCGAGTGCGAGTTCGCCGGACGGTGGGTCGCCGTCTTCGACGAGTGCGTGATCAGCGTCAACGACGACCTCGCGCGGATGACCGCGCATCTGCTGGACGAGGGATACCCCTCCGGCCAGGTCGTGGTACAACACCTGGTCCCGCACGGGGCGCTCCTCGTCGTGTAACGCGGCCCCGCTCATGAACGAACCGGGCGGCGCCTCAGAGGATCTCAGGACGATGCTGGCGTGGCCGCACGCGGGCACGCTGGAGAGTGACCGCGACGCGTGGATGGTCTACGAAGCCCAGTTCGTGTGTCGCGCGGGGGAGCGAGGCATCGCGGTGCAGGCCACGCAGCCGGGCGACGCGGTGGCCCCGCGCTTGGGAGAGGGGGTTGCGGCGCGCGTCTTCTTCGGCCCGCGGACCGCTCGTTTCCAATCGCGCGTTCTCGCCGTAGAGCCGGGCAGCCGGATGGCGGCCCTGCTCGAGGTCCCTCACGGCATCACCTGGGGCGACCGACTTCATGATCCCCGAGTGCCGGTGCATGTTCGCCTCCCGCAGGTGTGGATACCCGGTGCGGGGCACCTGCTCGATGCGGCCCTCTGCCGAGACCTTTCGATGGGCGGCATGCGGGTCGAGCTGCCGGTCTCCGTGGCCGTGGGCACGCCGGTGCGCGCCGAGCTTCCCCTTCCGGGTGGCCCGATCGTGATTGCCGCGATGGTCCGCTGGTCCCTCGAGCTCGCGGACGGCCGTGCGGAGTGCGGCCTGCGCTTTCTCGGTATCCGGCGTGCCGCGGAGGAGCGGCTCCAGCGGTTCCTGGACGAGCGCATGCGGGGCGAAGCGGTCGCGGACAGCGCGCAGCCGCCAGGCGCCGCCGGGGGATCCGCCTCCCAGGCCGTGATTCCCCCATGAACCACCATCACCACGCCGGCCAGCATCTGGCTCTCCTCCCGCTCAAGCATCCTGCCGCCAGCAAGGTCTTGTGAGCTTCGCGACGCCGCAGCTCCGGCTCGGAGCGCTCCACTTGCGCCTGCTTGGAGAGACCCGCCAGCCCGATATCAAGATGACATCAAGAACACGGTTGCCTCTCAAGTCGCCGGCGAGCGGATCCGATAATCGCCGCGAATGGTCGCGTCCCCGGGCCGGGATCCGGGAATCAGCGGGAAAGGGCGGACCCTGATTCCTCGGGACCATTCCCACGAACGGAGCTGAGGTGCGACGTATGGACCTCCTCCAAAACGGTCGATTCTCGCCGCCAAGGCCACCAGCGAGCCGTGCCGCGATTCGCCTGGTCGCCGAGACTGAGGCGGGCCACGCCCATCGGCTCGTCACCCCGTTGCCGTCGCGCGTGGCCGCGCGACCCCCGCTCCGTCGCCTGCCCCCCACCCCGGTACGCCATCGCTCGCCCCTGGCGCACGCGCCGCGCGGCGTACGCGGAGGCGTCCGCGAATCAGCGTCTTGTGGTCGGCCGAGAGGCTCCCAGTGGCCTCTTCTCCCCGCCGATCCCGTGGTGGACGCGGAACCCGAGGCGAGCCACAGCCCCAGTGCAGCGGCGTCGCCAGACAGTCCAGACCGGCGGTACCGCGCGTGACGCCGGACTCACATCCCACATCGAGGGACCGCTCCAGACGAGCAAGGGAGGAAGCTGCTGTGAAGACATTCTGGAAGCAAGCCATGATGGCCGCGGTGATCGCGGCGGTCGTCAGCCTGGCGGCGGTCGCCGTCGCCACGGCCCAGGGATATCCGCCGCCCGTCGGCAACATCACGTCAACCACCTCGTCCACCACCACCAACATCGACGGCACCGTCACGCTGTCGAGCACCGTCCAGGACCAGAGCGGTGGCCCCATCGCGGGCGCGTCGGTGATCTTCACCATCACCTCGCAGCCGGGTTCGGACGCGTATCTTTCGCTGACAGGCGGCAGCGCGCAACAGATCGGCACTTCGAGCGCCACGGGATCGGCCGGCGCGGGCCACCTGCTTGGTGACTCCCACGCGACCAGCGTGAACGCGGCCGGACCCACGAGCGTGACCGCGACGACCAACACCCAGGGCGTGGCCACGGCCTATCTCCACGCCGGCTCCACCGCCGGAACGGTGGTCGTCAGCGTGACTTCCGGCGGCAAGACCTCGCAGGTCAGCGTCGCGGTCTCGGCGCCCTCGCCCAGCGTGCCCGGCGTCACCCTGCCGAACACCGGCAACGGCCCCGGCTCGACCGCTAGCGGCTCGCCGCTCGGCGTGGTCTTCGCTGCGGCAGCCGCGGTCTTCGCCGTGCTGCTGTGCTGCGGCGCCGGCGTCTGGTGGCGACGGTCGCGCGCGCACAGCGGGGCGGAAGGCTCCGGACGCAACGGCTAGACGCGGTCATCACCTGCAGTAGAACCCGGTCGCGCTCAACGGCGCAGCCCGGGCAGAGGGCATCCTGTGCCCCGCAAGAGGCTCACCGCCGCGACAAAGCAGGGGAGTGATGGTAGTCCATGGTCGCCAGGAAACGCGCGCTTCGCGAGAGGTCGGCTGACGCGAGAGCTCCATGGCACGGCGCCATCGTCGGTTCCGACGGCGCCCAGGGCCTCCTCTTTCTGGACGAGCGGTCCTGGGAGGTCCACCAGGCGCTGCGCGTCGGCGAGCGCCCGCTGTACGACCTGTCGAAGCGTGCGTTCGACGCGGCGTTCGCCTTGACGCTGCTCGTCATGACGCTCCCCGTGAGCCTCGTGGCGGCGCTCCTTGTCCGGCTCAGCTCGCCGGGCCCGATCCTCTTCCGGCAGGTTCGCTGCGGCCACGAGGGGCAGCCCTTCACCTGCTACAAGTTCCGCACCATGGTCGACGGCGCGAGCCATCTCCGCGAGGTCCTGCGCCCGCTCAACGAGGTCGACGGTCCGGTGTTCAAGATGCGCAACGACCCCCGTATCACCCGCGTCGGGCGCTGGCTGAGGCGACTGAGCATCGACGAGCTCCCGCAACTCATCAACGTCCTGCGCGGTGAGATGAGCGTCGTCGGGCCACGGCCGCCTCTGCCCGAAGAGGTCGAGGAATACGGCCCACGCGAATGGCGACGACTCGCCGTCAAGCCGGGCCTCACTTGCCTCTGGCAGGTGTCGGGTCGGTCGCTGATCGGCTTCGACGAATGGATGGCGCTGGACCTGGCGTACGTCGAGCGCCGCGGCTTCTGGTACGACGTTCAGCTCGTGCTGCGAACGGTCCCGGCCGTGTTCACCGGCAGAGGGGCGCTGTGATGCCGACCGCGTCGCCCGCGGGCCGCGCGACGCCCTCGCAGGGGCGCCTGCTGATGGTGGGGATCAACTACCGGCCGGAACAAACCGGCATCGCCCCGTACACGGCCGGGCTCGCGGAGTACCTGGCATCGCGCGGGCGGCAGGTGACCGTCGTCACGGGTATGCCGCACTACCCGCAGTGGCAGGTGCGCGACGGCTACGAGGGACGCTTGCGGACACGCGAGCAGATGGATGAGGTTCGGGTCCTCCGGCTACGGCACTATGTCCCGGGACGGCAGTCGGCCTGGCGCAGGGCGCTGTACGAAGGCAGCTTCCTCCTGCACGGCCTCACCGCCGGCTCCCTTCCCCGACCCGATGCCGTGGTTGGCGTTGTCCCCAGCCTGAGCGGCGGCGCCCTCGCGCGGATGTTGGCGTGGAGGTTCCGCGTGCCGTACGGGCTCATCTTCCAGGACCTCATGGGTCCCGCCGCGGCACAGAGCGGGATCGCCGGCGGCGGCTGTGCGGCTCGCGCCGTCCGTACCGTGGAGGGCTCGGCAGCGCGCGCGGCGGCGCTCGTCGCGGCCGTCTCGCAGGGCTTTTTCCCCTATCTCACGGACCTTGGCGTCCCGCCCGAGAAGTTGCTGCACCTGCCCAACTGGGCGCAGATCCGACCGCCCGGTTCAGAACGCGAGTCGACGCGCCGACAACTCGGTTGGGACTCGGAGGTGCAGGTTGCGCTCCACGCGGGAAACATGGGCGCCAAGCAGGGGCTCGACCAGGTGCTCGACGCCGCCCGGCTCGCCGCGCGGCAAGGCAGGAGCATCCGCTTCGTGCTCATGGGCGACGGGAATCAGCGTGCCGCCCTACAGGAACAGGCGCGCGGTCTTGCGAACGTCACCTTCCTGCCACCACGGCCCGCATCCGAGTTCCCCGACGTCCTCGCCGCCGCGGACGTGCTCCTGGTGAGCGAGCGCGCCAGCGTGCGGGACATGTCGTTGCCGAGCAAGCTCACGTCCTACTTCACCGCGGGCGGCCCGGTGCTCGCCGCGGTGCGACCGGACGGGGCAACCGCGCGCGAGGTCGAGCGCTCGGGCGCCGGGCTGGTGGTGCCCGCGGGCGAGCCGGCGCCGTTGATCGACGCCCTCGATCGACTCGCGGCCGACCGCCTTCTGCGCGAACGGCTCGCCGAGGCCGGCCGCGCCTACGCTCGAGCGGCGTTACGGCCCGACCTGGCGTTGGCGCGTGCCGACGAGTTCGTGGCGCGGCTGGTCGGCGGGGGTTTGGCCGCGCCGATCAACCAGGGAGCGGTCGCGTGAACAAACGAGCGCTCATCACCGGCGTCACCGGACAGGATGGCTCGTACCTGGCCGAGCTGCTCTTGAGCAAGGGTTACGAGGTCCACGGCACGGTGCGCCGCTCCAGCAGCTTCAACACCGCGCGCGTCGACCACTTGTACCGCGACCCACACGAGCGGGGAGTGCGCTTCTTCCTGCACTACGTCGACATGAACGACCCCTTGTCGTTGGTGCGGCTGCTGGAGACGGCACAGCCGCAGGAGGTCTACAACCTCGCCGCGCAGAGCCACGTCCGGGTCAGCTTCGACATGCCGGAGTACACCGCCGAGACCGTCGCGCTGGGGACGCTGCGCCTGCTGGAGGCGCTGCGCATCGCGCGGGCCCCGGTGCGCCTCTACCAGGCGGGCAGCAGCGAGATGTTCGGCAACGCTCCCGCCCCGCAGAGTGAGCTCACCGAGCTCCGGCCGGCGAGCCCCTACGCGGCGGCCAAGGTGTTCGCCCACTGGCTCACCGTGCAGTACCGGGAAGGCTACGGCCTCTTCGCCTCCAACGGCATCCTCTTCAACCACGAGTCGCCCCGGCGCGGCGTCACCTTCGTGACCCGCAAGGTGACCAGCGCCGTCGCCAGCATCCTGGCGGGCAGGCAGGACGAGCTGTTCCTGGGAAATCTGCAGGCGAAGCGCGACTGGGGCTACGCGCCCGAGTACGTCGAGGCGATGTGGCTGATGCTCCAGCACGACCAGCCCGACGACTTCGTCATCGCGACCGGCGAGACCCACTCCGTCGAGGAGCTCGTCGAGACGGCCTTCGGCCTCGTCGGGCTCGACTGGCGGCGCTACGTGCGCTTCGACCCGCGCTACATCCGCCCCAACGAGGTCCACGAGCTGCGCGGCGACCCGTCGAAGGCCGCCCGCGCCCTCGGCTGGCGCCCGCGCACGTCGTTCGCCGAGCTCGTCCGCATCATCCTGACGGCCGACCTCGTCGAGGCGGGACTCCGCCCCGATGACCACATCCTGGCGCGCGCCGCCTGATGCGAGGAGAACCAGTGAGCGGCTTCTGGAGCGCGCGGCGCGTGATGGTGACGGGCGGAGCCGGCTTCCTCGGCCGGCACGTCGTCGAGCGGCTGCACGCCGCCGGCGCGCGCCACGTCTTCGTGCCGCGCAGCGCCGAGCACGACCTGCGCGATCGCGACGCCATCGCCCGCGCACTGCGGGACGGCCGACCGGACGTCGTCATCCACCTGGCGGCCGTCGTGGGCGGCATCGGCGCCAATCGCGCCAACCCGGGCCGCTTCTTCTACGACAACGCCATCATGGGCATCCAGCTCATCGAGCAGGCGCGCCTCGCCGGCGTCGAGAAGCTCGTGACCGTGGGCACGGTCTGCGCCTATCCCAAGCACGCACCCGTCCCCTTCCGCGAGGACGACCTCTGGAGCGGCTACCCGGAGGAGACGAACGCCCCCTACGGCCTGGCGAAGAAGATGCTGCTCGTCCAGGGCCAGGCCTACCGGCAGCAATACGGCTTCCCCGCCATCTACCTGCTGCCGGTCAACCTCTACGGCCCGGGCGACAACTTCGACCCGGCCGGCTCGCACGTCATCCCGGCGCTCATCAAGAAGTGCGTCGACGCGCGCCGCCAGCGCCTCCCGTTCGTCGAGGTGTGGGGCAGCGGGGCGGCCACGCGCGAGTTCCTCTACGTGGACGACGCGGCCGAGGGCATCGTCCTCGCCGCCGAGCGCTACGACGACCCCGAGCCGGTGAACCTGGGCGCCGGCTTCGAGATCAGCATCCGCGCCCTCGCCGCGCTCATCGCCGAGCTCACCGGCTACCGCGGCGAGCTGCGCTGGGACGCGAGCAAGCCCGACGGCCAGCCGCGACGCATGCTCGACACCTCGCGGGCGGCCGAGCGCTTCGGCTTCCGCGCGCGGACGGACTTCCGCGAGGGCCTCCGCCGCACCATCGAGTGGTACGAGGCGATGCCGGCAGCCGGGACGCCGACCGCGGCCGTCCCCATCCAGAAGGGAGCGACCTAAATGGGAATACGCCGACAGGAGCAGGTTGATGCCGAGCGTTAACGGCTCTAAGCCAGTGCCGGCCGGGTGGCGTGTCGCTGTCGTCGGCTGCGGGCACGTCGGGCTCGTTACGGCCGCATGCCTTGCGCAGCTTGGGCATCGAGTGGCGGGGATCGACATCAACGAGGCGCGTGTCGACGCCTTGCGCAGGGGCCGGATTCCCTTCCTCGAGCCCGGACTCGACGACTTGGTCGCGACGAACGCCGCACTCGGCAGGCTATCGTTCACCACCTCGTATGAAGACGGGACGAGAGACGCCGAGTTTGTGTTCCTGTGCGTGAACACGCCCGCAACAGCGACCGGGGCGGCTGACCTTCGCTACGTGCGAGCAGCCGTGGCGCACATCGCACGGGCGCTGGAGAGTTCGCAGTGCTGGCCGGTCATCGTGAACCGGAGCACCTCACCGATCGGCACGGGAGACACGATCGAGGGGATCCTTTCGCGGGCCTTCGCCAGAACGCCCAAGAAGCCGCGAATTGTTGCGAACCCAGAGTTCTTCCGAGAAGGAAGGGCTACTGAGGATTTCTTCCATCCCGAGCGCATCGTCATTGGCGCCCACACCACCGATGACGCCCGGCAGGTTGCGGCCCTGTACGCCGGCGTGGCTGCGCCTCTGGTTCTGACCGACCTGCGCACCGCGGAGATGATCAAGTACGTGGCGAATGCCTTTCTCGCCACACGGCTTTCGTTTATCAATGAGGTCGCGCGGCTGTGCGAGCATCTCGGGGTCGACGTTGACGACGTAGTGCGCGGCGTGTCGTTGGACTCGCGCATCGGAGGGGCTTTCTTCAAGCCGGGCATCGGCTACGGGGGTAGCTGCCTGCCGAAGGACGTGGCTGCACTCTGCCACACTGGTGACTCCGTGGGCGTGAGTATGCGTGTGCTGAGCGCGGTGCAAGATGCCAACATCAGCCAGCGCAAGCACGCTGTCAACTGCATCCGGCAGCTGCTGGGATCGCTCGACGGGCGGATCATCGCGGCGTGGGGCGCCACCTTCAAGGGCGGCAGCGAGGACCTGCGAGAGTCACCGGCGCTCGATGTGATCGCCCTGCTGCGCAATGAAGGTGCGAGGGTAAAGGCGTACGATCCGGCATTGTCGGCAGACGGGCGATCTGGGTTCGCTGACGAGGTCTGCACCGACGCGGTCGAGGCCGCCCGCGGCGCCGACTGTGTCGCCGTGCTTACCGACTGGCCGCAGTTCGCAGACGTGGACCTCAACGCGGTGCGGCAGGTGATGAGCGGGCGGCTCCTCTACGACGGCCGCAACCTGTTGCGGCGCGCGGTGGTCGAGGCGGCAGGGCTGATCTACTACGGCGTCGGACGAGCGCCCTCGGTAGACGCCGTTCTGACGGCGAAGGCTCGGGTGGCATGATGACGCGCGTGTCAGGCGTTGATCCCCGCCTGCCGGCCTTGTACCGGGTTGTCGCTGTGGCGCGGCGGGCGCTCCGCGGGCCGGGTACGCGGGTGGTTTATGGTTCGCCTATCGCGCGCTCGCTACGCCGAGCCTTGTCAGCCTCCGCGCCGAATGGCACCAGATTCGTCACAGTGTGTGGCGGACGTCTTAGAGGGTCTCGACTGCTAGTGGATCTCTCATGTGAAAAGTACTACTGGCTTGGCACGCATGAGGAAGACGTGCAGGCATGGCTCGCGCGCCACATTCGCACTGGCGATGTCGTGTACGACATCGGTGCGCACATCGGCTTCTTTATGCTCCTGTGCAACAAGTTCGTTGGCACCACCGGCCGTGTGTACGCTTTTGAGCCGTTTCCGGAGAACTTTGCACGCCTTGCTGCGAATGTGGAGGTCAATCGGGCCAACAACGTGGAAATCCATCGCTTGGCGCTTAGCGACTACAACGGTTCCGCCACTTTCGCGGTAGCACCGTCCAGCCTTATGGGCCACCTCTCCGGGGAGACAAGGGTGTCCGCTGATGCAATGCAGGTCCAAACCCGGACGGTTGACGGGTTCGTCGCCGATGGGGGCAAGGTCCCGGACCTGCTGAAAGTGGACGTCGAGGGCGCGGAGGCAGACGTGATTCGTGGCGCAGCGGCAACCATCGCGAGCCGCCCACCGCGGATGCTTGTGGAGGTCCATTCGGATGCGGCCGCCCTGGCGCTGGTCGAAGCGCTGCCGGCCTCTTACACGTTCTGGGACATCGCGACTGGAAAGGTTACCAGGCCGCCGCTGGCGCCGGGGCACTATTTTCTCCAGCCGGCGAACGCCTGAAATCGCCATGTCTCTGAGACGACGCTTGTTTCAGGAGTACTCGTGATGCGTGTGCTGGTGGCAGGCGGAGCGGGGTTCATCGGCAGCCACGCGTGCCGGGAGCTGCTGGGCCATGGGCATGAGGTCATATGCCTCGACAACTTGCTGACCGGCCGAATCGCCAACATCGCGGAGCTGCTCACGGATCCGAGGTTCACCTTCGTGCGCGAGGATGTGGCCCAGGCGCCGTCCCTTCCGGTAGACCTGATCCTGCATCTGGCATCACCGGCAAGTCCCGTGCACTACCAGCAGTTCCCCATCGAGACGATGCTGGCGAACTCCGCGGGCACGCAGCGGCTGCTGGACCTGGCGGCGGAGCAGGGCGCACGGTTCAGCTTCGCCTCCACGTCGGAAGTCTATGGAGACCCGTTGGAACATCCCCAGAAGGAGTCCTACTGGGGGAACGTGAACCCCATCGGCCCTCGGGCGTGCTACGACGAGTCGAAGCGGTTCGGCGAGGCGCTGACCACCGAGTACCGCCGGAAGCATGGCGTGAACGCAAGCATCGTGCGCATTTTCAACACCTACGGCCCGCGGATGAACGTCGATGACGGCCGGGTCGTGCCGGCTTTCATCGTAGCGGCGCTCGCGGGAAAGCCGCTCCCGGTTCACGGCGACGGCCATCAGACGCGCTCTTTCTGCTACGTGTCCGACCTCGTGGAAGGGCTGTTGCTGGTCGCGCTCGATTGGAGCGCGGACGGCGAGGTATTCAACATCGGCAACCCGCACGAGGTGACGATGCTCGAGCTGGCTCGGCAGGTCGCCAGGATCACCGGTGCTGGTGAGCGAGTGGTCCACCTGCCTCGCGGCCTGGACGACCCCGCGCGACGCTGCCCTGACATCGAGCGGATGCGAAGGCGCTACGGCTGGCAGCCCAGGGCCGGTCTGGCAGAAGGACTGCGCGAGACAGTCGCGCACTTCCGCAGGGAGCTGGCCTGTAGCCAGATCGCCAGCGGCGAGGTGCGAGGATGACGGCGATTGCTCGCCGCGTACGGGCCGCTGCTCCTGCGCGCTCCATCGCGGGCCTGGCAAGCGGCCCGGTGACCATCAGCTTCGGCGTCTCTGCCGTTATTCAGGCACTGAACGTGGTCACCGGCGTGCTGCTTGCCCGTGTCCTGGGGCCACACGGCAGGGGTGAGTTGGCAGCTGTAGTGCTGTGGCCGTCCGTCCTCGCTGCTGTGGGCAGCCTGGGTATGCAGGACGCGACGACGTATCATGCCGCGCGCGGTTTCTGGCCCCTGAGCACGTTGGTCGGCAGCACACTCGCGATCACAGCCGCGCAGGCGGGGCTCCTGCTTGTGGCCGGAGCGGCTCTGCTGCCTTTCGTCCTCTCGCACTATGACGCGAGTGCCAGGCGGACCGCGTACCTGTATCTTGCCTTCATTCCCATCAATCTCTTCACCCTTGCACTGATGGCTGTGCTGAACGGGCGGCAGCGGTTCCACTGGTTTCAGAGTCTGCGACTGCTCGTGATCGCCGGGAGTGCGGCCGTGCTGGTGGTGCTCGCCGCCGCGGGTACGCTGACGATTCAGTCCGCGGCGATCGCGTATCTTGCTGCGAACCTCAGCATAGGGCTCGTCGCCGGCGTGCTCGTCTGGCGCCTGGGAGTCGCGCGTCCCCGGGCCAGTACCGGGCCGGCGCGCCAGCTCCTGCGGTTCGGGTTCCAGAGCCACCTCGGCGCCACGTCGTCGCTGCTCAACGAGCGCCTCGATCAGCTCCTCATCTCCGTGTTTCTCGCCCCCGTGCAGCTCGGGCTGTACGTCATCGCGGTCACCATGAGCTCGTTGGCCGGCCTGGTCGGTTCGTCGGTGTCGATGGTCGCGCTGCCGGCCGTGGCCAGACTCCAGTCGGGCGCGGCGCAGCGAGCCGCCGCGCGCCGCTTCGCCCAATTGACGCTGGGCGTCTCCGTCGTCGTCACCGTCCCGATGGCCCTGTTTGCGCCGGTGCTGCTCCAGCTCTTCTTCGGCGCCGCCTACCGTGACGCGGCAGAGGTGTCTCGCGTGCTGCTGGTGGCGGCGGTGGCCTTGAGCACGGGCCGTGTGATCGGGACGCTGCTGCGGGCCGTTGGCCGGCCGCTCGATGCCGGGATTGGCGAAGTTGTCGCTCTCGCCGCGACGGTCGTCGGTCTGGCCGCGCTGCTGCCGATGCTCGGCATCATGGGTGCGGCGATCGCCTCGCTGGTCGCCTACAGCGTGAGTCTCGCGTGGACGGCGCGCCGGGCGGCGCGCGCGCTCAACATCTCGACATCAGGCCTGCTCGTGCCCAACCGCGACGATGTTGACCATCTGATCCGTTGGATCAGCCGGTCGCGGGAGCCGGCAGTCCAGAACTTCAGCGCGAGCAAAAGGAGTTGACCATCCGCGGGGCCGTCCACCGTCACGTCGGTTTCGATGCCGTCCCCTCGTGGTTGTCAGGGATGGTCGCCGTGGCTGGCCTCTCTCTGATGGTGGGGCTCGCCGCGGGGCGCGGGTATGCACTGCCGGCGCTCGGTCTTGCGGCCTTTGCCGCGGCGCTCCTGGCCGGCGTCCTCAACTGGCGCTGGTCGGTCTACGGGCTGCTGCTGTACTTGCCGGTCTCGGGCATCCCGGTGCTTGCGACGTACCCGCACACCGCTGTGCCGGTCCTGCTCAAGGACTTCTTATTCGTCATCCCTGCCTACGTCGGGTTCATGGCGTACGCCAGTGCTCGCCGGGTGCGGGTGGTCTTTCCAGGTGCACCGCTGCTTCTCTTTCTCCTGCTCGCGTTCCTGGTAGTGGTGCAGGCGTTCAACCCGAACCTGCCCAACCGGCTGGTGGGCGCCATCGGCATCAAGGTCTGGCTGTTCTACATCCCGCTCTACTTCCTGGCTTACCACTTCGTGCGCGACCGCCGCGACCTCTTCCGCCTGCTGGGGGTGATGAGCGTCGCTGCCATCGTCCCCGCCGTCATCGGTATCGTCGAGGCGGTGCTCATCTACACGGGCCATGCGCCGGTTGTCTACCAGGTCTACGGCGGGGCGGCGCAGGCCGCGACGCAGAACTTCGCCCAGTTCACGTTCACCGGCGGCGGCGACCTGCGGCGCGTCCCCAGCACGTTCTCGTTCGTCGCCCAGTACTACACCTTCACGGCCAGCATGGTGGCCGTGTCGTACGCCTGGTGGCGCGGCGCTTTGGCGGGCACGCGTTTCGCCTCCTTTGGACGGCTGGTCTGGCTGCTCCTGCTGGCGGCAGCACTCCTGAACGGCGCTCGGGGTGCTTTCGTGCTCATCCCCGCGCTGGTACTGTTCATCTTCCTGTTTGAACGCTTTCCCTCTGGACACCGCCTCCGCGGGGTCCCCGTGGGGCGGCTCTTCGCCGCGGTGGGCGTGTTTCTGGCGGCGGCCGCCCTATTCGGCGGTGCGCCGGGCGCCATCTTCGGCTACGCGTTCCAGGTTGGGAGGCAGGAGTTCCAGAGCGTGTTCGTGGACGGCTTCCGCCAAGCATTGGCGCTGACCTGGGGCGGCCTCGGCACGGGCATCGACACGAACGCCAGCCGCTACGCGTTCTCGACCCCGGTGCATTTTCAGGCCGTGGCCGGCACCTGGTACGAGAGCTGGTACGTCAAGGCAGTGCTTGAGCTGGGCATTGCCGGCCTGGCCGTGGTCGCGCTGCTACTGGGTTTCCTGGTGGTCCGCGGCTTTCAGTCGCACCGCTGGCTGCACGATCCCCGGATGCGGGCGGTATCCGCGGCGCTGCTGGCGTTCCTGGTCTGGAACCTGGCGTACAACCTCAAGGGCCAGTACATGGACATCGACCCCATCGATGTTTACTTCTGGCTGTTCGCCGGCCTGCTCGCTCGGGTGGCGGTCCTGGACCGCGACGAAAGCGGCCCGCCTCCTGAGCCGATGCTATCGGAGAGGAGGATGGCGTTGCCGGCAAGGGCGACACCATGAGATCCGCGTCGGTGACCATGGGTCAGGTTGTCATCAGCCAACCGGTGCACCAGCACGCCTACGAGACCGCCCTGGCCGCGCAACAGGCGACACTGCTGCGTTGCTTCGTGACCGGGATATGCGACACGGGACGCGGGCTCACGGACCCACGCTTCCGCCGTTGGCTGCCACGGGCGGCTGCCGAGCGTGTGGAGCGTGAGCTTCGTCGCCGCCGGTACCCCGGTCTGTCGCCTGACCTGGTGCTGACAATCCTGCGGTACCACGTGCCGGCCACGGCCTACCGTCGACTGACCGCTCGTGTGCCACGGCTTCGTTCGGTGGACCTCGACACCTGGGCGCACGAACGCTTCGACGCCGCGGTAGCCCGCTGGCTCCGGCGGGTCGGGCCGCCCGCTATCGTCCACGCCTTCGAGGGCAGCGCCCTGGCGACGCTGCGCGCGGCCAAGGAGCGCGGTGCCACGACCGTGCTCGATGTAGCCAGCGCTCATGAGTACGCCCTTCGGGCGCTGCGAGAGGAGGGAGCGGTCGGCGCCCCGTCGGGCACCCGGCCGCGCGTACGCGAGGAACGGGAGCTAGCGAACTACCTCTTCGCACCTTCCGAGTACGTGGTGCGCTGCCTCCTGGACAACGGGGTTGCGGCCGAGAGGATCGTCCGCATCCCGTACGGGGTCAACCCCGAGCAGTTCGTCCCGATGGACGGACGCCCTGACGGGAAGTTCCGTGTCCTGTTCGTGGGCCAGATCGGCCTGCGGAAGGGCGTCCGCTACCTGCTCGAAGCGTGGCGCCGTCTCGACCTGCCGGACGCCGAGCTGATTCTGGTGGGAGCCGCCGATGCGGACGGCCGACGCGCCCTGCAAGAGTACGCTGGCTGCTACACGTGGGTCGGCCAGGTCCCGAAGTACGAAGTCCAGCGCTGGTTCCAGCGAAGCGACGTCTTCGCCTTCCCGTCGCTGTCGGAGGGGTCAGCGCTGGTGACGTACGAGGCGATGGCAGCGGGCCTGCCCGTGGTGACGACGGCGAGCGCCGGGGCGGTGGTACGCGACGGCGCCGACGGATTTGTCGTACCGACGTGCGACGTCGATGCGCTGTGTGGGAAGCTCGCTTACCTCTACGAGCACCGAGAGGCCCGACGGGAGATGGGCGCGAACGGTCGGGGGTTGATCGAGAGCCGGTACACCTGGAGCCACTACCGGCAGCGGGTCGCAGCCGCCTACCGCGCGATCCTGGAGGGGCGGGACCCGCAGGAGGCGGTCGACGAGATGGACAGGGACCACCAGGTGATTGCGGAGGGGAGCCGATGACCGGCAGCCCTGTCCGCGTCGCCCATCTAGTGTCGCACCCGATCCAGTACTTCGCACCACTGTACCGCGAGTTGGCGCGGAGGCCTGAGATCGACTTGACGGTGTACTTCTACTCCGACGCGACAGCTCGCGCGTTTCGCGACCCGGGGTTTGGGCGGGAGATCCGCTGGGACACATCGTTGTTAGACGGTTATCGCTGGAAGTTCTGTCGAAGCGCGAGAGGAAGAAACATCCCGGATGGCTTGGGGATGCGCCCTCACTTGGATGTTGTGCGCGAAGTCTCGTCGGGCCACTACGACGTCCTTTGGGTGCACGGCTACAATCACATCACAAGCTGGCTCGCAGTCGCGGCGGCGCGAGCGCGGGGCACGCGGGTGCTGATCCGCGAGGAGCAGACGCTCCTGCACGGTCGTCCTTGGTACAAGCGCGCGATGAAGCAGGTTGCGCTGAGGACGCTGCTCAGCCAGGTCTCCGGGCTGTATATTGGAGAACAAAACCGGCACTATTTCCTCCACTACGGCGTGCCGCGTTCACGGCTCTTCCCGGCGCGCTA
>JAJYLG010000039.1 GCA_021787985.1 Chloroflexota bacterium
CTCGTTGTCGACGGTGAGCGCCTCATACTCCTTGATGCGACCGGGTAGCAGGTTCACCAGCCTCCACGCCTCGGGCAGGAACTCGTCCGGCAGATCGAACGAAACCCCACCGATGCGCATGTAGTTGCAGGTGATGCGCGCCCCACAGGCCATCTCGAACAGGTCGAGGATCCATTCGCGTTCACGGAACATCAGCATCAGTGGCGTCTGCCACGCGCCACAATCGTTGATAAACGTACCCAGCGCCATGCAGTGGCTGGCGATGCGTTGCAGCTCCGCCATGATGACGCGGATGTAGTGCGCCCGTTCGGGGACCTCCAGGCCGAGCAGCTTCTCCACCGCCAGCACGTAGCCCAGGTTGTTCGACATCGAGGACAGGTAGTCCATCCGGTCGGTGAAAGGGATGTTCTGCGTATAGGTCCGCTCTTCGGCCAGCTTCTCGAGGCTGCGGTGCAGGTAGCCGACGACCATGTCCACGTCGGTCACCACCTCGCCATCGAGCGTCACCTTCATCCGGAACACGCCGTGCGTGCTCGGATGCTGCGGACCGACGTTGACGACGATCGGCTCGCTCTTCAGGGTCATTGGTTCAGCTCCTGAGCGGCATCCTCGCCGGTCCAGTTCGGGCCGGTAAGCAGGCCGCGCTCGCCGCCCTCCTTTGGGAAGTGCGGCAGGCCAGGATGGAACGCGCCCTGACCGATCTGCAAGAAATCCTTGCGCAGCGGCCAGCCGGCGAACCCTTCCCAGAGCAGCACTCGGCGCAGGTCGGGATGATCCGCGAAGCGGATGCCGAACAGGTCATACGTCTCCCGCTCCTGCAGCAGCGCGCCGTAGAGCACCGGCACGAGGGAGGGCACAGCCGGGTCCGCTCGGTCGCCCGTCCAGCACTTGAGCAGGCACTGGTGGTTCCGCCGCACGGACAGCAGGAGGTAGACGAGCTCGAAGTAGTCCATGTAGTCGACGGCGGTCATCATGTCGAGCTGCTCGAGAGTCAGCTCCGGCTCATCGCGCAGGAAGCGAACGACGTCCACCAGGCGCTCCGCTCGCACGCGCAGCCAACCGGGCTCGGCCGCCTCGACCGCGTCCGCAAAGCGAGCGCTCACACGCTGCGCGATCGTTCGGCCGTCGAGCGTGGCGGTCACGCCTTCACCTCCAGTCCAGCGCGTGCTTGCGCCACGCGTACGCGAAACCGATGGCGAGCACCAGCAGGAAGAGGAGCGCTTCGACGACGCCGTAGAGGGTCACCTGATTGAAGGAGACCGCCCACGGGAAGAGGAAGACCGCCTCGATGTCGAAGACCACGAAGAGCAGGGCGATCAGGTAGTAGCGGACGTGGAACCGGACCCACGTGGGCCCCTCCGTCTCGACGCCGCACTCGTAGACGTCGAGCTTGACGGGGTTGGGCCGATCCTGGCGAACGCCGATAAGCTTGAGCAGGAGCGAGAGCCCGAGACCGCCGAGGGGGAAGAGAACCGCCGCCCCAAGGAGGAACCCGAGGTACCCATACTCGCCCAGCACGCTGGCCCCCATTTGTGAAATCTATCGCGCGTGGCCAACATAGCACCGGCCCTACGCTCGGACAAGGAAGCCGAGACCCTCTGCTACACTGGCCGCGCACCCCGATTCCCGAGGAGTTGCCGTGCACGGACGCCACCTGATCTCCATGGCCGACTTCTCCGTCGAAGAGGTGGCGCACGTGATCGCGGTCGCCCAGCGGCTCAAGCGGCGTGACCACGGTCCCTTGGCCCAAGGCAAGCGTCAGGCGCTGCTCTTCGACAAGCCGTCGCTGCGAACGAAGGGCTCGTTCGACTCGGCGATGCACGAGCTGGGCGGCCACACCATCTACTTCGGGCGTGACGAGGTCGGGCTCGGCCAGCGCGAGCCGGCCAAGGACGTGGCCCGCGTTCTCAGCCGGTACGTGGACGTGATCACGGTTCGCACGTTCGCGCACGAGACGGTCGAGGAGCTCGCCCGTTACTCGGGCGTGCCGGTGGTCAATGCGCTCACTGACCAGGAACACCCGTGCCAGGCGCTCGCCGACGTGCTGACGATCCGCGAGCACTTCGGCCGGACCGCGGGGTTGCGACTCGCCTATGTCGGCGACGGCAACAATGTCGCCGCATCGCTGGCGGTGGCGGCGGCATCGCTGGGCATGCACTTCGTCATCGCCGGCCCGCCTGGCTACGCCGTCGCGGAAGGGCCGTGGGTCGAGGCGGAGCGTCGTGCCGCTGCCAGCGGTGGCTCGCTGCGGCGCGTGCGCGAGCCGGCCGACGCCGTGGGCGGAGCGGATATTATCTATACGGACGTGTGGGTGAGCATGGGCCAGGACGCGGAGCGCGAGCGGCGTCTTCGCGACTTCGCTGGATACACCGTGGACGGCGCGCTCGCAGCGCTGGCGCCCGAGGCCCGCATCATGCACGACATGCCCGCGCACCGCGGCGAGGAGATTACCGACGAGGTCATCGAGTCATCGCGCTCGCTGGTGTTCGACCAGGCGGAGAACCGGCTGCACGCGCAGAAGGCAGTGCTCGCGCTGGCGCTTGGCCTCGTGCCCTAGGGCCGCGCGCCGCCGGACTCACGCGCCATGACCCCGTTCTGGAACACCCTTACCGACATCTTCAGCCGGTTTGACGTCCGCAGCGGCTTCGACATCCTCATCATCGCCGCCCTGATCTACTCGGTCCTGCTGCTGCTGCGCGGCACCACCGCCATGTCGCTGCTGCGCGGTGCGGTCATCCTGCTCATCATCGCCGTGCTGGCCGCCAACGTCTTCAACCTGCGCGTCCTTTCCTACCTGCTCACCAACTCGTTGACCGCCGTCCTCATCGGCATCCCGATCATCTTCCAGCCCGAGATCCGCCGTGGCCTCGAGCGTCTCGGCCGCACGGGCGCCCGCACCTTCGTTCGCCCTACCAGCACCGATCAGCTCATCGACACGGTTGTGACCAGCGCGCTGCAGCTCGCCGCCGCGCGCACCGGCGCG
This sequence comes from Chloroflexota bacterium, assembly GCA_021787985.1. GTDB lineage: Bacteria > Chloroflexota > Dehalococcoidia > DSGV01 > DSGV01 > JAJYLG01. The sequence goes on from JAJYLG010000039.1 coordinate 2,984, forward strand.
CTCGTCGTGCTGGAGCGCGAAACCGGACTGCAGGACTACATCGACACCGGCCACACGGTGGACGCGGTGCCGAGCGTGCCACTCCTGACGAACATCTTCTTTCACAACGCGCCGATGCACGACGGCGCCCTCATCATGCGGGATGGTCGCATCGCCGCCGCCTCGTGTGTGCTGCCGCTGAGCGAGACCTCCGCCGCCGCCGGTCACGGCACGCGCCATCGGGCGGCCGTCGGCCTCACCGAGCGCACCGACGCGGTCGCCGTCGTCGTGTCCGAGGAGACGGGCGGCATCAGCGTGGCGGTCGACGGACGGCTATTCGGCGGCATGGACGAGCACCGGCTGAGAGCCGTGATCACCAACGCGCTGGCGAGCCGCGGCCGCCGCGGTCGCCGACCAGCGATGGACGGCAGCGCCCCGCCACCGGCGGAGGCGGCCGAGCTCGCCGCCCCGCCCCGCCGGGAGCACGTCCGGTGAACGCTCCGCGTCAGATCCGCGACCTCACCCGCGCGGTTGCCCTCGCATTCCGCTCCATCGCCGGCTCACTGCGCCGGAACTACCTGCTGGCGCTGACGTCCCTCATCCTCTCCACGTTGCTCTGGGCCGCGGTCACCCGCTCACAGAACCCCGTCGTGACCGCGAGCCCGCAGTTCGCCGTTCCGGTCACGGAGCAGAACCTGAACGGCCAGCTCATCACCGACGGCCTCAGCCCCGACCATGTGCAGATCCGCGTCGCGGGTCCCCGGGACGCCGTCCTGCGCCTGAAGTCCGACGACGTGAAGGCCAACGTCGACCTCACGGGCCTCGGGGTCGGCACCTACGAGCTGCCGGTGCGCGTGACCGTCCGCGAGTCCACGATCCGCATCGAACAGGTCATCCCGTCGCGGGTGAAAGTCGTTCTGGAGAAGCTGGAACGCAAGGACCATGTGCCGGTGCACATCAAGTTCCTCGGCAACAACCCGTACTACCAGGCCGACGCCACCCTGAGCGTGAACGAGGTGACGGTATACGGGCGGGCGGCCAACGTGCAGGCGGTAGAACAGGCGGTGGCCACCATCGACCTGAGCCTGGTAACCGGCAACGCCAGCGAGTCGGTGCCGCTGACCGCCGCTGATGCGCTCGGCAACAGTATCCTCGTGCAGGCGATCAAGCCGGACCGCGTCACCGTCGACATCAAAGTGCGGCAGGTGATCGGCAGCCGCCTGGTCCCGGTGGTCGCGAGCCTGCGCGGCCGCCCGGCGCCGGGGTATGTCGTGACCGACGTACAGGTCGAGCCGGCCACCGTGAACGTCGTTGCGGGCCTCGAGGTGCTCAACGGCATCACCAGCCTGACCACGGACCAGGTCGACGTGGACGGGGCCACCAGCGACGTGGTGCGTTCGGTGACGGTCCACGTCCCTCCGGGGGCGAGCATCGGCAGCCAGCGGACGGTCATCGTGACCGCCAAGATCGTGCCACAGGTCGGCGAGGGATACCTGCCGGCGACGCTGAAGGCGGCCAACGTCGGCACCGGTTTCAGCGCCCAGTTCGGGGTCCGTGTTTACCTCGCACCGGCCATCGGCCCACTCCCGCAGTTCACCACCGTGAAACCAAGCGACGTCGTTGCCACCGTGGACTGCACGGGCCTCGGGCCGGGCAGCTACGAGCTGGTCCCGAAGGTGACGGTGCCGACCGGCTTCACGGTGGACACCGCGCAGCTCGGCAAGGTGCCGGTCACCATCGTCGCCCGCTGATCCCCCGACCGCCCCGCACGGAGCGTAGCGCCCGTCCCATTGCCGGGCGCCCACGCGCACCCCGCCGCATGGCATACTGACAATGGACGCTCACGTGGCCCGAAGCATCGCGTCCCCCACTGGCCCACCATTGCTCGAGGTAACCATGCCCTCCACGACCCCCGCGGCAACCCGCGCGCCCGTGCTTGCCATCGTCGGCCGGCCCAACGTCGGCAAGTCGACGCTGTTCAACCGCATCCTCGGCCGCCGGCGCGCCGTGGTGGAAGACCAGCCCGGCACCACCCGCGACCGCGTGGAGGCCGAGATCACCTGGCTGGGACGCCCGCTGCGGCTGGTAGACACCGGTGGCTTCGAGCCGCCCGGCGAGGGGCCGTTCAGCGAACGGGTGCGCGAGCAGGTGCTGGCCGCGGTCGGCACCGCCGCCGCCGTGCTCTTCATCGTTGACGCCCGCGATGGACTTACCGCTGCGGACCTCGACATGGCCGAGTTGCTGCGACGGAGTCCGGTCCCGGTCTATCTGGTCGCCAACAAGGCCGACAACCCGGCGCGCGAGTTCGACAGCGTCCAGTTCTACGAGCTCGGGATGGGCGAGCCGTTCCCCGTGAGCGCACACCACGGCCGCGGCATCGACGACCTGCTGGACACCGCCGTCGGCGTCCTGCCGGAAGCGCCGCGAGCCGAGCCGGCAGAGGTACGGCGGGCGCAGGTCGCCATCGTGGGGCGACCGAACGTCGGCAAGTCCGCGCTGCTCAACGCGCTGCTGGGCGAGGAGCGCGTCATCGTCAGCGAGATCCCCGGCACCACCCGCGACGTCATCGACGTGCCGATGCACTGGACCGGGCGGCCGGTGACCTTACTGGACACCGCGGGCATCCGCCGCCGCGGCCGCGTCGGAGCGGGCGCCGAGCGCCACTCGGTGATGCGGGCGCAGTCGGCGGCCGAGCGCGCGGACGTGCTCGTGCTGGTGATCGATGGCGGCGAGGGCGTGACGGCGCAAGATCTGCACATCGGTGGCCTCGCTCAGGAGCACGCCACCGGTATGGTCGTCGCCGTCAACAAGTGCGACCTGCCGCTGGAGAACGGGTTGACCCGCGAGGAGTTCGCGCGCCTCGTCCGTGCGCGCTTCCGCTTCGCGCCCTGGGCCGAGGTCGTCTTCATCTCGGCACTCCTCGCCACAGGGCTGCCGGAGCTGCGCGCGGCAGTGCTGCGCGCGTTCGATGCGCGGCAGGTTCGCGTGCCGACACCGGAGCTGAACCGGCTGGTGCAGCAGACCATGGCGCGCCACGCGCCGCCCCTTCGGCACGGTCGTCATCTGAAGGTGTACTACGCGACGCAGGCCGAGGTGTCGCCGCCCACCTTCGTGCTCTTCTGCAACGACGCAGAGCTGGCGCACTTCTCCTACCGCCGCTACTTGGAGAACAGCCTCCGCCGCGTGTACTCTTTCCGCGGCACCGCGGTGCGCCTGGTGTTCAAGGAGCGGGGCGAGAGCGAATGATGTGGTGGTGGTACCCGCTGTTTGCCGTCGGAGGCTATCTGCTGGGTAGCGTCCCAATGGGCGTAGCCGTCGGCCGCGTGGCGCGCGGCATCGACGTCCGCAACTACGGCAGCGGAAAGACGGGGTTCACGAACACGCTGCGCACGGTGGGCTTGGGCCCGGCGGCGGTGGTCCTCGTCGGCGACCTCGCGAAAGGCGTCGCCCCGGTCATACTTGCGCGAGCCATCTCGCACGACCCGACGCTGGAGGTCGTGGGGGCGATCGGCGCCATCCTGGGGCATGACTTCCCGCTGTACGTTGGCTTCCGCGGCGGTCGCGGGGTCGCGACGACCTTCGGCGCCGCCGCCGCGATGATGCCGCTACCGGCGCTCGGCTTCTTCCTGCTCGCTGGGGTGCTGCTGGCCTCCACGCGCATCATGAGCATCATGAGCGTGGTCGGCACGGCGATCGCCGCGCTGGCCGTCATCGCCCTGGCGGTCGTCGGCGTCGAGCCGCGCGAGTACGCCGTGTACGCGGTCGTCGCGGCCGCGCTGATCGTCGTCCAGCATCGCGACAACATCGAGCGGCTACGGGCGGGCACCGAGCCGCGGATCGGGACGCCCGGCAGGCTGCGCACTCCGCCGGCCCGCGGCGCGGCCTGACGCGTGCGACTTGCCATTGTCGGCGCGGGTGCGTGGGGTCGGACGCTGGCGGGCCTGCTCGCCGACGCCGCGGAGATCGTCATCCTTCCGCGCGATCCCACGGCGGCCCGAGCGCTGCGTGCCCTGCTCCCGGCGTCGTGCGCGGTCGCGGGCGACCCCGCGGCGCTCGCCGGCAGCAACGCCGTGCTCCTCGCCACCCCGTCGCACGCGCTGCGGCAAGCCGTCTCGAGCGTCGCGCCGGCCCTCGCCGCGGGTATCCCGCTGGTCGCCTGCACGAAGGGGTTCGAGCGCGGGACGCTGCGCCTCCCCGCCGAGGTGATCGCGGAGGTCCTGCCCGAGAACCCAGTCGCCTGCCTTTCCGGGCCGAACCTGGCGATGGAGGTCGCCGGTCATCAGCCGACCGCCTCGGTGGTGGCGTGCCGCGACCCGTTCGTCGGGGAACGGCTGCGCGACGTCCTCACGCGGCCGACGTTTCGTTGCTACGCCAGCACCGACGTGGTGGGAGTGCAAGCGGGCGGAGCGCTCAAGAACGTGGTGGCGATCGCGGTCGGGATGGCATTCGGGCTGGGTTACGGGGACAACGCCCGTGCCGCGCTGATCACCCGCGGGCTGGCCGAGATGACTCGGCTGGCCGTTGCCCTCGGGGCGGAGCCGATGACGCTCGCCGGGCTCGCGGGCCTGGGTGACCTGGTGGCGACCTGCAGCAGCCCGCTGAGCCGCAACCGCCGCTTCGGCGAGCTGCTCGCCCGCGGCCTGGATGTCCAGGAGGCGCTGGCGGCCGTCGGCGAGGTGGTCGAAGGCGTGCCCACGACCGAGGCGGCGCTCGAGCTTGCCGCCCGACACCGCCTCACCATGCCGATCGCGGAGGAGCTGACCGCGGTGCTCCGGCGAGGGCGTAGCCCGGCCGACGCGGCGCGGCGCCTGATGGAGCGTCCGCCGACGTGGGAACAGGCGGGCCCGCCGCGACCCGCAGCCCGAGAGGAGACGTGACCGCGGACCGCTCTGGCCGCGCCTGCCTGCAGCAGGCAGGACCGCACTGTTCCGGAGGATGACTATGACCACCGACCTGCGCGACGACCTGCGCCGACTGGTGCGCGGCACCGCCGCCGACTACCTCGAGATCCGGGTGGAAGAGATCGAAGCGGCACAGCTCGCGTACCGGGGACGCGACCTCGAAACCGTCAACCGCCTGCAGGACTTCGGCGGCTGCGTCCGCGCGCTCGTGCGCGGCGGTTGGGGGTTCAGCTCGTTCAACAACCCGGACGAGCTGGCGGAGCGCGCGGCCGACGCGGTCGCCGCCGCCGCGCTGGCCGCTGACGCGGGAGTCCGCCTCGCTCCTGTCGATCCGGCGGAAGATGACGTCCCCCTGCGCCTCGGTGAGGACCCATCCGCCGTGCCTCTGGCCGAGAAGCGCGCGATCTTCGACCGCTACGCCGAGATCGCGACCGCCCACCCCGCCGTGGCCACCGCGCTGCTCCGCTACGGCGACCAGCGGCGCACCACCACGCTCGCGACCAGCGAGGGAACGCTCATCCGGCAGGCGCGGCACGACGTCACCGCCTACTGCGCGGTCACGGCCGGCCGCGATGGCGACGTGCAGCAGGCCAGCTTCAGCCTCGGCTGGCTGAATGACTTCCGCGCCGTGCGCGACCTGGAGCAGCAGGTGGCCGAGGTCCGCGACCAGGCGGTCGCTTTCCTCGACGCGCCTTACGCCCGCTCTGGCGAGTACCCGGTGGTGCTCGACCCGGTGCTCGCCGGCGTCTTCGTTCACGAGGCATTCGGCCACCTGTCCGAAGCCGACTTCGTGAGTGAGGACGAGCGCCTGCGCGAGCTGATGAAGCTGGGCAAGCGCTTCGGACGGCCGCACCTCAACATCGTCGACGGCGCGGCGGTGCCCGGCCTGCGCGGCTCGTTTCGCTACGACGATGAGGGCGTGCCGGCGCAGCGCACCGATCTCGTGCGCGACGGCGTGCTCGTGGGCCGTCTCCACTCGCGGGAGTCGGCCGCGCGCATGGGCGAGCGGCCCACGGGGAACGCGCGCGCGATCAACTACCGTTTCCCGCCCATCGTGCGCATGACCAACACGTTCATCGAGCCGGGTGCCGCGTCACTCGAGGACCTGCTCGCCGACATCGAGCTCGGCGTCTACGCACGCTCCTGGTACGGCGGCATGACCAGCTTCGAGATGTTCACTTTCTCAGCGGGCGAGGCGTACATGATCCGCGACGGCAAGGTCGCCGAGCTGGTGCGTCCGGTCCAGCTCAGCGGCAACCTCTTCGTGACCCTCGAGCAGATCGATGGGATCGCCGGTGACCTGGAGATGAACCAGGGCGGGGGGTGCGGCAAGGGAGGTCAGGTGCCCCTGCCGGTGAGCAACGGCAGCCCGCACGTGCGCATCGCGCGCTGCCTCGTCGGAGGCCGCGCGTGAACCCGGAGCGCGTGATCGAGCTCGCCCGCCGTTCCGCCGACGAGGCCGAGGTCTTCGCCGTCGAGTCTGAGGATACCCCCGTGCACTTCGAGGGGAACCGGCTCAAGTCGGTCCAGTCGCGCTCCACGTCCGGCTGCGCGCTGCGCGTGATTCGCAACGGTCGTATGGGGTTCGCGTCCAGCACCCGCTCGGACGGCGAGGCAGACCTGGTGCGCCTCGCGCTCGAGGTGGCGGAGCTCGGCGCCCCGGCGCGTTTTCACTTTCCCGGTGCGGCGCCCGCGCCCGACCCAGGCACGTACGACGAGGCAACAGCCCGCCTTCCGGTCGCGGCGCTGCTCGACCTCGGCAACCGCGCGATCCATGAGCTGCTCGACGGCGCGCCCGAGCTGGTGTGCGAGGCGCGGGTCGACCGCCAGGTGCAGCGCGTGCGTCTGCTCAACACCGCCGGGCTCGACGTGCAGTACGCGCGCACCAGCCTGGCGCTGGGGCTCGAGGGCACGCGCGTGCGGGGCACCGACATGCTGTTCGTCGGCGGTGACGACGCCGGCTGCGCTCCGGACATCGCGACCGACCGCGTGGTGGGCGACGCGTTACGCCAGTACCATTGGGCCGAGGAGCCGGCCGAAGCGCCGACCGGTCGAGTGCCGGTGTGCTTCACGCCGGTGGGCGTGGCGTGGACGCTGATGGAGCCGCTGGAGGCAGGGTTCAACGGCAAGTTCGTCGTCCAGGGCTCGTCGCCGATCGCCGGGGACTTGGGGAAGCAGCGCTACGACGCCCGTTTCAGCATGACGGACGACCCGCTCCTGCCCATGCGCCCCGCCAGCCGGCCGTGCGACGACGAGGGCGTGCCCTCCGGCCGCCTGGCGATGGTCGAGGCGGGCGTGATCCGCCGCTTCCGCTACGACCTCACCGCCGCGGCCCAGGCCGGCGTCCAGAGCACCGGCTCGGCGGAACGCTCGCTCATCAGCCCACCGACCGTCGGCTCCACCAACGTCCTCGTGGCGGCCGGGGACCGCACCTTCGAACAGATCCTCGCGCTGATGGGCGACGGGCTCGTGATCGAGATGGTCCTTGGTGCGGGTCAGGGCAACGTGATCGGCGGAGAGTTCAGCGGCAATGTGCTGCTCGGATACGCCGTGCGCGGCGGGAGGATCGCGGGACGGGTGAAGGACACGATCGTCTCGGGCAACGTCCACCAGGCGCTCAGCGCCCTCCTCGCCGTCGGCTCGGACGGCCGCTGGATCGGCGGAACGCTGTGGACGCCGTCGCTGTGCTTCTCCGAGCTCACGGTGGCGCGGGCGCAGGGCGGATAGCCCGCGCCCGCGGGAGCCGGCGGTACACTGGAAGTGAACAGCAGCGAGACCACGGCGACCGGCCGCGGCTCGCTGCTTCCGTAGCGCGGCATCGCGCGGATCCACGAAGGGTGCGGGTGGCCATCACACAGCTCATCGAAGAGCTTTCCGACACACGCCGACGGCTGTCACACGGTCGGCTGCTCCAACTCGACCATGTCTCCGTGCCCGAGTGCGACGAGCTGCGCCTGCGCTGGCCCAACCTCCCCAAGGACCGGCGGCTGGACATCATCCGAGCGCTCGCGGACCTCACCGAGAGCGCGCCCGATCTGAACTTCGACGCGATCTTCTTGATCGCGCTCGACGACGAGGACGAGAACGTCCGGGCCGCGGCTGTCGAGGGGCTCTGGGAGAACGAGGAGCGCTCGACCATGGGCCGGCTGCTGCAGCTCCTGCGCACCGACGAGTCGGCCATCGTCCGCGCGGCCGCCGCGCGCGGTCTTCGGGCGTTCGCCCTGTTGGCCGAGCTTGACCGATTCCGCCCTGCTGACCTGACCGCGCTTGACACCGCGCTGCGCGACTCCCTCACCGACGAGTTCGAGGAGATCCCCGTGCGGGCGCGCGCGATGGAGACGCTCGGTGTCCGCTCGCGGCCGTGGGTACCCGACCTGATCGAGTGGGCGTACCGCCACGACGAGTCGCTGATGCGTGTCGCCGCCCTGCACGCGATGGGCGAAAGCTGCGACACGCGCTGGCTGCCCAGGGTCATCGAGCATCTCTCCGACCCCGAGCCGGCGATGCGCTTCGAGGCCGCGACGGCCGCCGGCTCGATCGCCGACCCCTCCGCCGTGCCGGGCCTGCTGCCCCTGCTCGACGACCGCGACAGCGAGGTGCAGGAGGCCGCCATCGCCGCCCTGGGCGAGATCGGTGGTGAGCGCGCGCGCCGGGCCCTGCGCGAGCGGGCCGCCAGCCGAGACGCCCGCATCGCCGCCGCCGCGCGGGACGCGCTGGCCGTGCTGGCGCTTGCCGACGCGGAGATCGGGCTCCCCGATGCCTAGGCGCGAGGCGCGCCCGTCCATGCCGCTCCGCCACGCCGAGGCGGTATCGGCCGGAGGCGTCGTCTATCGCGTTGCGGGTGACCAGCCCGAGATCCTCATCTGCGGCGAGTACGACCGCGGTATCTGGGCGCTGCCCAAAGGCACGCCCGACCCCGGAGAGGACCTGCTGCAAACGGCTCTGCGCGAGGTGGAGGAGGAGACCGGCATCCGCCCGGCGGTGGACGAGCCGCTGGGCGCCATCGAGTACTGGTACGTCGAGGCGACAGAGCGGACCCGCTATCACAAGGTCGTACACTTCTGGTTGATGCGCGCGGTGGGCGGCTCGCTCGACCGGCACGACCACGAATGGGACGAGGTGCGCTGGGTGCCGCTGGAAGAGGCGCCGGAACGGCTCCGCTACCCGACCGAGCGCGAGGTGGTACAGCGGGCGCGCGCCGCTCTTGAACGACAGGCGGATCACGGATGACCGCCGTCGCCGGCGACGAGGTCGCCCGCGGGCAGCTCATCCGCCTGCGTCGCAAGCGGCTGTCCGATGCGCGCCAGGATTACGAGTGGCGGCGTGACCCCGAGCTCGCGCGCTTCGACGCCGCCTCCCCCTTGCGCAGCGGCTACTTCGACTTCCTCGCCGCCTTCGAGGACGACCTCCACTACCCCTCCCCGTTCCGCCGCTCCTTCGCGGTCGAGAGCGTGGAAGGCCGGCATATCGGCAACATCATGTACTACAACTACGACCCACAGCGCGGCGAGGTCGAGCTCGGCATCACCATCGGCGATCGCGCCTACTGGGGACGCGGCTACGGGCGCGACACCGTACGCGCCTTCGCCGGTCTGGTTTTCCGCACCCTGCAAGTTGACCGGATCGTGCTCAATACGCTCGATTGGAACATCCGCGCGCAGCACTCATTCATCGCTGCCGGCTTCCGGCCATGCGGCACCCAGCGCCGCGGGCCGCACACCTTCGTGACGATGGAGCATCTCCGCGCCTGGCTGGAGAGCGGCCCACCCCCGTCCGGGACAACCGAGTAGCCGGAGACACCGAGCGGGAGCCGAGTGGACGGCCCCCGCTCCTCGCTTGTCAGCGTCGTCCGCTCAGCCTGCGGTCGCCTGGGCCACCGGCCGACCGGGGATGTCGAGTTCGGGCGGCGGCGCCGCTGGGTTCGCCACGCCCTGCATCAGCACCGACGGCACCAGCCGGCGCAGCTCATCGAGCGTCCACACGCCGTCCTCCTTCCAGATCAGGTGCACCGGCGGGTAGGGATGCGCCAGCAGCCCCACTCGCGGCCCGGCGACGTCGAAGATCTGGCCGTTGATGTTCCACGCCTCGTCGAGCATCAGGTAGACCACCATCGGCGCCACATACTCCGGCCCGTACGGCGTCGGCGTGATCGGCACGCTGCCGCCGATGCCGCGCGCCGTGCGGGTCTCACGGGCGGACTGCGGCACGGTGGCCGTCATGCGCGTTGCCGCGCCGGGCGCGATGGCGTTGCAGGTCACGCCGTAGCGGCCGAGGTCCCGCGCGGCGACGCGCGTCAGCCCGGCTACGCCGGCCTTGGCCGCGCCGTAGTTCGCCTGGCCGCTGTTGCCGCCCAGCCCCGACACTGAGCTGAAGCTGATGATCCGACCGTACCGCTGCTGCCGCATCACGATTGAGGCCGGCTTGATGACGGTGAAGTGGCCTTTGAGGTCGACCTTGATGACCTCGTCCCACTCCTGCTCTGTCATGTTGAAGATCATGCGGTCGCGCAAGATCGCGGCCAGGCAGACCAGCACGTCCAGGCGGCCGTAGCTATCGAGCGCCGTCCTGACGACGGACTCGCCGCCCTCCATCGTCGAGACGTCCGCGTAGTTGGCGACGGCCTCGCCGCCCCGTGTGCGGATCTCGGCGACCGTCTGGTCAGCCGGGCCGCTGTCGTGGCCCGACCCGTCGACGTTCACGCCGGGGTCGTTGACCACGACCCGCGCGCCCTCGCCCGCGGCCAGCAGCGCCACCTCGCGGCCGATACCACGGCCCGCCCCGGTGAGCGCGACTACCTTGCCCTGCAGCAGATCGGCCATTCTGTCACTCCCTATCCCTTGCTCGGCAGGCGGACTACCGCCGACCCGGGGGTCGTCCGCTGGCCCTCCTGCGTCTCGGTCCAGATCTCCAGGTCCACCAGGTGCTCGCCGTCCTCCACTCGCTTGCTCTTGACCACGCCCCGGATCCGGATCTCCTTGTTGACCGGGTCCATCCCGCGGTACGAGCAGGAGAGCGTCTTGATGAAGCCAGTGTTCCCCGCCCAGTCGTGCACGAGATGTCCGAGGAACGCATGCTTGAACGCCCCGTGGACGATCACTCCGGGCAGGCCCGTGCTCTGCGCGAAGTCTTTGTCGTAGTGGATCTGGTAGAAGTCGCCCGAGCCCGCCGCCCACAGCACCAACTGCTGCGAGATGCAGGGCTTGCGCAACTCCGGCACCTCGTCGCCAACGGTCACGTCTTCCCAGTAGCGCGTCGCCATCGTCTCCGCCCCCTTAGTACTGGATCATCGTGCCGCGCATCAGCGCGACCAGCTTGCCGGCCTCGTCGCGATACAGCGTCTCGGTGACGGTGATTAGCATCGGCCCCAGCGAGCCGACCTTTTCGTCGAAACTGGCGATGCGCGAGCTCATCATGAGCCGGTCGCCGGCACAGATCGTGTCGTGGTACTCGATCTCCGTTCCGCCATTGAGGACACGCCGATAGGGCACGTGGAACGAACGCACGCCACGGCGCGGCGCGCCGAACGTCGGGTCACACTTTGTCGGGTCGAAGATCGGGGTGCCGAGGTAGCCGGGCGGCGCCGGCAGGTTGCGGTAGCCGGCCGCGCGCGCCGCGTCCTCGTCGTAGTAGACCGGGTCGGTGTGTCCCACGGCCCGTGCGAAGAGCCGCACGTGGCTGGTGGTCACCTCGACCGGGTAGGGCTCGGACTCGACCCCGACGGCCGCTCGCATCTCGCCTGTGATAACCGATGGGGCGGGTATGGTCATCGCGCTCTCCTCATCTCGTTTCTCGCTGCGTCCTACCGGTGACCGCGCCGCCCAGCCTAGGAACTGCGCGGTGTCCTGTCAAAAGGTCAGCCGGACGACTCGCGGCCGACCAGCATCGTGCGCGGGTCGAGGGCGGTACCGCTGCGCAGGTCCACCGGGTAGAAGCGGCCGGCCCGCAGGCCCTCGATGAGCTGCTCCAGCGACTCGATATCGCGCTCGAAGTACGTCGCGCAGATGCCGATGTCCTGCACGGCATGGGAGTCCGTGCCGCCGGTGCGAGGCGTATCCATCAGCTCGGCGAGCAGCTCGGAGAAGCGGTTCTCCCGCGCCGAGCCGCGGCCGTTCAGCGTCTCGAGCGCGTGGACGAACTCGTACGCGGGGTTGCGGGTCGCGCGCTCCAGGGCGAGGCGGTACTCCTCCTCGTCCTTCTCGAACCATGGCATCTGGCGGCGATACGGGTGGGCGGCCACCATCGCCCCTTTCGCCTCCTCCACGTAGCGCGCCAGCTCGCGGATGCGATGCATCCCGAAGACATACCGGTCGAGACCGAAGACCAGCATATGGCCGTCGTCGGTGCTTACCTCGATGCCTGGGAACACGGGGAAGCCGTGCCGGTCGCCCAGCTCGCGCATGCTGTCGGGCTCCCACACCGTGTCGTGCTCGGTGAGGCAGACGGCATCTAGCCCGGCCGTGCGGGCGCGCTGAAGCAGGTCGTCGGGGTTGAGCACGCTGTCGTGCGAGCGCGGCCAGGTGTGGTTGTGCAGGTCGATCAGCATCAGTCCACGGCCAGGATAGCGGTCCCCGTGGCGCTGAGGGTGCCTCCGGTGCCGTTGACGAGGGCGATCCGGGCATCCGGCACCTGCCGCTGGCCGCACTCGCCGCGCAACTGCCGAACCGCCTCGATGATCGTGAAGATGCCGAACATGCCCGGGTGGGTGTAGCTGAGCCCGCCGCCAGACGTGTTGACCGGGAGCTCGCCACCAGGAGCCGTGCGCTGTCCGCTGACGAACGCACCGCCCTCGCCCGGCCCGCAGAAGCCCAGGCTCTCCAGCGTGACGAGCACCGTGTAGGTGAACGAGTCGTAGATCTCGCAGAGGTCGATCTCCTCGCGCCCCACCCCGGCCATGGCGAAGGCGCGCTCGCCCGACTGGCGGGCCGCCGTCCAGGTGAAATCGGGCATCTGCGAGATCATCTGGTGCGTGTGCGCCTCGCCCGTGCCCAGCACCCAGACGGGCTTCTTGCGCGTCGAGCGCGCGCGCGCGGCGCTGGTGACGACCGCCGCGCCGCCGGCGTCCGTGACCAGGCAGCAGTCGAGCAGGTGGAACGGATAGCTGATCCAGCGGCTGGCGAGGACGTCGTCGATGGTGAGCGGGTCGCGCATCATCGCCTTGGGATTCAGCATGGCCCACTTGCGCGTGGCGACGGCGATCTCGGCGAGCTGCTCGCTGCTGGTGCCGTACTGATGCATGTGACGCACCGCCGCCATGGCGTAGGCCGGAGCCGGGGCCATCAGCCCGTACGGAGTCTCGAACTGACCCTGCGGAAGCCAGGAATCGAACGCCCGGCGCATGCCGCGTGCGCGGTTGCTGTAGCCGGTCTCGCCGTGGGCGATGACGGCCACCTCGCACAGCCCGGCGTGGATGGCGGCGGCCGCGTGCTCGATGTGGATGACGAAGGACGAGCCGCCGGTCATCGTCGAGTCCGTCACCCTGGGCTGGATGCCCAGGTACTCGCCAACCAGTACCGAGGCCATCGGCGCCGCCCCGGCCGTGAACAGCCCATCGACCTCGGAGGGAGCGACCCCGGCGTCGTTGAGGGCGTTGCGCACCGCCTCCGCCAGCATGTCGATCGGCGTGTGGTCGGGCACGATGCCGATGCGGTCCGACTCGTCGACCCCCACGATGGCGACCTCGCGGGAGAGGCTCACCGCTCCACCTCCGCCACGGGACGGAACTTGGGCAGGGTGACCTCGGGCGTCACATCGTCGAACACCACCTCGACCGGCATGTCACAGCGCAGCTTCGCCGGGTCGGGCTCCACATCCACCAGGTTGGTGGCCAGCCGCACGCCCTCGTCCAGCTCGACGACGGCACTGACGAACGGCACGTCAGCCGCGAAGGCGGGGTGGGCGGCGCGGTACTGCACCGTGAAGCTGTAGACACGACCGCGGCCGGAGGCTTTGCGCCACTCGATGCGCTCGCCCAAACAGTGAGGGCAAAGGCGGCGCGGGTAGAAGAAGTGGCGCTGGCAATCCAGGCAGAAAGGGACCAGGAGCTCGTGCCGACGGGCGGCGTCCCAGAACGGCTGCGTGTCGGGAATGGGCGTCGGCAGCGGCTTGTGGTAGTCCGCCACGTGACCTCCTGCGTTAGCCGCCGGTGGGGTCGGCTTCGGGATGCGACGGCGCGAGGCGCGGCCGTTCGTGACACGGCCATGCTACGGACGGCCTTCCGTGTGCGTCAACGTGAGGGCGTGGGAGGATCACAAGAGGCACGATTCAACGGACAACTGCGAGCGGCCTCGACGACCGCTCAACAGTCGACTGCCTCAGCGGCGTTGGCACTGGCGCGCCCCTCTCGGGGGCGGGCGCCGGCACGACGACTATCCGTCGTTCCGGCCTGCCTGCTGCGGGCAGGCCAAGCGAACCGACGCGAGCGCGAGCCGGAATCCAGAGCTGGCAGCAGGTCGCTCGGGGCTGGATTCCCGCCCCCCACCTCCGTGGGGGCAGGCTTCGCGGGAATGACGCGAGAGGGCGGGCATGGCGAAGTGGGCGGGACGGACCCATAAAGCCTCCATCAAACCGCGTATGGCTCGTCCTGCGACCGTGGCGAGCATCCGACGCGCCGTCTCTCGTGCCCCCGACAGATCGGCGCGCCCCCCGGGCTAGCGGCACATCGCCGTGCGCAGGTACGATTGTGAAGCGGAGCACAAATGCGCAGCCCGCCGGCCGATGACGGTCGCGATCCTGGCATCTCGGCTCACGCCGGCGCGCGGCCATCGGCCTGAGCGCAACCTTCGCCTCGCGGCGCCGCGTGGCCCACCGGCGGCAGCCTGCGCGGCTCCACGCGCCGAGGCCACGTCCTCGGCCTGTACCGTACGGCCGTGGCGCCGCTACAGTGGAATCAAGCCCCCGAAAGGACCACCCATGTCGACAAACCTCCGCATCCCCGGCCCGACGCCGTGCCCGGATGATGTGCTCGCGGCGGTCGGCGGCCAGATGATCAACCACCGCGGTCCCGAGTTCGCCGCGATCAGCCGCCGCGTGGCCGACGGCCTCCGCTGGGCCTTTCGCACCCAGAATGAGGTCATGATCGCCACCACCTCCGGCACGGGCGGGCTCGAGTTCGCGGTCGTGAACACCCTCTCTCCCGGCGACCGCGTGCTCGCCGTCTCCATCGGCTCCTTCGGCGACCGCTTCGCCTCCATCGCCGAGGCGTACGGCGCGGACGTCATTCGCCACCGGGTCGAGTCCGGCCAGGCCGCCGAGCCCGCCGAGGTCGAACGCCTGCTGCGTGAGCATCCCGATGTCGCCGCCGTGCTCGTCACCCACAACGAGACCAGCACCGGCGTGACGAACCCGCTGCACGAGATCGCGCGCGTCGTCCGGGCGCACGGGGCGCTGCTGCTGGTCGACGCGGTCAGCAGCCTCGGCTCGATCCCGGTCGCCGTCGACGACTGGGGCCTCGACGTGGTGGTGAGCGGCTCGCAAAAGGGCTGGATGGTGCCGCCCGGGCTGGCGTTCGTCTCCTTCAGCGGCCGCGCCTGGAAGGCGAACGAGATCGCCCGCATGCCGCGCTTCTACTTCGACGCGCGCAAGCACCTGGAGTCGCAGCAGAAGGGCCAGACGCCATGGACGCCGGCCGTGTCGATCTACTTCGGGCTGGACGTCGCCTTGGAAAAGATGCAGGCCGAGGGACTGGAGGCGGTCTACACGCGGCACCAGCAGGTGGGTGAGTATACCCGCGCGATGCTGCGCGGGCTGGGCCTCGAGCTGTTCGCGGACCCGCGCTACGCCTCGAACACCGTCACCACGGTGAAGGCGCCGCCCGCCGTCGACGTCTCCCTGATGCTGCGCAAGCTGCGCGAGGAGCAGGGCGTGGTGCTGGCCGGCGGGCAGGGGCCGCTGCAAGGGAAGATCTTCCGCGTCGGTCATCTCGGGCTGGTGGACACCGCCGACATCGACGGAGTCAAGCGGGCGCTGCAGGTGGTGCTGGCCGAGCTTGCGCCAGCGACGCGGCACACGGGGGCCTGAGCAGGTGAGCGGGAACGCCGCCTGGAGGGTCCTCATCGCCGACCCGGTCGCGCGGGAGGGCGTGGAAGCGCTGCAAGCCGACACGCAGGTCGACGTCCGCACCGGCCTCGCGCCCGACGAACTGCTGTCCATCATCGGTGAGTATGACGCGCTGGTGGTGCGGAGCGAGACGCGGGTGACGGCCGACGTAATCGCGGGTGGCCGGCGACTCCAGGTAGTCGGCCGCGCCGGCGTGGGCGTGGACAACATCGATATCCCGGCCGCCACTGACCGCGGCATCGTGGTGGTCAACGCGCCGACCGGGAACACGGTCTCGGCCGCCGAGCACACCATCGGGCTCATGCTGGCGCTCGCCCGGCACATCCCGCAGGCGCACGCCAGCCTGAAAGCGGGCGAGTGGAAGCGCGGCAAGTTCGTCGGGGTGGAGTTGCGTGGCAAGGTGCTGGGGCTGATCGGCCTGGGACAGGTCGGCTCTGAGGTCGCGCGCCGTGGCCGCGGGCTGGAGATGCGCGTGGTCGCGCATGACCCATTCGTGCCCGAGGACCGCGCCCGCGCGCTCGGCGTGACACTCGTCGACCTGGCGACGCTGCTGCATGAGAGCGACTTCATCGCCCTGCACACGACGCTCACGCAGGGCACGCGCGGCCTCATCGGCGACGAGGAGATCGCGCAGATGAAACCCACCGTGCGGATCATCAACACCGCGCGGGGCGGGATCATCGACGAGGAGACGCTCTACCGGGCGCTGGAGGACGGGCGCGTCGCCGGGGCGGCGGTCGACGTCTTCTCCAAGGAGCCGGCCACCGACAACGTGCTCATGAAGTCGGACAAGGTGGTGGTGACGCCCCACCTGGGTGCCTCCACGGCCGAGGCGCAGGAGCGCGTGGCGCTGGATGTGGCCGAGCAGGTGCTTGCCGTCCTGCGCGGCGAGCCGGTGCGCTATGCCGTCAACGCGCCGCTGGTGGCGCCGGAGGCAGCGGCGGTGCTGGGCCCCTACCTCGACGTGGCGACCACCGTGGGCATGATCGCCACCCAGCTCCAGGACGGGCAGCTCGGCGACATCGAGATCGAGTACACCGGGGAGCTCGCCCAGCACGACACGACCGTCCTGCGCGCGGCCGTCATCCGTGGGTTGATGCGCCCGATCAGCGAAGAGAACATCACCGTGGTCAACGCCGACCTGGTGGCCGAGCGCCGCGGGCTGCGCATCGCCGAACGGCGGGACCCCAGCGCACCAGACGGCATCCCGAATCTGCTGGCGGTCACGGTCCGCACCCGCGGCGGCCAGACGCGTATCAGCGGCACCATCGAGCGCGGGCAGGTGCACCTGGTGGACATCAACGAGCTGCTGGTGGACATGACGCCGGACGCGCCTTATCTGCTGGTGTGTGACAACCAGGACCGGCCCGGGATGATCGCTGGCGTCGGCTCGAAGATGCAGGAATTCGACATCAACATCAGCTCGATGAAGGTGGGCCGTCGCGAGCCGCGCGGACGGGCGCTGATGGTGCTGGGTCTGGACGAGGCGCCGACCGAGGAGCAGCTCCGCGAGGTCGAGGCGATCCCGGACATTTACAGCGCGCGACTCGTTCGCCTATAGTCAAGACCGGCGGCAGGGGCGGGCGCCGCACGCCTATTGTGGTGTCCAGATGGTGTACACCATGGTTCGCCGCGCCCTGCGTGCCGCTTGCGCCGCCGTGCTGCTCTTGCTGCCGGCGTTGTTGGGCCATGCGACGCCCGCGCTTGCCCAGGTAGCGCCGCCGACCCCGCCCGGCCCCCCCAGCCAGCGGGTCTTCGCCGACATGCAGTTCTTCCCCTCTCGCTCGACCGTGGAGGCAAAGCTCGCCATCCACATCGACCCGGAGGCCCCCGCGCCGCCGGGCCTGCTCGAGGGCGCGGTCTTGCGGCTGCTGCTCCCCGCGGACGCCGACCACATCGAGGCCGCCACCCCGGACGGACGGCAGTTGCAGTGGACCATCGGGCCGCCCGCGGAGCCGGTCCGCAGCCTGAACGTCTACCTCGCCCCGGCGCTCGGCCCGCTGCCCGGCCCCCTCGACGTCACCGTCACGTACACGCTCGGACCGGTGCACGGCGCCACCGCCTGGATCAATGCCTCGTACGCCTCGATCCCTGTCCCGCTCCAGCTCATCCCGACCCTGGTCCGCGTCCGCAGCGCCACGCCCGCCCAGATCAATCCGCTGACGGGCGCCTGCGCGAGCGATGGTTCGACCGTGTGGTGCGGCGCGGCGCCCGTGGACCAGTGCCGCACGGCCGTCCAGCAGCAAGACACCTGGAGGTGCGCCGCGGCGGTCACCCAACCGCGGCTGGTGCTGGTCGAGGCCGTGGCGGCCTCACCCGCGGCCCAGCCGCAGCCGGTCACGATGACCCTGCCGTCGGGCGGCTCGTTCACGGTCTTCTTGCGACCATTCGTCGGCGACGACTACTGGCCGGTGCGAGTCTCGGCCATCGCGCGCGAGGTGCTGCCGGCGATCGAGCGTCTCAACGGCTTCCCGTACGCGGGCCCGAAGTCAGTCGAGGTGGTGGAGTCGCCGATCGCCGAGCTGCAGGGGTATGGCGGCGAGGCCCAGGTCTCGAGCTCCTCGGCGCTGCTGCGTGTGACGCCATCGGCCGACGCCGCGGTCATGGCGCACGAGCTTGCCCATCTCTGGTCCTTCCCCTATCGCGACCGCTGGCAGCGGGAGGGGATGGCCGAGTACACCGCCCAGGTCGCGCTCCACGGCGCGGCGCAGACCACGACTACCCTGGCGGCACATCTGACGGCGATCGGGCGCGACCCCAACCGTTTCCCGCTGTCGCGCTGGGATGCGCTCATCTCCCTGCTTGCCACGGATAGCACGGCGCGCGACCGCACGCTCTGGGCCTACGAGGCGGCGACCGCGGTCGTCGCGCGCATCTTCCAACTGCTGCCCTCCGGCACCGTCGAGCGGGCCGCGTTGACGGCCATGACAAACGGCCAGGCCATCGGCACGCGCGCGTGGCTGGACGCGCTCGAGCCGGGGCTCGTGCGCGACGAGCCGCTCGATGCGCTCTTCGCCGACTGGGTGCTGCCGCCATCGGACGCCGGGCTGCTGAAGGCGCGGCGCGCAGCGCGCGCCCGCGTTGCTTATGTCACGGAACGCCTCGACCGCGCCGACCTTGCCATGCCGCCGGCCGTGCACGACGCCCTCGTACGTTGGGACTTCAGCTCGGCCACCGCCCTCGCCGATGCCCTTCTGCCGCTGCCGGGCGCCTACGCCGAGCTCCGGCAACTGGCGCCCGACGCCGGCCAGCGCCCGTTCGACGGGTTCACGGAGCGCCTGGCCGCCGCCCAGACCGCCGCCGACGTGACCTCCATCCTGGGCGACATCGCGCAGCGCCAGGACGCACTCCGCGCGCTCATCGACGCCACCAACCTGATGAACGGCCCCCGGACGTTCTGGCAGCGGGCGGGGCTGTTCCGCTCCGACGTGGCGCGGGAGCTCGTGCGAGCGCGGTCGCTCTACGCGCGCGGCGATCCTGCCGCGGCGGCCGGGCTCGCGCGTAGCGTCTCGCTGCGGGTGCAGGAGTCGGGCCGGGAAGGCGAGCGACGCGTCGCGGCGGGCGGCGCGATCGCGCTCGCCGTCCTCGCGCTGCTGTCGTGGCCGGCCTGGTGCGTGAGCCGCCACTTTCGAAGCGCGTCGGTGCTGCCCGGCCGCTGGCACGCCTCGGGCCGACATCGCTGAGCTCGGCGCGCTCCTCAGCCGAGCGCGCGGATCACGAGCCCGGTGGCCAGCTTGGGGTAGAAGTAGGTCGACTTCTGCGGCATCCGGTCGCCGGCGTCTGCGACCGCGAAGATCTCGTCCACGGTCACTGGGTTGAGCAGGAAAGCCAGCGGCCAGCGCCCAGAGAGCACCGCCTCCGCCGCCTCATCCGCTTCCTCCGTGTAAGCCACCCGCTCGCCCGCGCGCAGCACGTCCTCGTCGATGCCGAACAGCGGCTGCAGCACGCCGTACTGCAGGGCGTTGACGCCCAGCCGTCGCCAGGCGGACGAACGATCGGCCGGCATGAGGGCCTCGATCGCCTCACGGCCCGCCACCTCGAGCAGGTGCAGCCGTTGCGGCTCGAGACCGAGCGCACCGAATGCCGCGCCGCTGCCGCGGTGCGCGCCCAGGCGGGCTAGCAGCCGATGCAGCGCGGTGCCGTCGTCCGAGCGCGGGGTGACGTCGCTCACGCTGAAGCGCCCGGCGAGCGCGGCTAGCGGATCTTCCGGTGATCGCACTGGCCGCACCAGGCGGTGGATGGGAAGGATCGCGAGTCCTGGGTCCTGTGCCGAGACGACGCCCATCAGCACTCGGCCCTCGGGGAGGTCGCCGTCGCCGCCCAGTGCCCCGCACTCGCGCGCATAGCCGAGCGCCGTCTCGTAGCGGTGGTGCCCATCGGCGATGTAGACGGGCTCGGCGCCTACGGCCGCCCGCACGCGCGCCGCCACGCCCTCGTCCTCAACCGGCCACAGCTCGTGCAGATCGCCCACCGTCCCCGTGCCTGACGCCGCCGGCCGATGAGCCGTCACGGTGCGTAGCGTCTCGAAAAGCATGCCCGACCTATCGGGCAGCATACCGAACACCGGCGAGACGTTCGCGCGGCAAGCGCGCAGCAGGCGCAGCCGATCCTCCTTCGGG
Source organism: Chloroflexota bacterium (assembly GCA_021787985.1). GTDB lineage: Bacteria > Chloroflexota > Dehalococcoidia > DSGV01 > DSGV01 > JAJYLG01. The sequence goes on from JAJYLG010000039.1 coordinate 23,538, forward strand.
CTATCAAGCGTGAACTCATGCGGCCGGACGTTCGGGCCCCATGGCTCGAGGCGCAGCGCGCCGAGGACGCACGTCCGCTCGCGGCTGGCGCCGTGCACGTCGAACCGCTGGCGATACACGTAAAAGGCGGGCCGCGGGTCGGGGCGTAGCGTGCCCTCCGCCCTCCACTCCCGCAACAGCGCGGCGGCCCGCGCGTACGGGTCGTCGCCATCTACCGCCAGCTCGACGCGGATGACGTTCCGCGGATCGCGCTCGGTGAGACGCGTCGCCTCGGCCGCCGTGATCACGTCGTAGGGCGGTGCGATGAGCGTGCCGAGGTCGGCCTGGGAGTATCGCAGCGCGTGGAAGGGAGCGAAGTCCGGCACGATCCCAGCATAGCGGACGGGCGGCCTGCGCCCCACGCCCCCGTCAGACGGGGCTCCTGTCAGCCCACCCCGCCCGCCTGCCTGGCGACAGACCGGCTGCAGGCAGGCGCTCACGGCTACCGCCCCGACACCGGGATCGCGACGTCCGGCGCCGCGTAGATGAACTGCGGCGCGCCGCCCACCATGCCCACGAAGTACCAGGTCGTGCCCTTCCCTGGCTCCGCCTCCCCACCGTCCTGCACGCGTCCCTCCACGGTCACGATCGCCCCGACGGGCACGGACCCAACCCGGTTGTCAGACCGGACGACCGGCGACGAACGGACGTAAGCCCCGGTCAGCGACGTGATGCGCACGGTGGTCCGGCCCGCGATGACCGTCCACTGGCCGACGCGAAAGCTGGTCCCATTGGATGGAAGCGGCGCGACCGCCGTGGGCGTCACGGTCACGGTGCTGATCGCCGCGGGGGTGCCCGAGGCCGCAGCCGTCGGCGTGGCCGTCACGGTACGGGGCGCTGGCGTTCCGCCGCGGGAGCAGGCCGCGACAAGCAGCAGCCCCGCACAGGCGGGCAGGAGGAGGATGCGACCCCGGCCCGCAGACGGCCGATGGCCCGCGATGACGGTTCGTTCCCTCACAGAGCACCTGCCGTCAGTGTAGCGCGGCGCGACACCCGAGACGCGCGGCACCGACCGGCGCCCGCTCTGCCCGCGGCTTCCCCGAAAGCGGGACGTTTGACCGGGAGCGAACGCCGCGGATAGGATCGGCGGCAGGCATGACCGCCGACTACAACCCCTACTGCACGTTCTGCCGCATCGCCCGCCACGAGGAGCCGGGCGACTTCCTCTACGAGGACGACCGCATGGTCGTCATCCGCAACCTGCTGCGCTGGGTGCCCGTGATGCTGCTCGCCATCCCTCGTCGCCACATGAGCCAGGAGGACCTCTGGCACGACATGGACCACATCGCCCGCGTGGCCGCGGAGATGGGGGCACGGCACTGCCCCAGCGGCTTCCGACTGCTCTCCAACTTCGGTCCCGACGCGATGCAGAGCCAGTCGCACGGCCACTTGCACATCATCGGGGGCACGTACCTGGGGCCGTACGCGTAGGCGAGCTTCACCCGGTCGGGGCGGCGAGGACGGCGTCCTGGGCGGCAAACAGCTCGCGGATCCCCGCCTCGGCGAGATCGAGCATCCCCACGAGCTGAACGCGGTCGAATGGTCGGCCCTCGGCCGTGCCCTGCACCTCGACGAACAGTCCGGCGCGCGTCATCACGACGTTGAAGTCGACCTCGGCCCGCGCGTCCTCCTCGTAGCACAGGTCCAACACCGGCAGGCCGCCCACGACACCGGCGCTCACCGCGGCCACGTTCTCGCGCAGCGGGTTCGCTTGCAGGGCGCCGCTCGCCACCAGCTTGCGGATCGCGATCGCCAGGGCAACCCAGGCACCGGTGATCGAGGCGGTGCGCGTCCCCCCGTCCGCCTGCAGCACGTCACAATCCACGGTGAAGGTCCGCTCACCGAGGAGCGAGAGGTTGACGACCGAGCGCAGGGAGCGCCCAATGAGCCGCTGGATCTCGTGCGTACGCCCGCCGACCCGGCCCGCCGCCGACTCGCGCTGCGTCCGCGTCTGCGTCGAGCGGGGCAGCATCGAGTACTCGGCCGTCACCCAGCCTGACCCCGTGCCGCGCAGGAAGTTCGGCACGCGCTCATCGATGGAGACCGCGCACAGCACGCGCGTGCGTCCCGCCTCGATGAGCGCCGAGCCCTCGGCGAAATCCAGGTATCCCGTGGTGATCCGCACCGGCCGCAGCTCACTCGCCTTGCGACCGTCCGTTCGTCCTGCCATTCAATCCTCCGTGCTGGTGACCCGGCGCAGTATAGCAGCGCGCCGTCGGCAGGGCATCAGCGCGGGATGGTGCCCCGTTCGAGCGCCAGCCGCCATCTGTCGCCGTCCCGGGCGAGCCGCACCTCTCCCACCCGCGACGGATCGACGTTCGGCCAAGCCGCTTCGTCGCCGCCGACCAGTCCGACGCGCAGCCAGCCGTCGCCCGGCGCAAGACCGCCCAGCCGCGCCACGAGCCCGCGCCCCCGCAGCGGGGCCTCCGCCGCGCCCAACGCCACCGGCAGCCCATCCACTTCGCCATCGACCCGCAGCCCGCCGGCGGCCGGCCGCACCACCAGATCGTAGCCGGCGCCACGAAGGCGGAGCGGCTCCGTAACGGCCAGAACGCGCGCGCCGCCAACGTCGGCGGCGTCGAGAAGGGCATCGTACGTCGTAGCCGAGACGGATGCGGGCACGACCACGGTCTCCGCCAGCGCGCGCCGGGCCCGGTCACGGGCGAACGCCATCGCCCCGAGCGAGGGGTCGACAACGACGAGCGCGGCGGCCGCGGCGGGATCCGACGCCGCAGGTCGGGCCGGCGCGCCGGCCACCACCGCGACGGCGCCGCCGGCGAGGTGCGCCACTCGTCCTCCTCCGTCGACCGTGACGGTCGCCGCGGCCGGCCTCGGCTGCAGCACCACCGCCGTCCAGAGGACGGCAGCGCTGCCGGCGAGCGCCAGTACCATCGACCGCCGCGACGGGCGCCAGTCGAACCGCAGGGCAGCCGGCGCGTCGCGAAGTGGTCCCGAATCCCGCCGGGCGAGCCAGAGCCCCGGCACGGCGAGCGCCCCGTACCAAGCCGCGATGAGCCACGCCGGCGGCGGAGACACATGCACCCCCGTTCCCGGAAGCCGCGCGCCAACCTCGACCGCCATGCGCAACGTGCGCATCGCGGCGAAGCCCGCCCCGGCGAAAAGCCAGCCGAGACCCGGCACCCATGGGCTCACCGCGGCGAGGGCGGCGCCGCCGATCGCCGGGATGGCGAGCGGGACGGCCACCAGGTTGACCAGCGGCGCCCAGGCTGCCGCCGTCCCGAACGAGCGGGCCGTTACCGGCAGGACAGCCAGGGACGCCGCGACCGACAGCAGCAGCATCTCGACTACCGCCCCCGCGAGCCCGCCGATCGCGTAGCGCCGCCGCGCCCACCGCGCTCCCGGCGCCGCCAGCAGCACCACGCCCGCAGTCGCGGCCACCGATAGCTGGAACGAGGCCTCGAACACGACTCGCGGATCGAGCGCCGTCATAAGAGCGACGGCGTAGCAGAGGCCGAGCGCAGGAAGAGCGGAACGCCCGGCGGCCATCGTGGCGGCCGCGGCCACCGCCATGAGCGCCGCGCGCACAACCGCCGGCCCGGCGCCGACGAGCGCTGTGTAGAGCACCACCACCACGCACGCGACGAAGGCCGCCGGCACACGGCCGATGAGCCAGGCGAGCGCCACCAGCACCACGGCCGCGACCACGCTCATGTTCCACCCGCTGATCGCGAGCACGTGCGCCGCGCCGGTGCGCTGGAACGCCTCCGTGACGGCGCGCGGCAGCTCGGCACGCTCTCCCAGCAACGCGCCGCGCGCCAGCCCGGACTCCGGCTCCGGCAGCACGCGCTGCAGGTTCGCGGACAACGCCCGCCGCACGGCCCCCAGCGGTCCGCCCGGCGCCCCACCGCGGGCTGGGAGCAGCACCCGCACCGAAGGGTAGTCGGCCTGCAGGTACACGCCCTGCCGCCGCAGCCAGCCCGCGTAGTCGAAGTCGTCGAACCGCGGCGGCGCGCGCAACCGGCCGCGGACCTCGACCACGTCGCCGCTGCGGAGCCGTAGGCCACCCGGACCGAGTCGCAGCAGCAGCCCGCCCCTCGCCTCCGCGGGGGCAGGCTCGCCCACTGTCCCGCCGCCGGCAACGACCTCGCGCGCGTCCACCACCGCCCGGGTCCACGTGCCGCGATCCTCCGGGTCGCCACGGACCGCGCCGCGCACGACCGCGTCCCGGCCGGCAAGCGCCTCGATCGGCGCATGGACTCTCGCCTGCTGCCCCGAGGAGAACCGCCACACCCCTCCCACGCACGCGGCGGCAAGGAGCAGCCCAGTAACGACCACGCGCGCCGGCGATGCCTGTGCCCACCGACGGCGCAGCCGCGCCAGGTAGAACAGCGGGACGACGAGAGCGAGTACCCCCAGCCCAGATGCGGCACCGGCGAGCCCGAAGCACCACGCAGCAGCGGCCCACGGCACGGTCACGGCCGCACGGTGACCCGCGAGCGGATCGCCTCGAGCACCGAAGCGGGAACGATCCGCCGAGTGACCAGCTCGTCCGCCGAGGCGAACCGCCCGTCGCGGTTGCGCGACTCGACAATCCGCTGTGCGCGGCTCGGCCCAATGCCGGGCAGCGCGTCCAGCTCTTCGAGCGTCGCGCGGTTCAGGTCGAGCGGCTCCGCCGGGGGCGCGGTGAGGTCCGTCGCCTGGCCACCTCCCGGCGTTACGGAAGTCGCCTCGCCGACCCGCGGGACGTGCACGTGCGCCTCGTCGGCGATGCGCAGTGCCAGGTTGATGCGCGCCGCGTCGGCATCGGCGGTGAGCCCGCCGGCGGCCTGGACGAGGTCGTCAAGCCGCGCGCCGTCCTGCAGCGTGTAGACCCCCGGCCGCGCGACCGCTCCCTCGATGTACGCCGCCACCGAGGCGGCCGGCACGGTCCCGATCTCGACCGCGCTCCAGCCCGCCGGCCGCGGCGCCACCAGGAGCAGCAGAGCGACTGCGGCGGTCACGCCGAGCGCCCAAGGCAAGAGCAGGGCCGCGACGCGCCGGACCGACTCCCGCACCGCTACAACCTCCACGGCCGGTTCGCATGCAGTGTGCCGTATGGAGGCGGCCGACGAGAAGCCCGCGCTTCCGCACGTACAATGGCGACCGGAGGATGACACAGGTGGGCGAGCTGCTGCTCAGCCTCGACCAGGGCACCTCCAGCTCACGGGCCGTCGTCTACACGCCGGACGGCCGTGAGCTGGCGCGGGCGCAGTGCGAGTTCGCGCAGCACTACCCTCGTCCGGGCTGGGTGGAGCACGACCCGGACGAGATCTGGGAGACCCAGCTCCGCACCGCGCGCGAGGCGCTGACGGCCGCACACGTTTCCGCGTCCGATCTGGCCGCGATCGGCATCGCCAACCAGCGTGAGACGCTCGTCGCCTGGGACCGCGTCACTGGCCAGCCGGTTGGCCCAGCGATCGTCTGGCAGTGCCGCCGAACCGCCGACGAATGCGATAAGCTCGCGGCTGACGGATTCGGCGTCGAAGTTGCGGCGCGGACCGGGCTCGTCATCGACCCCTACTTCTCGGCCACCAAGATGCGCTGGGTCTTGGACCACCGGCGCGAAGCCCGCGCCCTGGCCGACCGCGGCCGGCTCGCGTTCGGCACGGTCGACTCCTGGCTCATCTACCGCCTCACCGCCGGGGCAGTCCACCGCACCGACCGCACCAACGCGAGCCGGACGATGCTCTTCAACATCCACAACCTCGACTGGGACCCGACCCTCTGCGAGGCGTTCGGGGTGCGACCCGAGACCCTCCCCGAGCCGCAGCCGTCCGTCGCGGCCTTCGGCGAGGCGGACGCGAGGCTGCTCGGCGCCGCCGTGCCGATCGCGGGCGTCGCCGGCGACCAGCAGGCCGCGCTCTTCGGCCAGGGCTGCATCACCCCCGGCCAGGCGAAGAACACGTACGGCACAGGCTGTTTCGTCCTTCTGCACACGGGTCCAATACCCGTCCATTCGGACCGGGGGCTGCTGACGACGGTCGCCGCCAGCGCCGGAGCGCCGGCATACGCCCTCGAAGGATCGATCTTCGTCGCTGGCGCCGCCATCCAGTGGCTGCGCGACGGGCTGGGCGTCATCCAGCGGGCGGACGAGGTGGACGCCTTGGCGGGCTCGGTGCCCGACAGCGGCGGCGCGGTCTTCGTGCCGGCCTTCGTCGGGTTGGGCGCTCCCTACTGGGACGCGCGCGCCCGCGGGGCCATCGTCGGCATCACCCGCGGGACGACCCGCGCCCATCTGGCGCGCGCCGCGCTCGAGGCGATCGCCGTGCAGTCCGCGGAGCTGATCGAGCTGCTCGAGGTCGAGTCCGGGTTCGCCGTCACCGAGCTACGCGCGGATGGCGGCGCGGCCGCGAGCGACCTGCTCATGGAGCTTCAGGCGGATGTGCTCGACCGGCCGGTTGTGCGGGCACACACGCTGGAGACGACGGCGCTGTGAGCTGCCCTG